>NZ_JBJQLJ010000081.1:0-1518 GCF_046486385.1 Escherichia sp. WS33 | reverse complement strand
ATCTGTAAGCGGATATCGAAGGGCGCTTTCCAGCCGGGACCAAACACCCCCACCGGCGCGGGTGTTCTGGTCCGGTAGCTGCTGTAGGCGCGGGAAAGAATAAACGGCAGCGGGCCGGGCAGCGCAATGTCCGTCTCGCCCGGCAGCACCTTTGCACCCAGCACCGGGTTCACCGGGTTGCCATAATTTGGACTGTCCTTTTTTTTAGGACACACCGAGCAGGCAACCCCCGTCGGCGCGCCTATCAGCACCCCTGCTGAACCCTGCACAATATCCAGTCCCTTGCGGGTCATGTCGCCCTGCCGCGCCGCCGGTTTTCCGCTCATTCTCACTCCCTTATATTTATACCACTAACAATAAAAAAGCCCTCAACAAAACATCACCAACATATATTAACGATATATTTTTATTTGACTAAAATAATTTCCTTATCGACTGCACCGCCAAAATCAGGAGCACCTCGAATAAAATCCAGCGTCTGGTTAATTAATTTATCAATATTACCTGATAAATTTTCAGGAATGATGCTAGATATATCTTCAAGCTCACAACCAGAATCTATAATGTCAATTAAGTTTTTAGAGTGCGATGCAGCATTCAATGTTTTTGACGTAGATGGCTTAAATATAAAACCTTCTGCCTCATCTATAGATATTGCTTTTTTTCAATAGAATATAAAACACCCAACACTAAAAGACTGATAAATTTCTCTGCGTGTTCATTGCTAATACTATAATCAATTCTCATTATAAATTACTCCAATAAGGTTTTACTTTTACATTAAATACTCGACCACTCTGACTTTCAAAATAGTGAATGGACACTTTTCGACCTGACGCATCAAATCCATCTTTATAAACTTTACTCTATTTTCCTGAATCTACTTTACGTAATTGTTTCAATAACTGCTGATCCTTTACAACATTCCTTGTAGTGCCATTTTGGACATTCCTAAACCCTCTGGGATACTGAGGAGCATCCTTAATAGACCTGTAGGTATTTCTTATTTCGCCATCCTCATCTGGCTCCCACCCTCCCGAACCTCCTGTACTGCCACTGCCCAAACAGTTCTTCTCTTCATCCGTCAAATCCTTCCCGACATTTGGATTCTCTTTTGATGAATCATCATTTCCAAACACGCTGGAAAAAGCACCATAGGGATCTCGCCAGAATTCCATTTGACTTTGTGCATTTAATAATTCGGCTTCACCCCGCATCTCCATACTTTTCTCAATCGCATCCCCAACAGCCTCGCGATTGTTGTATATTACTATACCACCACCAATAACCACCGCTCCAACTGCCGCACCGACTAACATCCCTGGAGGGCCTCCTACCCAGGGCAAGATTACGAAAGCCCGCTCCCCGCAAGGACTGACGCCAGATAGTTCCTGTCCATGGCTGCTTTTCGCATCTTACGTCTTAACCCTGCCTTGAATACCTTATCATTCGTCAAAATATTAATAGCAATGTGCCGTATCCCTGAAAATAATTCTGCTGCATTTCCTCTTCTTATTT
>NZ_JBJQLJ010000009.1:0-160499 GCF_046486385.1 Escherichia sp. WS33 | reverse complement strand
GTAACGGCATAGCAGAGAGCTTCGTGAAAACGATAAAGCGTGACTACATCAGTATCATGCCTAAACCAGACGGGTTAACGGCAGCAAAGAACCTTGCAGAGGCGTTCGAGCATTATAACGAATGGCACCCGCATAGTGCACTGGGTTATCGCTCGCCACGGGAATATCTGCGGCAGCAGGCCAGTAATGGGTTAAGTGATAACAGGTGTCTGGAAATATAGGGGCAAATCCAATCTTTCTTTTGTAAATTGTCCAACCCGATGCAATGGCTATTTTGTTATTATTTGATGAATAATATCAGTGCGTCATAATTCAAGTTAATAACCTTAAGGGATACCAGTTATATTTAAACTAAATTAAAGTAATGAATAATTTTCTTATAATATAAGGTAAATTAACAAAATGGCTTCGCATTTAACAATAACCGAATAGAAAACAACCATTTCGACATCAACAATCGCTTACATTCGTTTATATATTGACCACAACTGATACATCAGATTATGTGATGACTCGTGCTTAGATCAATTTTTGCAATCATTAGCAAAAAGATTAATAAACCATCTATATCAATTTATCCAACCTATTCTGCCGTTCAAGAAATCGCCGAACAGTTATTTTTAACAAATTTTTCTCTTCCCATTGACTTTCCCGGACACCTTGTCTGACCTAAGGTGCGCGAAAGCCACTTTTTCCTTCCTGAGTTATCCACAAAGTTATGCACTTGCAAGAGGGCCATTTTCACACTATCTTGCAGTGAATCCCAAACATACCCCCTATATATAGTGTTCTAAGCAGCTTCCCGTACTACAGGTAGTCTGCATGAAACTATTGCGGAAAGAATTCCAAAAACAGGTACGACATACATGAATCAGAATCTGCTGGTGACAAAGCGCGACGGTAGCACAGAGCGCATCAATCTCGACAAAATCCATCGCGTTCTGGATTGGGCGGCAGAAGGACTGCATAACGTTTCGATTTCCCAGGTCGAGCTGCGCTCCCACATTCAGTTTTATGACGGTATCAAGACCTCTGACATCCACGAAACCATTATCAAGGCGGCCGCAGACCTGATCTCCCGTGATGCGCCGGATTATCAGTATCTCGCCGCGCGCCTGGCGATCTTCCACCTGCGTAAAAAAGCCTACGGCCAGTTTGAGCCGCCTGCGCTGTACGACCACGTGGTGAAAATGGTCGAGATGGGCAAATACGATAATCATCTGCTGGAAGACTACACGGAAGAAGAGTTCAAGCAGATGGACACGTTTATCGATCACGACCGTGATATGACCTTCTCTTATGCTGCCGTTAAGCAGCTGGAAGGCAAATATCTGGTACAGAACCGCGTGACCGGCGAAATCTACGAAAGCGCCCAGTTCCTTTATATTCTGGTTGCCGCGTGCCTGTTCTCGAACTACCCGCGTGAAACGCGCCTGCAATATGTGAAGCGTTTTTACGACGCGGTTTCCACATTTAAAATTTCGCTGCCGACGCCAATCATGTCCGGCGTGCGTACCCCGACTCGTCAGTTCAGCTCCTGCGTACTGATCGAGTGCGGTGACAGTCTGGATTCCATCAACGCTACCTCCAGCGCGATTGTGAAATACGTTTCCCAGCGTGCCGGGATCGGCATCAACGCCGGGCGTATTCGTGCGCTGGGTAGCCCGATTCGCGGTGGTGAAGCGTTCCATACCGGCTGTATTCCGTTCTACAAACATTTCCAGACAGCGGTGAAATCCTGCTCTCAGGGCGGCGTGCGCGGCGGTGCGGCAACGCTGTTCTACCCGATGTGGCATCTGGAAGTGGAAAGCCTGCTGGTGTTGAAAAACAACCGTGGTGTGGAAGGCAACCGCGTGCGCCATATGGACTACGGGGTACAGATCAACAAACTGATGTATACCCGCCTGCTGAAAGGTGAAGATATCACCCTGTTCAGCCCGTCCGACGTACCGGGGCTGTACGACGCATTCTTCGCCGATCAGGAAGAGTTTGAACGCCTGTATACCAAATATGAGAAAGACGACAGCATCCGCAAGCAGCGTGTGAAAGCCGTTGAGCTGTTCTCGCTGATGATGCAGGAACGTGCGTCTACCGGTCGTATCTATATTCAGAACGTTGACCACTGCAATACCCATAGCCCGTTTGATCCGGCCATCGCGCCAGTGCGTCAGTCTAACCTGTGCCTGGAGATAGCCCTGCCGACCAAACCGCTGAACGACGTCAACGACGAGAACGGTGAAATCGCGCTGTGTACGCTGTCTGCTTTCAACCTGGGCGCAATTAATAGCCTGGATGAACTGGAAGAGCTGGCAATTCTGGCGGTTCGTGCACTTGACGCGCTGCTGGATTATCAGGATTACCCGATCCCGGCCGCCAAACGTGGAGCGATGGGGCGTCGTACGCTGGGTATTGGTGTGATTAACTTCGCTTACTATCTGGCGAAGCACGGTAAACGCTACTCCGACGGCAGCGCCAACAACCTGACGCATAAAACCTTCGAAGCGATTCAGTATTACCTGCTGAAAGCGTCTAATGAGCTGGCTAAAGAGCAAGGCGCGTGCCCGTGGTTTAACGAAACCACTTACGCGAAAGGGATCCTGCCGATCGATACCTATAAGAAAGATCTGGATGCCATCGCTAATGAGCCGCTGCATTACGACTGGGAAGCATTGCGTGAATCAATCAAAACGCACGGCCTGCGTAACTCCACGCTTTCTGCCCTGATGCCGTCCGAGACCTCTTCGCAGATCTCTAACGCCACTAACGGTATTGAACCGCCGCGCGGTTACGTCAGCATCAAAGCGTCGAAAGACGGTATTTTGCGCCAGGTGGTGCCGGACTACGAGCACCTGCACGACGCCTATGAGCTGCTGTGGGAAATGCCGGGTAACGATGGCTACCTGCAACTGGTAGGTATCATGCAGAAATTTATCGATCAGTCGATCTCTGCTAACACCAACTACGATCCGTCACGTTTCCCGTCAGGAAAAGTGCCGATGCAGCAGTTGCTGAAAGACCTGCTCACCGCCTACAAATTCGGGGTCAAAACGCTGTATTATCAGAACACCCGTGACGGCGCTGAAGACGCGCAGGACGATCTGGTGCCGTCAATCCAGGACGATGGCTGCGAAAGCGGCGCATGTAAGATCTGATAATCCCCCAGCCTTTGCACCAAACCGTCCCCTCTCCCCTTGCGGGAGAGGGTTAGGGTGAGGGGTAATAAAACCACAGGACACACTCATGGCATATACCACCTTTTCACAGACGAAAAATGATCAGCTTAAAGAACCGATGTTTTTTGGTCAGCCGGTCAACGTGGCTCGCTACGATCAGCAAAAATATGACATCTTCGAAAAGCTGATCGAAAAGCAGCTCTCTTTCTTCTGGCGTCCGGAAGAAGTTGACGTCTCCCGCGACCGTATCGATTACCAGGCGCTGCCGGAGCACGAAAAACACATCTTTATCAGCAACCTGAAATATCAGACGCTGCTGGACTCCATTCAGGGTCGTAGTCCGAACGTGGCGCTATTGCCGCTTATTTCTATTCCGGAACTGGAAACCTGGGTCGAAACCTGGGCGTTCTCAGAAACGATTCATTCCCGTTCCTATACTCATATCATTCGTAATATCGTTAACGATCCGTCTGTTGTGTTTGACGATATCGTCACCAACGAGCAGATCCAGAAACGTGCGGAAGGGATCTCCAGCTATTACGATGAACTGATCGAAATGACCAGCTACTGGCACCTTCTGGGCGAAGGCACCCACACCGTTAACGGTAAAACTGTGACCGTTAGCCTGCGCGAGCTGAAGAAAAAACTGTATCTCTGCCTGATGAGCGTTAACGCGCTGGAAGCGATTCGTTTCTACGTCAGCTTTGCTTGTTCCTTCGCATTTGCAGAACGCGAATTGATGGAAGGCAACGCCAAAATTATTCGCCTGATTGCCCGCGACGAAGCCCTGCACCTGACCGGCACCCAGCATATGCTGAATCTGCTGCGCAGCGGCGCGGACGATCCTGAGATGGCGGAAATTGCCGAAGAGTGTAAGCAGGAGTGCTATGACCTGTTTGTTCAGGCAGCTCAACAGGAGAAAGACTGGGCGGATTATCTGTTCCGCGACGGTTCGATGATTGGTCTGAATAAAGACATTCTCTGCCAGTACGTTGAATACATCACCAATATCCGTATGCAGGCAGTCGGTTTGGATCTGCCGTTCCAGACGCGCTCCAACCCGATCCCATGGATCAACACCTGGCTGGTGTCTGATAACGTGCAGGTTGCTCCGCAGGAAGTGGAAGTCAGTTCTTATCTGGTCGGGCAGATTGACGCGGAAGTGGACACCGACGATTTGAGTAACTTCCAACTCTGATGGCCCGCGTTACCCTGCGCATCACTGGCACACAACTGCTGTGCCAGGATGAACACCCTTCCCTTCTGGCGGCGCTGGAATCCCACAATGTGGCGGTTGAGTATCAGTGTCGCGAAGGTTACTGCGGCTCCTGTCGCACCCGTCTGGTTGCAGGTCAGGTTGACTGGATTGCCGAACCGTTAGCCTTTATTCAGCCGGGGGAAATTTTGCCCTGTTGTTGCCGGGCAAAAGGCGATATTGAAATCGAGATGTGAATTGGTTGTAGTGCCAGATACAACGCTTATGCGTCTTATCTGGCCTACAACGATTACATGGCGTAGTAATACGCTTTCACCTGCTCCCAGTCCGCTTTGGGGATTGGCTCCAGATATTTTTCCAGCTGGCGGAAGTCATGATTAATCGCTTTATCGCGACGCAAGCGGCGACGACTTTTCTCCAGGTCAAGAAAACCAGCTTCTGCATTACCTTCTGTTTTCACATAGATATGGCGAACATAACAACAGCCATGCTGACGATTAATGCTATGCATTTTCTTAAACGCCAGCGCCACTGCTTTCAACATGGCTTGCCGTACTTCGTCAGAATAAGGCGATACTGCATGCTGGGCATACCAGTCAGCAATGCTGATGAACCCCGCCATATCTTCAGTCACCAGCAACGCTCGCCATTCACCCTCAATTTTCACCGCTTCACCAAAAACGATCTTCGGCACGATGACACCGGCCCGTTCCAGTTCTTTAATTACCGCAACCTCACGGACAATCGTTGGTCGGCCGAACGGATAACGTACGGAATGAAACAGATGATGCGTCATGCGCTTTACATACAGCTTTTTGCCGTTGCGCTCGACGCATTGCACCCCGCTCATACCATTACGGCGATAGTTAGGCTCTTCAACCCAGTCGCCCTCTGTTGCCCACCAGTGATTAAATTCGTCGTACTTTGCTGAAACTGCCATACCCTATCGCCTGTTATTTTTATTAACGACAATGACTATAGGTGGTTACCTGAGGAAAATCTTAATGAAACGTGTCGTATTAATGAATTTCTTTTGCCACTACTAGCTTGACACCGCTTTTACCCTTCATTTGCAGCGCATAGATTCCACCAGCCACTACCACTAATAGTGCGCCCAGCAGATAAAATGTGAATTTAATCAGGCGGATACAGCGATGAATTTTATTCGACAGGGATTAGGCATCGCCTTACAACCAGAGTTAACGCTGAAAAGCATTGCAGGTGAATTGTGTTCCGTTCCTCTCGAACCAACTTTCTATCGACAGATTTCGTTGCTGGCTAAAGAAAAGCCGGTAGAAGGCAGTCCACTGTTTTTACTACAAACGTGTACGGAACAACTCGTGGTGAATGGAAAAATTTGATGTGAGACAGGATGGCGCATGAACGCCATCCTGCAGTAGCATTACTCTTTATTAAGGAATTTTACTGCCTTATCAGGGAAATCAGTAAACAGCCCATTTACACCCGCTTTGTTATACAGAGCATCATATAACTGATTCACATCAGTAGTGTATTCAGGCAGTTTATCTGACCGCACGGTATAAGGATGCACTACCAGTTTATTCTGCTGAGCATCTTGCACCATGCCAGTGAGTTTGATATTACCCGGCTGCGATGTTTCCTCAATCAACATATGGTAATCCGGCCCGATACCGTCGGCATATTCCGCCACCTGTTTCATAGCACCCGGCTTAAACATCCAGTCGTAGTTGTAATTAACCCAGCTTCCATCCGGCTGTTTCTGCTGCGTTTCATTCCAGTCGGTATAGGCAATCAACTGTACCAGATTGAGATCCATGCCCATTTTAGGTTCCAGCTCATTCTTAATACGCTTCAGCTCATCAGCATCAAAACATTGCAAATAAACTTTGTCGTCCTTACCGGTGTAACCATATTTCTTCAGCACTTCCAGCGTTTTTGCCGCAATATCCTTCCCTTCCTGATGATGGAACCACGGCGCTTTGATTTCAGGATAAATACCGATATTTTTCCCGGTAGAGTGATTTAACCCCTGAACAAATTCAATCTCTTCTTCAAAGGTGTGCACCCGGAAGTCGGACTTACCCATTGGGAAACGCCCCGGATAAGTCTGCACTTTTTTACCGTTTTCAATATCGAAACCTTCGGTAAATTTCAGCGACTTAATTTCATCCAGCGTGAAATCTATCGCGTAGTAACGACCGTCTTTGCGCGCCCGATCCGGGAAACGATCGGCAACATCAGTAACACGATCGAGATAATGGTCATGCAGAACAACCAGATGGTCGTCTTTGGTCATCACCAAATCCTGTTCCAGATAATCCGCTCCCTGCGCATACGCCATCGCTTTTGCTGGCAGCGTATGCTCCGGCAAATATCCACTGGCACCGCGATGGGCGATGACTATTTTTTCGTTGCTGTCCGCCGCCATTGCACTGCTTCCCATGACTATAGTGCTCATCATGATCGCCATGCTAAGGTTTTTCAGCGTCAATTTCATGCCATTAGCCTCCGTTGCGTTTTTGCAGTAATTGTTCATGGCGACGTTTTTCGCCAATCATCACAACAATCAACAAGATAACCGCCAGAATGCTGCCGCCAATCATTACCATAAAGCCGCCATCCCAGCCGAAGAAGTCCACGGTGTAGCCAACAATCGCGCTCGCCGCCACCGAACCGCCCAGGTAACCAAACAGCCCGGTAAAGCCCGCTGCCGTACCTGCCGCTTTTTTCGGTGCCAGTTCCAGCGCATGCAGACCGATCAGCATCACAGGACCGTAGATCAGGAAGCCGATAACAATCATACAAATCATATCGACGGTTGGGTTACCTGCCGGGTTCATCCAGTAAACGATAGTCGCGATGGTCACCAGTGTCATAAAGAAAACGCCGGTTGCCCCACGGTTGCCACGGAAGACTTTATCCGACATCCAGCCGCACAGCAGAGTGCCCGGAATACCTGCATATTCATAAAGGAAGTAGGCCCAGGAGGATTTATCCAGCGCGAAATGCTTAACCTCTTTCAGATAAGTCGGTGACCAGTCGAGGATGCCGTAACGCAGCAGATAAACGAACACGTTGGCGATGGCGATATACCACAGCAGTTTGTTCGGCAGTACGTACTGCATGAAGATTTGCTTCGCCGTCAGCTCCTGTTCCGCTTTTTCGTTATAGTCGTCCGGATAATCATTTTTGTACTCTTCGATCGGCGGCAAGCCACAGGATTGCGGGGTATCGCGCATCATCGCAAAGGCGAATAATGCCACCAGAATGGCGCAGAAAGCAGGCATATAGAGCGCCGCATGCCAGTCATTGAACCAGGCCATCCCCAGCAGGAACAGCAGCGGCGGAATACCACCACCGACGTTGTGCGCACAGTTCCACACTGACACAATGCCGCCACGTTCTTTCTGCGACCACCAGTGCACCATAGTACGACCACACGGCGGCCACCCCATCCCCTGGAACCAACCGCAGAGGAACAACAGTACAAACATCACCGCAATGCTCGACGTCGCCCATGGCACAAAGCCCATAAACAACATCACTGCCGCCGCCAGAATCAAACCTGCGGGCAGGAAAACGCGCGGATTCGAGCGATCCGATACCGAACCCATGATGAATTTCGAAAATCCATAAGCAATCGAGATCCCCGAAAGGGCAAAACCTAAATCACCGCGTGAGAATCCCTGCTCAACCAGATAAGGCATAGCAAGCGCAAAGTTCTTACGAACCAAATAGTAAGCCGCATAGCCAAAGAATATCCCCAGGAAAATTTGCCAGCGCAATCGACGATAAGTCGGATCGATCTCCGCAGCAGGTAAGCGCGCTTTGTGTGGCGCTGGTTTAAAAATACTCAACATTGAAAGCCTCCGTGGCCCGTGGTCTTATTTATGATTAACAGACTGATTCAGTGGGAGAACCTGCCGTTTCTTTAGTTGCCGCGATGTTAAGAAAACATTCAGAAATTAAATGTGAATTGCCGCACACATTATTAAATAAGATTTACAAAATGTTCAGAATGACGCATGAAATCACGTTTCACTTTCGAATTATGAGCGAATATGCGCGAAATCAAACAATTCATGTTTTTACTATGGCTAAATGGTAAAAAACGAACTTCAGAGGGATAACAATGAAAACTCGCGACTCGCAATCAAGTGACGTGATTATCATTGGTGGCGGCGCAACGGGAGCCGGGATTGCCCGCGACTGTGCCCTGCGCGGGCTGCGCGTGATTTTGGTTGAGCGCCACGACATCGCAACCGGTGCCACCGGGCGTAACCACGGCCTGCTGCACAGCGGTGCGCGCTATGCGGTAACCGATGCGGAATCGGCCCGCGAATGCATTAGTGAAAACCAGATCCTGAAACGCATTGCACGTCACTGCGTTGAACCAACCAACGGCCTGTTTATCACCCTGCCGGAAGATGACCTCTCATTCCAGGCCACTTTTATTCGCGCCTGCGAAGAAGCAGGGATCAGCGCAGAAGCTATAGACCCGCAGCAAGCGCGCATTATCGAACCTGCCGTTAACCCGGCACTGATTGGCGCGGTGAAAGTTCCGGATGGCACCGTTGATCCATTTCGTCTGACCGCAGCAAACATGCTGGATGCCAAAGAACACGGTGCCGTTATCCTTACCGCTCATGAAGTCACGGGGCTGATTCGTGAAGGCGCGACGGTGTGCGGTGTTCGTGTACGTAATCATCTCACCGGCGAAACTCAGGCCCTTCATGCACCTGTCGTGGTTAATGCCGCTGGGATCTGGGGGCAACACATTGCCGAATATGCCGATCTGCGCATTCGCATGTTCCCGGCGAAAGGATCGCTGCTGATCATGGATCACCGCATTAACCAGCATGTGATCAACCGCTGCCGTAAACCTTCCGACGCCGATATTCTGGTGCCTGGCGATACCATTTCGCTGATTGGTACCACCTCTTTACGTATTGATTACAACGAGATTGACGATAATCGAGTGACGGCAGAAGAGGTTGATATTCTGCTGCGTGAAGGGGAAAAACTGGCCCCCGTGATGGCGAAAACGCGCATTTTGCGGGCCTATTCTGGCGTGCGCCCGCTGGTTGCCAGCGATGACGACCCGAGCGGACGTAACGTCAGCCGTGGCATCGTGCTGCTCGACCATGCTGAACGCGATGGTCTGGACGGATTTATCACCATCACCGGTGGCAAACTGATGACCTATCGGCTGATGGCTGAATGGGCTACCGACGCGGTATGCCGCAAACTGGGCAACACGCGCCCCTGTACGACTGCCGATCTGGCACTGCCTGGTTCACAAGAACCCGCTGAAGTTACCTTGCGTAAAGTCATCTCCCTGCCTGCCCCGCTGCGCGGTTCTGCGGTTTATCGTCATGGCGATCGCACGCCTGCCTGGCTGAGCGAAGGCCGTCTGCATCGTAGCCTGGTATGTGAGTGCGAAGCGGTAACTGCGGGTGAAGTTCAGTACGCGGTAGAAAATTTAAACGTTAATAGCCTGCTGGATTTACGCCGTCGTACCCGTGTGGGGATGGGTACCTGCCAGGGCGAACTCTGCGCCTGCCGCGCTGCCGGACTGCTGCAACGTTTTAACGTCACGACGTCCGCGCAATCTATCGAGCAACTTTCCACCTTCCTTAACGAACGCTGGAAAGGCGTGCAACCCATCGCCTGGGGAGACGCACTGCGCGAAAGCGAATTTACCCGCTGGGTTTATCAGGGACTGTGTGGTCTGGAGAAGGAGCAGAAAGATGCGCTTTGATACTGTCATTATGGGCGGCGGCCTCGCCGGATTACTCTGTGGCCTGCAACTGCAAAAACACGGCCTGCGCTGTGCCATTGTCACGCGTGGTCAAAGCGCGCTGCATTTCTCATCCGGTTCGCTGGATTTGCTGAGCCATCTGCCTGATGGTCAACCGGTGACAGACATTCACAGTGGACTGGAATCTTTGCGTCAGCAGGCACCAGCCCATCCTTACAGTCTTCTCGAACCACAACGCGTGCTCGATCTCGCTTGCCAGGCGCAGGCATTGATCGCTGAAAGCGGTGCGCAATTGCAGGGCAGCGTGGAACTGGCCCATCAGCGCGTTACCCCGCTCGGCACTTTGCGTGCAACCTGGTTAAGTTCGCCAGAAGTTCCCGTCTGGCCGCTACCCGCGAAGAAGATATGTGTAGTGGGGATAAGCGGGCTGATGGATTTCCAGGCGCATCTTGCGGCGGCTTCGTTGCGCGAACTGGATCTTTCGGTTGAAACCGCAGAAATAGAGCTGCCGGAACTGGATGTCCTGCGCAATAACGCCACCGAATTTCGCGCTGTGAATATCGCCCGTTTCCTTGATAATGAAGAAAACTGGCCGCTGTTACTTGATGCGCTTATTCCTGTCGCCAATACCTGCGAAATGATCCTGATGCCCGCCTGCTTCGGCCTGGCCGATGACAAACTGTGGCGTTGGTTGAATGAAAAACTACCTTGTTCACTGATGCTTTTGCCAACGCTGCCGCCTTCCGTGCTGGGCATTCGTCTGCAAAACCAGTTACAGCGCCAGTTTGTGCGCCAGGGTGGCGTGTGGATGCCGGGCGATGAAGTGAAAAAAGTGACCTGTAAAAATGGCGTAGTGAATGAAATCTGGACCCGCAATCACGCCGATATTCCGCTACGTCCACGTTTCGCGGTTCTCGCCAGCGGCAGTTTCTTTAGTGGCGGACTGGTAGCGGAACGTAACGGCATTCGCGAGCCGATTCTCGGCCTTGATGTGCTACAAACCGCCACGCGGGGTGAATGGTATAAGGGCGATTTTTTTGCGCCGCAACCGTGGCAGCAGTTCGGTGTAACCACTGATGAGACGCTACGCCCGTCGCAGGCAGGGCAAACCATTGAGAACCTGTTTGCCATCGGTTCGGTGCTGGGCGGATTTGATCCCATCGCCCAGGGATGCGGCGGCGGTGTTTGTGCCGTCAGTGCTTTACATGCCGCTCAACAGATTGCCCAACGCGCAGGAGGCCAACAATGAACGACACCAGCTTCGAAAACTGCATTAAGTGCACCGTCTGCACCACCGCCTGCCCGGTGAGCCGGGTGAATCCCGGTTATCCAGGGCCAAAACAAGCCGGGCCGGATGGCGAGCGTCTGCGTTTGAAAGATGGCGCACTGTATGACGAGGCGCTGAAATATTGCATCAACTGCAAACGTTGTGAAGTCGCCTGCCCGTCCGATGTGAAGATTGGCGATATTATCCAGCGCGCGCGGGCAAAATATGACACCACGCGCCCGTCGCTGCGTAATTTTGTGTTGAGTCATACCGACCTGATGGGTAGCGTTTCCACGCCGTTCGCACCAATCGTCAACACCGCTACCTCGCTGAAACCGGTGCGGCAGCTGCTTGATGCGGCGTTAAAAATCGATCATCGCCGCACGCTACCGAAATACTCCTTCGGCACGTTCCGTCGCTGGTATCGCAGCATAGCGGCTCAGCAAGCACAATATAAAGACCAGGTCGCTTTCTTTCACGGCTGCTTCGTTAACTACAACCATCCGCAGTTAGGTAAAGATTTAATTAAAGTGCTCAACGCAATGGGTACCGGTGTACAACTGCTCAGCAAAGAAAAATGCTGCGGCGTACCGCTAATCGCCAACGGCTTTACCGATAAAGCACGCAAACAGGCAATTACGAATGTAGAGTCGATCCGCGAAGCTGTGGGAGTAAAAGGCATTCCGGTGATTGCCACCTCCTCAACCTGTACATTTGCCCTGCGCGACGAATACCCGGAAGTGCTGAATGTCGACAACAAAGGCTTGCGCGATCATATCGAACTGGCAACCCGCTGGCTGTGGCGCAAGCTGGACGAAGGCAAAACGTTACCGCTGAAACCGCTGCCGCTGAAAGTGGTTTATCACACTCCGTGCCATATGGAAAAAATGGGCTGGACGCTCTACACCCTGGAGCTGTTGCGTAAAATCCCGGGGCTTGAGTTAACGGTGCTGGATTCCCAGTGCTGCGGTATTGCGGGTACTTACGGTTTCAAAAAAGAGAACTACCCCACCTCACAAGCCATCGGTGCGCCACTGTTCCGCCAGATAGAAGAGAGCGGCGCGGATCTGGTCATCACCGACTGCGAAACCTGCAAATGGCAGATTGAGATGTCCACGAGCCTTCGCTGCGAACATCCGATTACGCTACTGGCCCAGGCGCTGGCTTAACCGACCTTTTGATGCCCGGTAAGCACATTGCTTATCGGGCATTTTTGCGAGCGCGATTCCACGCACCATGTATGCGTTGCAACGCTTTGAAAATTCCTCTGAAAATGTCTCGCAAAGGCTGAAACTGACAGATGTCAAAGGCCCGGGATAGACGTAATGTCGCGTCATCATAAATATCAGGTGACGGACAACCATGACCGAATCAACAACATCCTCCCCGCATGATGCGGTGTTTAAAACCTTTATGTTCACACCCGAAACCGCAGGGGATTTTCTCGAAATACATTTACCAGAACCACTGCGCAAGCTTTGCAACCTGCAAACCTTACGCCTGGAACCCACTAGTTTTATTGAAAAAAGTTTACGCGCTTACTACTCGGATGTTTTGTGGTCCGTGGAAACCAGCGACGGTGACGGCTATATCTACTGCGTGATTGAACATCAAAGCTCTGCAGAAAAGAATATGGCTTTTCGGCTAATGCGCTATGCCACTGCCGCCATGCAGCGTCACCTGGATAAAGGCTATGACAGAGTTCCGCTGGTGGTGCCATTGCTGTTTTATCATGGCGAAACATCGCCCTACCCGTACTCACTTAACTGGCTGGATGAGTTTGACGATCCGCAACTTGCCCGGCAGTTGTACACCGAAGCTTTTCCGTTGGTGGATATCACCATCGTACCTGACGATGAGATCATGCAACATCGGCGTATAGCTCTGCTGGAACTGATTCAAAAGCATATTCGCGACCGCGATTTAATCGGCATGGTCGACAGGATCACCACGCTTTTGGTTAGAGGCTTCACTAATGACAGCCAGCTACAAACACTGTTTAATTATCTGCTGCAATGCGGCGATACCTCCCGTTTCACCCGTTTTATTGAGGAGATTGCCGAACGTTCACCACTACAAAAGGAGAGATTAATGACTATTGCTGAACGGCTACGGCAGGAAGGGCATCAAATTGGCTGGCAGGAAGGTATGCATGAACAAGCCATTAAAATTGCTTTGCGCATGCTGGAACAGGGCATTGATCGTGACCAGGTGCTCGCGGCCACCCAGCTAAGCGAAGCCGATCTGGCAGCGAATAACCACTAATTAACACAGGCCCACAGCCGATCCCCATGGGCCTTTGATATCAATAACTACCTTTTATGCGTGGCCCATTTTTGCCTGATTTAAACATCGCCAGTCGTTGATCCAGGGCATCGCTGTAGAGCATCGTGTCAACGCCAACAGCGACAAAGTTCGCTCCCCACGCCAGGCATTGCTGCGCCATATCAGGAGCCACAGCCAGAAAACCAGCCGCTTTACCCGCAGCACGGATCCGCCGAATGCTGGTTTCAATAATTCGCTGCACTTCCGGGTGCCCGGCGTTATCCGGGTAGCCCAACGACGCAGAAAGATCCGCTGGTCCAATAAACACGCCATCAATCCCTTCGACGTCGAGGATCTCGTCCAGGTTATCCAGTGCCGTTTTACTTTCCACCTGCACCAACAGACAAAGTGAATCGTTAACTTGCGCCATGTAATTCTCAATGCGTCCCCAGCGCGCAGCCCGTGCCACACTGGCCCCAACACCACGCTCACCGTAGGGAGGGTTGGACAAGTTTTGCCGGAGGGGGAATGTGCCGGTGCAGTAAACCGGCACAGAGTGGCGGAATCAGACAGATAAGGTCATGGACTCAACAACCTCAATCCAGCCATGCTCACTGGCGATGTCCTGGCCGTTTAACCAACGGCGCAGCATATTCAGTGCCATCATTGCGCACACTTCCTGACGGATAGCCAGGCTGTAGCGTGTAGTGCTGAAACGCACACGCAGAGCGAAAGTGCCGTCTGGCGTGGCTAGCGCAAAGTTGAGATGCTCGTTCTCGAAACCCGAAACAGCCAGTGCCAGCCCGGCAAAATGGTTGGCCCGCCGTTCTGTAATCCAGTGCGCAGTTTGCGCCAGGGTTTCTTCCTGTGAAGGAACCACTTCACACGCCAGCAATGGAGCACCTGCGCGAGAAAGTTGCAAAGCCAATAAACCGCCGGTGAATTGCTCGCTCAACGTCAGGCTGAACTGGCGGTTTTGCAATTCGCGACTGATCTGCGCGGGCAGTCCTTCGGTGCCTTCGAAAATCACGCTCTGTCCGGCAACACGTTTAACGTCCAGCCACAGTTTTTCCATCGCCTGTTGCTCGCTTGCCGGTCCGGTGAGTTTCAGTTCGATAATCGGCATTGAAGAGCGATAGCCCATTGTTACGCCCGGCGGCAGTTGTAGAGTGTCCAGGCTTTGTGCCAGATCGCTTTCCGAACGACCAAAGGTAGTTAAACGCAGACAAACCGGCGGCTGTGGTAAAGAAAAACGCTCGCGCAGACGCGGCAGGATTTCGTGCTCGACCATCACCTTAAATTCTGACGGTACGCCGGGAGTAAAGAACATCAGGCAACGATTAAGCTGCACGGCAAAACCACAGGCGGTGCCTACCGGGTTATTGATAAATTCAGCACTGGCAGGCAGCTCCGCTTGTTTACGGTTGCTCGGTGCCATTACTCGTCCACGTTCGTGGAAATAGCGTTCCATCTCTTTGAGCCAGGCTTCATGCAGCACCATGCCTTCACCTTTTGCTGTCGCAGCGGCGAGTGCGCTTAAATCATCGCTGGTCGGTCCCAGCCCGCCGTTAACGATCAGCACATCGGCGTGCTGACTACGTTCGCGAAGAATGGTGACTAAGTCATCAAGGTTATCCCCCACCGTATTGCGGCGAGATAATGGCAGCCCCTGATGAAAGAAAAAATCGGCCAGCCAGGCAGCGTTAGTGTCAACGATTTGCCCGTGTAACACTTCATCCCCGGTGGATAGCATTTCCACTTTTAACATGGTTATCTCCTGCTTTTGTTATCGAATCACTATAACGCAAAGGGAGATAAGGCGTAGTAAGAAACTGAATGGCGCGACAGAATGCCGCGCCGGAAGGGATCAGAAACTGGCGTTAACCCCAACATACGGGCCGTCAGCCACGGCGTTGTCGCGGTTACCGTCTTTACCCGACAGATTCAGGTAGCGATAACCCGCCTCAATACTGACTGGACGCATAATGGTGTAACGCGCGCCAGCATTCGCTTCCTCATAACTTTGAATACCGCTGGAGAGCGAATCCGGAGAGTAGTAATACTCGCCAAACAAACGGAAGCTGTTGCCAATTTTCCACTGCAAACCACCTCCTACCGCTGCGGCATAACCTTCATCGCCGTAATTCGGGTTGGTGTAAACGCCTTTTCCGCCAACGGTCGCCATTAACGGCCCGAGAGGCAGATTCAACCCCAGCCCCACGCCCGCGACGTCACCGTCGTCGTCGTTATGTGTCCAGTTACCGCTTAAAGCCAGGCCCGTCGATTCAGTCCCAAAACCGACACCAATATTGGTGTATTCTTTACCCGCCTGGCCGCTGATGCTCATTGCATTGACCGATGCAGAAACCAACAGCATTCCGGCCAGACCTGCTAGCGCAATTTTTTTCATTATCCCCTTTCCCACAAGCAATTAATCAAAATTCCCAAAGCTGCGGGATTGTACTGCCTGGCACAGAGGATTCAATGAGCGAAAAAAGGGATCTAGTCACTTATTGTAACTAAATACTTCTTAAATAATTAAACGCCGAAAAAATAAACACACTTTACCGATACACACAAAAATAATAATAAGTGCAGTTATCATTGCAAAAGAGATTACTGTCACTTTCACATATTTCTGAGTTACCGTATTCTCATGGTTTCTTTTTATTTATAAGGAATACCCCTATGCGACAACGGACTATTGTATGCCCTTTGATTCAAAATGATGGTGCTTATTTGCTGTGTAAAATGGCCGACGATCGCGGCGTTTTCCCCGGTCAATGGGCGCTTTCGGGTGGCGGCGTGGAGTCTGGCGAACGAATTGAAGAGGCACTACGCCGCGAAATTCGCGAAGAACTGGGAGAACAGCTGCTTTTGACAGAAATCACGCCGTGGACCTTCAGCGATGATATTCGCACCAAGACGTATGCAGATGGTCGCAAGGAAGAGATTTATATGATTTACCTGATTTTTGACTGCGTTTCTGCCAACCGAGAAGTGAAAATAAACGAAGAGTTTCAGGACTACGCGTGGGTAAAACCTGAAGATCTGGTGCATTATGATTTAAATGTTGCCACCCGAAAAACGTTACGTTTGAAAGGTCTTCTTTAACAATGATGACAGCCATCACTGGCTGTCAGATTGAAAATTTAGTGGTTAACGAATTCCCCATCCAGATAAACTTTGCCTTTTTCCACATGCATGACTAAACCATCCAGATAATCAGGTTTAAATGTCGCATCACGCTTATTTTTAGCAATATATGTCAGGCAATGATTATGGGTGAAAATAACGATATTTTTATCAGGCGCTTTGCTTTGTAAGTCCTTAATTGCACTATAAATCTCATTACCGCACTGAAGAAGTCGTTTATCTACCGTCAGCTTTTTACCCGCGGAAAACCAGGTCGCCGACTGAATGGTCCGGACGGTATTACTGGAATAAAGATCGAAATCAGGGATGTCAGCGCTAAAAGCGTTGCCCAGTTCACGGGCATCCTGGGTACCTTTAACCGTAATACCTGTTTTATCTGACAAGCATTGATTGGTTGAACGATCGCAACGTTCAGCATGGCGAAACAAAACGACAACCGGGTGCTGCTGTGCCAGTCTGGCCAATGTTTTATTGTCGATACGTGGCAAACCATTGCTACTCCAGGCGGCATGAGTACCCAGTCCGGCAATTGCAGCGAGCGCCAGTAAAATGATGAAATATTTTTTTGACTTCAATGATGAGCGGCAAAAAGCTAACACGTAAACTCCACCTATAGACAAGCGCAACCAGACAATTACCGTAAAATTGAGCGACATTTCTGGCGATAATTAGCAGTTGGTGTAATATTAAAAATCCTACGATGTCGGCAAAATGCCTCAAAATTTTGCCAAATGCAAAGCCTAAATAAGAAAAAATATAAAAATTTCAATATTTACGTCTAATATTAGTTTCTTAAGGTTAAGTTAATATTCTATCCTTAAAATTTCGCTCCAAATGGCAAAATATACACAACACTCTTTATAGCAAATATAAGTGGACAGGTATTCAATGGCGGAAGGAAAAGCAATGTCAGAATTTTTGCCTTTTTCGCGACCAGCAATGGGCGTGGAGGAACTCGCTGCAGTTAAAGAGGTTCTCGAATCCGGTTGGCTCACAACCGGTCCGAAGAATCAGGCGCTTGAGCAAGCCTTTTGCCAGTTGACGGGAAATCAGCATGCCATCGCGGTCAGTTCAGCCACCGCCGGAATGCATATCACGCTAATGGCGTTGGAAATTGGCAAGGGCGATGAAGTGATTACGCCTTCCCTGACCTGGGTTTCAACCCTCAATATGATTTCCTTGTTGGGTGCAACGCCGGTAATGGTGGATGTCGACCGCGATACGCTGATGGTCACGCCTGAAGCGATCGAGTCAGCCATAACGCCACGCACTAAAGCCATCATTCCGGTGCATTATGCCGGTGCGCCAGCAGATATTGACGCCATTCGCGCCATTGGCGAACGTTACGGCATCGCAGTTATCGAAGATGCTGCCCATGCCGTCGGTACGTATTACAAAGGGCGACATATTGGCGCAAAAGGTACCGCTATTTTTTCATTTCATGCCATTAAAAATATTACCTGTGCGGAAGGTGGCCTGATTGTAACTGATAATGAAAACCTTGCCCGCCAGCTACGGATGCTGAAATTTCACGGTCTGGGTGTCGATGCCTATGACAGACAAACCTGGGGCCGTGCACCGCAGGCTGAAGTCTTAACACCGGGCTATAAGTACAATCTGACCGATATTAACGCCGCAATTGCCCTGACACAGTTAGCAAAATTAGAGCACCTCAACACCCGTCGGCGCGAAATTGCCCAGCAATATCAGCAAGCACTGGCAGCTCTCCCCTTTCAGCCATTAAGCCTTCCCGCCTGGCCGCACGTTCACGCCTGGCATCTGTTTATTATTCGTGTCGATGAACAACGTTGTGGTATCAGTCGCGATGCGTTGATGGAAGCGTTAAAAGAACGAGGCATTGGTACCGGGTTACATTTCCGCGCCGCTCACACACAAAAATATTATCGCGAGCGTTTTCCCACGCTGTCGTTACCGAATACCGAATGGAATAGCGAACGCATCTGTTCTTTGCCGCTGTTCCCGGATATGACTACCGCCGATGCCGACCGTGTCATCACAGCCCTTCAGCAACTCGCAGGACAATAAGCCATGTTTGAAATCCACCCTGTTAAGAAAGTCTCGGTGGTTATTCCCGTTTATAACGAGCAGGAAAGCTTACCGGAATTAATCAGGCGCACCACCACAGCCTGTGAATCGTTGGGGAAAGAGTATGAGATCCTGCTGATTGATGACGGCAGTAGCGATAATTCCGCGCATATGCTGGTCGAAGCCTCACAAGCGGAGAACAGCCATATTGTGACTATTTTGCTTAACCGCAATTACGGGCAACATTCAGCGATTATGGCGGGATTCAGTCACGTTACCGGCGACTTAATTATTACCCTTGATGCCGATCTCCAGAATCCGCCAGAAGAAATCCCCCGCCTGGTGGCAAAAGCCGATGAAGGTTACGACGTGGTAGGGACTGTACGCCAGAACCGCCAGGACAGCTGGTTTCGTAAAACAGCTTCGAAGATGATTAACCGGCTTATTCAGCGCACCACCGGCAAAGCGATGGGTGACTACGGTTGTATGCTGCGCGCCTATCGCCGTCATATTGTCGATGCGATGTTGCACTGCCATGAACGTAGCACCTTTATCCCGATTCTGGCGAATATCTTCGCCCGCCGTGCCATTGAAATTCCAGTACATCATTCCGAGCGTGAGTTTGGTGAATCCAAATACAGTTTTATGCGCCTGATTAATTTGATGTACGACCTGGTGACCTGCCTTACCACAACGCCGCTACGTATGCTGAGTCTGCTCGGCAGCATTATTGCGATTGGAGGTTTTAGCATTGCGGTGCTGCTGGTGATTTTACGCCTGACCTTCGGACCACAATGGGCGGCAGAAGGCGTCTTTATGCTATTTGCCGTGCTGTTTACTTTTATTGGCGCTCAGTTTATCGGCATGGGATTACTCGGTGAATATATCGGCAGGATCTACACCGATGTCCGCGCCCGCCCCCGCTATTTTGTTCAGCAAGTTATCCGTCCATCCAGCAAGGAAAATGAATAATGAAAACCGTCGTTTTTGCCTACCACGATATGGGATGCCTCGGTATTGAAGCTCTGCTGGCTGCCGGTTACGAAATTAGCGCCATTTTTACCCATACCGATAATCCCGGTGAAAAAGCCTTTTATGGTTCGGTGGCTCGTCTGGCAGCGGAAAGAGGCATTCCGGTTTATGCGCCGGATGACGTTAATCATCCGCTGTGGGTGGAACGCATTGCCCAACTGTCGCCAGATGTGATTTTCTCTTTTTATTATCGCCATCTTATTTGCGACGAAATTTTGCAGCTCGCTCCCGCAGGTGCATTTAATCTGCATGGTTCGCTGTTACCAAAATATCGTGGTCGCGCGCCGCTGAACTGGGTGCTGGTCAACGGTGAAACGGAAACTGGCGTTACATTGCACCGAATGGTGAAACGTGCCGATGCCGGGGCCATTGTGGCGCAACTGCGCATTGCCATTGCGCCAGACGATATCGCTATTACGCTGCATCATAAATTGTGCCATGCCGCGCGCCAGCTACTGGAACAGACATTACCCGCCATTAAACACGGTAATATTCTGGAAATCGCCCAGCGCGAAAACGAAGCCACCTGTTTTGGTCGCAGAACGCCGGATGACAGTTTCCTTGAATGGCATAAACCGGCATCCGTACTGCACAACATGGTACGTGCCGTTGCCGATCCGTGGCCGGGTGCCTTCAGCTATGTTGGCAATCAGAAATTCACCGTCTGGTCGTCGCGTGTTCATCCTCATGCCAGCAAAGCACAGCCGGGGAGCGTGATTTCTGTTGCGCCACTGCTGATTGCCTGTGGCGATGGCGCGCTGGAAATCGTCACCGGACAGGCGGGCGACGGCATTACTATGCAGGGCTCGCAATTAGCGCAGACGCTGGGCCTGGTGCAAGGTTCACGCTTGAATAGCCAGCCTGCCTGCACCGCCCGACGCCGTACCCGGGTACTCATCCTCGGGGTGAATGGCTTTATTGGCAACCATCTGACAGAACGCCTGCTGCGCGAAGATCATTATGAAGTTTACGGTCTGGATATTGGCAGCGATGCGATAAGCCGTTTTCTGAATCATCCGCATTTTCACTTTGTTGAAGGCGATATCAGTATTCATTCCGAATGGATTGAGTATCATGTCAAAAAATGTGATGTCGTCTTGCCGCTGGTGGCGATAGCCACGCCGATTGAATATACCCGCAACCCGCTGCGCGTATTTGAACTCGATTTTGAAGAGAATCTGCGCATTATCCGCTACTGCGTGAAGTACCGTAAGCGAATCATCTTCCCGTCAACTTCAGAAGTTTATGGGATGTGTAGCGATAAATACTTCGATGAGGACCATTCTAATTTAATCGTCGGCCCGGTGAATAAACCACGCTGGATTTATTCGGTATCAAAACAATTACTTGATCGGGTGATCTGGGCCTATGGCGAAAAAGAGGGTTTACAGTTCACCCTCTTCCGCCCGTTTAACTGGATGGGACCGCGACTGGATAACCTTAATGCGGCACGAATCGGCAGCTCCCGCGCTATTACGCAACTCATTCTCAATCTGGTAGAAGGTTCACCGATTAAGCTGATTGATGGCGGAAAACAAAAACGCTGCTTTACTGATATTCGCGATGGTATCGAGGCGTTATACCGCATTATCGAAAATGCGGGAAATCGCTGCGACGGTGAAATTATCAACATTGGCAATCCTGAGAACGAAGCGAGCATTGAGGAACTGGGCGAGATGCTGCTGGCGAGCTTCGAAAAACATCCGCTGCGCCATCATTTCCTACCGTTTGCGGGCTTTCGCGTTGTCGAAAGTAGCAGCTACTACGGCAAAGGATATCAGGACGTAGAGCATCGTAAACCGAGCATCCGCAATGCCCACCGCTGCCTGGACTGGGAGCCGAAAATTGATATGCAGGAAACCATCGACGAAACGCTGGATTTCTTCCTGCGCACCGTTGATCTTACGGATAAACCATCATGACCAAAGTAGGCTTACGCATTGATGTCGATACCTTTCGTGGCACCCGTGAAGGCGTGCCGCGTCTGCTGGAAATCTTGAGTAAGCATAATATTCAGGCCAGCATTTTTTTCAGCGTCGGCCCGGACAATATGGGCCGCCATCTCTGGCGACTGGTGAAGCCACAGTTTTTGTGGAAGATGCTGCGCTCAAATGCGGCATCGCTTTATGGCTGGGATATTTTACTGGCAGGTACGGCCTGGCCAGGTAAAGAGATTGGTCATGCCAATGCCGATATCATTCGTGAAGCGGCTAAACATCACGAAGTCGGCCTGCACGCCTGGGATCACCATGCCTGGCAAGCCCGTAGCAGTAACTGGGATCGGCAAACAATGATCGACGATATTGCACGCGGTCTTCGCACTCTGGAAGAGATTATCGGTCAACCGGTAACCTGTTCTGCCGCTGCGGGCTGGCGTGCCGACCAGAAGGTGATCGAAGCAAAAGAAGCGTTCCATTTGCGCTACAACAGCGATTGTCGTGGGGCCATGCCGTTCCGTCCATTGCTCGAATCAGGAAACCCTGGCACTGCGCAAATTCCGGTGACCTTACCCACCTGGGATGAAGTGATTGGTCGGGATGTGAAAGCAGAAGATTTTAACGGTTGGTTACTCAACCGCATCCTGCGAGATAAAGGCACGCCGGTTTATACCATTCATGCAGAAGTTGAAGGCTGCGCTTATCAGCATAATTTTGTGGATCTCCTCAAACGCGCAGCTCAGGAAGGCGTGACATTTTGCCCTTTAAGCGAACTGTTATCAGAGACGTTGCCGCTCGGACAAGTTGTTCGCGGAAATATTGCCGGACGTGAAGGCTGGCTGGGTTGCCAACAAATTGCGGGTAGTCGCTGATGAAATCGGTACGTTACCTTATCGGCCTCTTCGCGTTTATTGCCTGCTATTACCTGTTACCGATCAGCACGCGTCTGCTCTGGCAACCCGATGAAACGCGTTATGCGGAAATCAGTCGAGAAATGCTGGCATCCGGCGACTGGATTGTGCCCCATCTGTTAGGGCTACGTTATTTCGAAAAACCCATTGCCGGATACTGGATTAACAGCATTGGGCAATGGCTATTTGGCGCGAATAACTTTGGTGTGCGGGCAGGCGTTATCTTTGCGACCCTGTTAACTGCCGCGCTGGTGACCTGGTTTACTCTGCGCTTATGGCGCGATAAACGTCTGGCTCTACTCGCCACAGTAATTTATCTCTCATTGTTTATTGTCTATGCCATCGGCACTTATGCCGTGCTCGATCCGTTTATTGCATTCTGGCTGGTGGCGGGAATGTGCAGCTTCTGGCTGGCAATGCAGGCACAGACGTGGAAAGGCAAAAGCGCAGGATTTTTACTGCTGGGAATCACCTGCGGCATGGGGGTGATGACCAAAGGTTTTCTCGCCCTTGCCGTGCCGGTATTAAGCGTGCTGCCATGGGTAGCGACGCAAAAACGCTGGAAAGATCTCTTTATTTACGGCTGGCTGGCGGTTATCAGTTGCGTACTGACGGTTCTCCCTTGGGGACTGGCGATAGCGCAGCGGGAGCCTGACTTCTGGCACTATTTTTTCTGGGTTGAGCATATTCAACGCTTTGCACTGGATGATGCCCAACATAGAGCTCCGTTCTGGTACTACGTGCCGGTCATCATTGCCGGTAGCCTGCCGTGGCTGGGATTACTCCCCGGTGCACTGTACACAGGCTGGAAAAACCGCAAGCATTCCGCAACCGTCTATTTGTTGAGCTGGACGATAATGCCGCTGCTGTTTTTCTCCGTCGCTAAAGGTAAATTGCCCACCTATATTCTTTCCTGCTTTGCATCTCTGGCAATGCTGATGGCGCATTACGCTTTGCTGGCAGCAAAAAATAATCCTCTGGCGCTGCGGATTAATGGCTGGATTAACATCGCTTTTGGCGTCACTGGCATTATTGCCACATTTGTGGTCTCCCCGTGGGGACCAATGAACACGCCGGTGTGGCAAACCTTCGAGAGCTATAAAGTCTTTTGTGCCTGGTCGATTTTTTCGCTATGGGCATTTTTCGGCTGGTACACCTTAACAAACGTCGAAAAGACCTGGCCTTTTGCCGCGCTTTGCCCGCTGGGGCTGGCGTTGCTGGTAGGATTTTCAATTCCTGACAGAGTTATGGAAGGAAAACATCCGCAATTTTTTGTCGAGATGACACAAGAATCACTTCAGCCAAGCCGCTATATTCTTACTGATAGCGTCGGTGTTGCCGCAGGTCTGGCATGGAGCCTGCAACGCGATGACATCATCATGTATCGCCAGACAGGTGAGTTGAAATACGGCCTTAATTATCCGGATGCGAAAGGGAGATTTGTCAGCGGTGATGAGTTCGCAAACTGGCTTAATCAACATCGTCAGGAGGGGATTATTACTCTCGTGCTTTCGGTTGACCGCGATGAAGATATCAACAGTCTCGCCATTCCGCCCGCAGATGCCATCGATCGTCAGGAGCGTCTGGTGCTGATTCAGTATCGTCCCAAATGATCTGGCTAACATTAGTCTTTGCCAGCTTGCTTAGCGTTGCCGGGCAGTTGTGTCAGAAACAGGCAACCTGCTTTGTGGCGATAAACAAACGGCGCAAACATATCGTGCTGTGGCTGGGACTGGCGCTGGCTTGTCTTGGTCTTGCCATGGTGCTCTGGCTGCTGGTCTTGCAGAACGTACCGGTAGGCATTGCCTACCCGATGTTAAGTCTGAATTTTGTCTGGGTGACGCTGGCTGCAGTAAAACTGTGGCACGAACCGGTATCGCCGCGTCACTGGTGTGGGGTGGCGTTCATTATTGGTGGCATTGTGATCCTCGGGAGTACGGTGTAATGGGCCTGATATGGGGATTATTCAGCGTCATTATTGCCTCAGTTGCGCAATTAAGCCTGGGTTTTGCGGCAAGTCATCTGCCGCCGATGACGCACTTATGGGATTTTATCGCGGCTCTGTTAGCTTTTGGCCTGGATGCCCGGATACTGTTACTCGGGCTGCTGGGTTATCTGCTTTCCGTTTTTTGTTGGTATAAAACGCTACATAAACTTGCGCTAAGCAAAGCCTATGCCTTGCTCAGTATGAGTTATGTGCTGGTATGGATTGCTTCAATGGTACTTCCCGGCTGGGAAGGGACTTTTTCGCTGAAAGCACTACTGGGAGTAGCCTGTATTATGAGCGGGTTGATGCTGATTTTCCTGCCCACGACAAAACAACGTTACTGAGTTTTCCCTGCCGCTGTACACTGCCGTTCCCACTCATCGGGGCTATAACTGCTTGCCGAGAGGACTTTCACCGTATGCAGCTTTTCACGATTAATACAATAAAGCGCATTCTGCAAAGGCGAGAGTAAATCCCCCACTTTCACGGCGAAGTCACTCTTCACTTCGGCGATCATTTTTATCGCGCCGCCAGCATCGCAGAGCATAAGTACATGTCTGTTATCTTGTTTATTGCAGCACGATTTTTTGACCAGCCATTCCATTGCATTATCCTGTTTGCTAAGAGTTTTCACATCAATTTACAGATTAACAGATAAACTCTTTATCAACGGCAATGGAATGGCAGAAATGAGAAGTGAAACGGAGGGTTAATTATTGCTGACGTTGCACCCACTCTTTTAGCGCCTGACGTGAAATTTTAATACCGCCGTTTTTCAGCTCCGGCGGTAAAGTCAGCCAGCGCACCGGTTGTTGAAAACGAGCCAGCTTATCTTTCACCCATTCGCCAAGATCAACGGTTTGCTGGTCATACTCCACCACCGCTACCGGCCGATGACCAAACTCCTTGTCGGCAACGGGAACGATAAACACCTGCAAAACCGCAGGATGTGCAGCAATAACACGCTCGACTTCTTCCGGCTGAATACCCTCACCGCCACTGAAGAACAGATTGTCTAAACGTCCGACAATGGTCAGCTTGCCATTATGCATCTCACCGCGATCGCGCGTAGCGTACCAGCCTTCGTCATTAACCAGTGAAACCAGTTGCCCGTTACGCCAGTAACCTTCTGCCATACTGGCAGCCCGCAGCCACACTTCATTATTAACGATTTTCACTTCCCGACCCGGCAGCGGCGAACCAACGTCTGCCAGGCCGTCGGCTTCTTTCGCACACACCGTGGAGGCAAACTCGGTCAGACCATAGCCGCAAAAGCAACGAATCCCCTGCTCGCGCGCCTGTTCCGTCAACTCGACCGGGATAGCCGCGCCGCCAAGTAACACCGCTTTCAGGGAAACGGAACTGCGGTTAACCAGCAAACGCCAGAGTTGTGTTGGCACCAGTGAAGCGTGAGTACAGCCTGCCAGCATTTGCTCCAATGGCTGTTTATCACGCACCGTCATCCGCGCACCAGCGTATAACCAGCGCCACATAATTCCCTGACCGGAGACGTGAAACAGCGGTAAAGAGAGCAACCAGTCATCGTGATCGCCAAACGGAATCAACGATAACACCCCTTCGGCACTGGCAAGATGGGCCTGATAAGTATGGACAGCGGCTTTCGGCAACCCGGTAGAACCCGAGGTCAACGTCATTGAGCACAGACGCGTCGGCTGCCACGTAGCGGCATGTGCGCCTTCAACCCGCTGAATGTGCAGCGACGTTAACGCCGGAAACGTGTTTTCCCCATCCGGCACCAGCGCAAATTGCAGCGTCAGATTGGGCAGCAATTCTTCAAGCAACGGTTGCGGCAGCTGAGGGTTCACGGGCAACACCCGCGCCCCGCATTGCAGTAACGCCAGCCAGGCGAGCAGCGTTTGCGGCGTATTCCACGCCCGCAACATCACGCCGCTGCCCTCAACAACGCCCTGCGCCGCAAAGCCTGAGGCTAATTCATCGACGCGAGCACAAAGCTCGCGCCAGTTAAGTTGCTCGTCATTAAGACGTAAGGCGATGGCTTCTCCCCGCACTTGCCGCCAGTGACGCCACGGCCAGTCAGAGAAGATCATAACAACCGCTCCAGTGCATCAACTTCCACGACAGGCAGCGTGCTACCCGGCCAGCGACGTACCTGCTGCGCCTGCATCAGATCCAGCGTGTCCAGCCCTGGAATGGTGTCCGGCGTTAACCAGGCGGCAATCCGCGCCAGTTGCGTTAAGCCTAAGCTCGATTCAATGGAAGAACTGATCACCGCCGTCAGCCCCAGCGCGTGCGCCGCCTGTACCTGCTCGCGTACTTTCTCCAGACTGCCCGTGAGCGTGGGTTTGATAACTACCGCGCGCACGCCCTCTTCAGCCACAAAGGCAAAATCCGGCTCGCGCAGGCTTTCATCCCAGGCAATGGCAATGCCGGTTTCACGGGCAAACGCTCGCGAATCATCGCGGGTTTTGCACGGCTCTTCGAGAAACGCGATGCGGTGGCGATAATCCGGGTTAACATATTTGGCAAACTGCTGGCCTTTCAGCGGTGTCCAGGCGCGATTTGCGTCAAGACGCAAATGCAGATCCGGAATTGCCTCCAGCAACAGATTAACCACCATGCCGTCGCGCACGGCTTCGTACAATCCCACTTTGACCTTCGCCACTTTCTCGCCTGGCATATCAGCAAGTTTGAGGATCAGATCGTCAGGATCGCCATTACACAGTGGTGCCGCACGGTAATTGGCCGCCTGCGGGAGCGTATCTGCCAGCTCCGCCAATGCACAGCTTACGCCAAAGGCAACGGAAGGCATCTGCGGTAGCTCGCAATCGCCTGCCAGCCAGTTATTTACCCAGGCAAGCAGCACGCTTTGCGCCTCTTCCCAGGTTTCCTGGCTGAAGCCCGGCAGTGGGGAGATCTCCCCCCACCCTTCGCGCTCGCCCTCACGCAGGCAAACGTACAGCCCGTCGCGGGTTTTTAACCGCCTGTCGCGCAGAACCACCCCCGCGTCCATGGGGATCTGCCAGCGGTATACCTGCGCGCTACGCATTACGGATTCCGTTTAAATTTGCTGAAATCAGGCTGACGTTTCTGGTTGAAAGCGTTGCGACCTTCCTGACCTTCTTCCGTCATGTAGAACAGCATGGTGGCGTTGCCCGCCAGCTCCTGCAGCCCCGCCTGCCCGTCACAGTCGGCGTTCAGCGCAGCTTTCAGGCAGCGCAGCGCCATCGGGCTGTTTTGCAGCATTTCGCGGCACCAACGGACGGTTTCTTTTTCCAGATCCGCCAGCGGTACCACGGTGTTGACAAGGCCCATATCCAGCGCCTGTTTTGCGTCGTACTGACGGCACAGGAACCAGATTTCTCGCGCTTTTTTCTGCCCGACGATACGAGCCATGTAGGAAGCGCCCCAGCCGCCGTCGAAGGAACCGACTTTCGGGCCAGTCTGACCGAAGATGGCATTATCTGCTGCGATAGTCAGGTCGCACATCATGTGCAGAACGTGACCACCGCCGATGGAGTAGCCAGCCACCATCGCGACAACCGGTTTCGGACAGGTACGGATCTGACGCTGGAAGTCCAGCACGTTCAAGTGATGTACGCCGGAATCATCTTTATAGCCGCCGTAATCACCACGCACTTTCTGGTCACCACCGGAGCAGAACGCTTTATCGCCTGCGCCAGTCAGAATGATCACGCCGATATTGTCGTCATAACGCGCATCTGCCAGTGCCTGGATCATCTCTTTTACCGTCAGAGGACGGAAGGCATTGCGCACCTGCGGACGATTAATGGTGATTTTTGCGATACCGTCGGTGGATTTTTCATAACGAATGTCCTCGAAACCTTCGGAGCAGTCGTGCCATTCAACCGGTGCGTAAAGCATTGCTTCATCAGGATAAATCATATTGTGTCCTTTAGTCAGAAACGCAAGATCTGCGCCAGACTTGCGATAACGCCAGCGGGATTTTCCCGATGCGCGTTATGTCCGGCGCGAGGAATGACATGGCAGTCGGCAGCCAGTTCCGCCGCCAGGGCGCGGAATTTGCTGTCACGTTCACCACATAAATAATAAAACGCAAATGTGCGGGCGCTAAGGTTAGCACGTAAATCAGGCTGGACGGCGAGAGAAGTCGCCTCCAGCATGGCGGCAAGGGTTGCGCCATTATTGTTGCTGCGCAGCGCCACCAGCTCCCGGCGTTGATCGTCATTGAGCGAGGCAAAAACAGGCTGTTGATACCAGTCGGCAAATACCGCCGTTAACGGTTCTGTGCGAAAACGCTGCGCCCATTGGCGATCGGAACGCTGACGTTCCGCACGTTGTTCAGCATTTTGCAGCCCCGGATGCCCGCCTTCGACAATAACCCCACAAAGCCCCGCCAGCCCCTGGCAAGCCGCCATCATCGCCACCCGTCCGCCAAGCGAGTACCCCACCAGCCAAAAGTCAAGGATGTTGTAACTAACCAAGGTTTTACGCAGTAAGTCGGTGACATCATCAAATCCATCGACGCTAATCGCCGCCGAACCACCATGACCTGGGAGATCAACATACAACCGTGAGTAGTCGGCAAACGCCTCGCCCACTTCTTGCCATTCGTGGCAATCGCCGGAAAAACCGTGCAAAAACACCAGCCAGGGTAAACCTGGTTTTCCGTGTTTTGCCTGCGCGTGCAGGATCATAAATGGCTTACCTGCGCCAGAAGTTGCTGGAGCGTTTGCGCACCATCGGTGTCGTTAACCACCATTTCAATCACCGTGGTGGTTGGCGTGCGCCAGGCGTCGGCAAATGCCGTTTCAAGTTCCTGCCAGTTTTGCGGACGATGATATTTCAGCTCGAACATCGCGGCGGCGTGCTCAAAATGGACGTTTTGCGGCATCAGATAGAAACGCTCACGCTCGCTTTGCGGCGTTGGCAACAGCGAGAAAATTTGCCCGCCGTTGTTGTTCACCACAATTAATACCAGCGGCGCAGAAACCTGACGCAATAACGCCAGCGCGTTGAGATCGTAAAGTGCGGAGAGATCGCCCACAATCGCCAGCGTCGGTTTGCCGCTTGCCCGCTGAACGCCTGCGGCGGTCGAAAGCAGTCCGTCGATACCGCTGGCCCCTCGGTTGCTGTACACCGGGTAACCTGCCGGAAGTTGCGAAAGCGCATCAATCAGACGTACCACCAGGCTGTTACCAACAAACAATTGCCCCTGTTCAGGCAGATAGTCGCAGATGCGATGCGCCAGTTGCGCTTCGCCAAACGCATCACGGCGGGCAATAACCGCCTGCATTGCCTGTTCCGCCAGGCGCGGGATTTCAACGCACCAGGGCTGGCGTTTTTCTGCCGGATGCAGCTCCAGCCAGTCGGCAATATTGGCAATTAAGCGACGTCCGCGATGGTGTGCCGGATCAAGTCGCCCTTCAATGTCATCAACAATCCAGTACTCTTCTGGTTCACAGCTTGCCTGCCATTGCAGGAGCCGTTTGCCCGTCAGGCTGCTTCCCAGTTGCACCACAATTTGCGCCTGCTGCAGCTCGCTGGTCGCTTTGGCATTGCCTAACCAAAGATCGGCACACGGCAGCGGCTGCCCGGTTTGTGACAGCACATCGCCAATCAGCGGCCAGCCAAGAGTTTGCGCCCACAGGGCAACTTTTTTGCCCTCTTCCGCACTCATGCGCCCGGCAACCACCACGCCGCGCTTTTGTCGCCAGAAGAACCAGTCGCGCTGTTTTTCACTTTCCAGACGAGGCGCTTCACGCAGCCACGGTTTGTCGTCCTGCCACCAGTCACCCAGACGCTGTTGCCAGCTAAGCCCGGTATCGTCCATTTCGCCATACAGCGGTTCAGCAAACGGGCAGTTGATATGGACTCCCCCCGCATGAAGCGTACCGAGAGCGTGGTCGATGGTAGAAACCAGCCAACGTGCGGGGATATCCCGGGTCGGGCGCGGCAATGAAATACTGTGCGTGGGGTGAGAGGCGAACATTCCCGGCTGGCGAATTGCCTGATTCGCGCCGCAGTCAATTAGCTCCGGCGGGCGATCGGCGGTTAACAGGATCAGTTTTTCTCCGGTTAACCCAGCTTCAATCAGTGCCGGATAGAGATTTGCTACCGCCGTGCCGGAGGTCACAATCACCGCCACCGGCTGCTTGCTGACTTTCGCCAGCCCCAGCGCCAGATGTCCCAGTCCACGCTCATCGAAATGGGTGTGGTGAATGAATGTGGAATTCTCCGCCGCCGCTAACGTTAACGGTGTAGAACGCGAGCCAGGGGCGATACAGATGTGTCTGACGCCGTGACGCGTTAATGCTTCCAGAATGACCGCCGCCCAGCGTCGGTTAAATGCGCTTACTGACATGAGTTTGTCCGGTATCAATATTGCGGCTAAGTATAAGGAGCTACAAAAATAGATTATTGATATGAATCGGTAATGATGCGACTCATTACTATTCCATCTGTAATAAAGTACGCAGCCCTGCCGCTTTGTTGTCGATTTCCTGCCACTCTTGCTCGGGGTCGGAACCACGGACAATGCCCGCGCCAGCATATAATCGCACGACATTGCCGCTAATTTTTGCTGAGCGCAGGGAAACGCAGAATTCGCTTTGTTGTAATGAGAGATAGCCCGCAGAACCGGCGTACCATTCTCGGGTGAACGGTTCGTGACGGGCGATAAACTGTCGCGCCAGATCGCGCGGTAAGCCAGCAACTGCTGCCGTTGGCTGCAACTGATGTAAACAGATCACATCATCCGCTTTGTTGAGTGAAGTCCAGATACAGCGGCGAAGATGCTGCACTTTACGCAGACGCAGTACCTGCGGCGGTAAAACATCCAGCGTCTGGGTATCGGCCTGTAATCGTTGGCAGATATCTTCCACCACCAGCATGTTCTCGCGCTGGTTTTTATCATCCGCCATCAGCCACTCTCCTAACTGCTGCGCCTGCTTATCATCAGGATTATTTGCTACTGTTCCCGCCAGCGCTTCAGTACGCAGCGCTTTGTCACGCCGCCGCCATAACCGTTCCGGTGAAGAGCCAAGAAAAGCATTTTCGCCATCAAAGGCCATGTAAAAATGGTAGCAATTCAGATTCAGTCGACGACTGGCAGCCATCATCGCCGCCGCGTTGACCGGACTTGCGAAATGCAGGTCAGTTGCCCGAGCGAGCACCACTTTGTCGAGCTCACCTTCGGCGATGGTTTTCGTTGCCAGTTCGATTAATTGCGTCCAGCCCGTTTTGTCCGGCCAGTGTTGTTCTCGCGTGGTGGTTAAATGTAACCCAGGCAAGGGCTTGATACTCACCAGTGTGGCGATAAATTCTTTTGCCTGAATCGCATCGTGCTGAAGGGAGCTTTCGCTGAATAGCGTCAGCCGCAGCGTAGCTTTACCGCCACAGCGTCGCCATTCCAGGCGGGGTAAAAGTAAATTGCCCTGCGACGGGTCAAAAGCATTCAGCCCCCAAATGCGTAAGTCGGCGTGTTCCGGGTGCTGGCGAAGAAAACGTTGTGCCTGGTCCAACGACGTAAAACGGGTAATCGCGCCCAGGACGGCAGCTTCTTCATCACCATTACGTTGTTGCCAGTAGAATTGCGGGTACGTTTGCTGACTGGCCAGCCAGCTCAAGGCATCAAAAGCGTCTTTGAGAGGGAAAGGAATATCGATAACCCGAATGCCGGGTGTCGCCGGAATCTCTTGCGACAAATGGCGCAGTAGATTTTCCAGCGCCGTAGTAAGTGATTGCACGCGGACCTCTCCCTGTTAAAAGCCTCACATTATACGGGGTACTACAAAAAAAATGCAGTACCCCGGTGTAGGGAGGTTTTAACGGCGTGCCAGCAACAGTCCTAGTACCAGCCCAACGGCCGCGCCCACACCAATTCCTTGCCAGGGTTTTTCGTGGACGTAGTCATCAGCACGATAAACTGCCTGCTTCGCCCGATAGTAATAACTGTCTGAAGCCTGGCTAACCCGTTTTTTCACATCATCCAGCGCTTTTTCTGCACGCGCTTTCAGCTCAACATATTTCTGATCGGCGGGATCGCCAGAGGAGCGGAGCACCTCTTCCAGTGTTTCACTAAGCAGCGTCAGGTCGTCATCGATACGTGTATCACCAAACTGATTAGACATTCTCGTTCTCCATTTGCGTAAAACCTGTCACTAACTATAGACAAGGGTTGTTGATTACGCCTGAATTACCTCGCGTGCCATCCCAATGTGTGGGATACCATCTTCTTCATAGACCTCCGTCACAGGGATAAAACCGAAACTCTGGTAGAAGTTTTGCAGATGCGCCTGCGCCCCGAGGTAAACAGGCTTATCAGGCCAGTGATGCGTACATGTTTCGAGTGTTTTACTCATCAGCTGCTGCCCCACTTTTTCGCCACGCAACGCTTCACTGACAATCACCCGACCTATAACGACCGGCTCAAGATCATCATCACTTTTCAGAATCCTCGCATACGCCACCAGTTCATCATTTTTCCAACCGAGAATATGGCGATTATCCCCCGTCAAATCATCACCATCGATATCCTGATAAGGGCAATTCTGCTCGACAACAAACACCGCGCAACGCAGTTGTAATAAGGCATAAAGCTGGGAAACCGATAATTCAGAGTGATGCAGATCTTGCCATTCAATCATAATGCTCTCCTTTTAGATGTATGCCTTATACTAGCCGGAATATTTTTTGAAACGTGATGAACTCATGGAATTAATTTTTTTAGGTACTTCAGCCGGTGTGCCAACCCGCACGCGCAATGTCACGGCAATATTGCTTAACCTGCAACATCCGACCCAGAGCGGACTTTGGTTGTTTGACTGCGGTGAAGGCACCCAGCATCAGCTACTGCATACCGCCTTTAACCCTGGAAAACTGGACAAGATTTTTATCAGTCACCTTCATGGCGATCATCTTTTTGGTTTACCCGGCTTGCTGTGCAGTCGTTCTATGTCAGGCATTATCCAACCCTTAACGATTTATGGTCCGCAAGGTATCCGTGAATTTGTGGAAACCGCGCTGCGGATTAGCGGCTCATGGACCGATTATCCGCTGGAAATTGTCGAAATTGGCGCTGGCGAAATTCTCGATGATGGCCTGCGCAAAGTAACCGCTTATCCGCTGGAACACCCACTGGAATGTTATGGCTATCGTATTGAAGAACATGATAAACCGGGTGCATTAAATGCCCAGGCATTAAAAGCTGCTGGCGTGCCGCCTGGCCCACTGTTTCAGGAATTAAAAGCGGGCAAAACAATCACGCTGGAAGATGGAAGGCAGATTAACGGCGCAGATTACTTAGCTGCTCCAGTGCCAGGTAAAGCGCTCGCTATTTTCGGCGATACCGGCCCCTGCGATGCCGCACTTGACCTGGCTAAAGGTGTCGATGTCATGGTGCACGAAGCGACGCTGGATATAACCATGGAAGCCAAAGCCAATAGTCGCGGCCATAGCTCTACACGCCAGGCTGCGACACTAGCCCGTGAGGCTGGAGTCGGTAAGCTAATCATTACCCACGTCAGCTCGCGCTATGATGACAAAGGTTGTCAGCACCTGTTACGTGAATGCAGGTCAATTTTCCCGGCGACTGAACTAGCGAATGATTTCACCGTGTTTAACGTTTAACTCTGCTTATTATTAAAAACAGGGCGAAACTTGCCCTGTTATCGCAACCCGCGCTACATATATCCACCCACACGGGCATATTGAGCGATTTTTGATATTTATTCATCTCCTCACGCACTATATTCAGAGCAATAAGTTGCCTCTATTTATCTTGATTCAGCACAACCTTTGCAACTAAAAGGAGCCCATGATGGTTACAGTTGTCAGCAATTATTGTCAATTATCTCAAACGCAACTCAGTCAGACATTTGCAGAAAAATTTACTGTGACCGAGGAATTACTGCAGTCTTTAAAAAAAACAGCGTTATCCGGAGATGAAGAAAGCATTGAGTTACTGCATAATATTGCGTTAGGCTATGATGAATTTGGAAAAAAAGCTGAAGATATTCTTTACCATATTGTTAGAAACCCAACAAATGAGACCCTATCGATTATCCGACTTATCAAAAATGCTTGTTTAAAATTATATAATTTGGCACATGCCGCAACCAACTCCCCCCTTAAACCAGCTGGTCCGGATAATTCAGAGGATCTCCTGTTCAAAAAGCTATTCTCCCCTTCGAAATTAATGACAATTATCGGTGATGAAATTCCTCTTATATCTGAAAAACAGTCGCTTTCGAAGGTGCTTTTAAATGATGAGAATAATGAACTGAGTGATGGTACAAACTTCTGGGATAAAAATCGTCAATTAACCACAGATGAAATAGATTGCTATCTTCAGAAGATCGCCGCTAATGCAAAAAATACTGAAGTCAATTATCCTACTGGTCTCTACGTCCCCTACTCCACCAGAACTCACCTGGAAGACGCTCTCAATGAAAATATTAAGAGCGATCCATCATGGCCGAAAGCAGTCCAGTTATTCCCCATAAATACTGGCGGACACTGGATATTAGTTTCGCTACAGAAAATAGTAAATGAAAAAAATAATACACAACAAATAAAATGCGTCATATTCAACTCATTGCGCGCACTAGGCCATGATAAAGAAAATTCACTTAAGCGTGTCATTAATAGTTTTAATTCTGAATTCATGGGAGAAATGTCGAATAATAATATAAAAGTTCATTTAACTGAACCCGAGATAATATTTTTACATGCCGATCTTCAGCAATATTTAAGCAAAAGTTGCGGTGCATTTGTGTGCATGGCAGCCCAGGAAGTGATTGAACAAAGGGAAAGCAATTCTGACAGCGCCCCCTATACGTTATTAAAAAACTATGCTGACAGATTTAAAAAATATTCAGCAGAAGAGCAGTACGAAATTGATTTTCAACATAGACTGGTAAACAGAAATTGTTATTTAGATAAATATGGCGATGCACGAATCAATGCTTCTTATACACAATTAGAAATAAAACACTCACAACCCCAAAATAGAGCATCCGGCAAAAGAGTGAGTTAACATCATTGTTAATTAATTCGACCAGTCAGCAAATATGCTGACTGGTCGAACATAGTTTGCTAAACAGTCATCACTGACTGATGTCAGTCACACCATCCGCCAGTTCAATCTTCGGGTATTTCCAGCGTATCTCGGCACGCGATTGCTGGTCTGTTGATGTAGTGGATTGTTGTTGCTGACTTTTCTTACCCTCAGAGTTCTGCCCCCTGTCAACTCAATCTGCCAATAAATAACATAATTATATTTTTCCTTATATGAATTCCTTTTTAAAATAGCGAAGCCACTGTAAAAGATACTTTTTGTATAGATCTAACAACCGTAATAAAACAAACACTCATAACTCATTATAAATAATGATAAAATAACGTCTTTTATTGATAATTTATATATGAAAAAAATCCTTTTGTTATATTATTTCTGATTTCACTCCCTCTGATTATTTTTACCAACCCTGGGTCACTGCATTATCGCCAACGCCCCGACACGTCAGTCCTGAGCAATTAGAAAAAACAGTTCGTTATCTTACACAAACTGTGCATCCACGTAATGCCGACAATATTGATAATCTGAATAGGTCCGTAGAGTATATAAAAGAGTTCTTTGTCAGTAGCGGTGCCAGAGTTACCGCGCAGGGCGTCCCCGATTGGCTATTACGACTCTGCGCCTGGTAGCCAGGATTACCCTTACCCGCAATGTCCTGGCTTTATCCCGATCGGGGGGACTTTATTGCCTGGTCGGCAGAATACAGGATATCAACGCCGTTCGTCAGGTAAAAACGGCATTGTTATCATCCCGGGATTTATCTGTTTATTCTATGAATGCCCCATGGTTTATTCCCGGTATTGATTTCTCTGACCACCTGAATTATTGGCAACACGATATTCCCGCCGTAATGATTACTGACACCGCTTTTTATCGTAATAAACAATACCACTTGCCCGGTGATACAGCAGACAGATTGAATTATCAGAAAATGGCTCAGATGGCGTTATAACCTTGTTACACAACAGTAAATAATAAAAATTTCTCGAGGCGGGTCCAGAAACAGCGACATGTACATTTTATTTTCCCTCGTCTGTTTTAAGATGCGAAACATAAAATTCAATGGAGGAAAAATAAATGGGAATGATTGGTTATTTTGCAGAAATTGACTCAGAAAAGATTAACCAACTGCTTGAGTCTACTGAAAAACCTTTGATGGATAATATACATGACACGCTTTCAGGATTACGCCGACTGGATATTGATAAACGCTGGGATTTTTTACACTTTGGGCTGACAGGCACCTCTGCTTTTGATCCCGCGAAGAATGATCCGCTGAGTCGTGCCGTGCTTGGTGAACACAGCCTCGAAGATGGCATAGATGGCTTCCTGGGATTGACCTGGAATCAGGAGTTAGCCGCGACAATCGACCGACTGGAATCACTGGATCGAAGTGAGCTGCGTAAACAGTTTTCCATTAAGCGACTCAATGAAATGGAGATTTATCCGGGAGTGACCTTTTCAGAAGAGTTAGAGGGGCAACTCTTTGCTTCGATCATGCTTGATATGGAAAAGCTGATTAGCGCGTATCGACGTATGCTGCGACAAGGGAATCATGCGCTGACGGTTATTGTTGGGTGATGGTGTCAGGGCACCAAAAAAAACCGCCGAACATGTCGGCGGCTTTCTGACTTACAAACTGATAGCTTACATCAGCGGCATTGCTAACCGCACAATGCTAATCAGCGGTTGTGGCCATACACCCAGCACCAGTACCAACAGTGCAGAGATCAGCACCACGATACCGCCTGCGCTGTACTGCCAGTTTGACGGTGCATCGCGACCCGGTTGTTCCGGGGCGTGCAGGTACAGGCTCACCGCCACGCGCAGGTAGTAGTAAAGGCCGATTGCCGAACCGACAACCACGGCGCCCACCAGCCACCACAAGTGTGCCTGGACACCGACCGCCAGCACGTAGAACTTACCAATAAAGCCCAGCGTCATCGGAATACCGGCCAGAGACAGCATCATCACCGTCATCACCGCCGCGAGGATCGGGCGATGCCAGAACAGACCGCGGTAAGAGAACAGGGAATCAGCATCCGGGCCACGGTACGGGCTGGACATCAGGCTGACCACGCCGAACGCGCCGAGGCTGCTGAACAGATAACCGGCCAGGTAAACTCCTACCGCTTCCATCGACATCTCGCCCGTTTGCAGCGCAATCAGCGCCACCAGCAGATAGCCGAGGTGAGAGATAGATGAGTAACCGAGCAGACGTTTGATATTGGTCTGGCTCAGCGCCATCAGGTTACCGAAGATGATAGAGGCAAAGGCGATAATCGCCAGCACTACCCGAATCGCTTCGCTGTCACCCACCGGTGCGTAGAGGAACAGACGCATCACCACACCGAAGATAGCGATTTTGCTCGCCGTCGCCAGGAAAGTGGAAACCGGCGCAGGCGCGCCCTGGTATACGTCTGGCGTCCACAGGTGGAACGGCACCAGAGAGAGTTTGAAGCCGAGGCCAACAATCATCAGTCCGAAACCTGCCAGCAACAGCGGCTCGTTGAGCATACCGTCGCCGAGGTTTTTACCCAGCGCGACAAACGACAGGTCGCCAGACTGTGCATACACCAGCGCCATACCAAACAGCAGGAAAGAAGACGCTGCGGCAGAAAGGATGGTGTATTTGATACTGGCTTCCAGCGAACGTTTCTGGCGGAAAGCGTAACCGACCAGGCCAAACAGCGGCAAAGAGATCAGTTCAATACCGAGGAACAAAGACGCCAGATGGTTGGCATTCGCCAGCAGGATCCCGCCCAGCGCGGCAATTAACACCAACAGGTAGAACTCATCCTTGTTGTCGTTATAGCCTTCAAGCCACGGGTAGGCGAAAGTACAGGTGGCGAGGCTCGCCAACAATACCAGCCCGGTGTAAAGCATGGCGAAACCATCAACGCGCATCAGCGGCGTAACGTCCATAGCGCCCGCCTGGCCGACAAACCAGAGCGAAACCAGCGCCGCGTTAAGCCCAATAACCGAGAGCGTAGCGTTGAGGAAATGATTGCGTCGCCACGCAATGGAGAGCATCACAACCACCACCGTCAAGCCGACGATCAGCAACGGTAGCAGTGCGATCAGGTTTTGTGGAGTTATTGTCATGGCGATTTACGGCCTTGTAGTAGTAACGGAATTAACAAACCACTGCTGGATATTGCCAATCGCGGAGTGCGAGGTATCCAGAATCGGCTGCGGATAGAAGCCCAGCAGTACCAGCAGCACCACCAGCAACAGGATCATAAACAGCTCACGCAGCGACATCCCTGGCAGTTCCTGGCTGGCAATCTGGCTTTTCGCTTTACCGAAGTAAGCGCGATGCAACATCGCCAGCGAATAAACAGATGCAAAGACCAGCCCAAAGGTAGAGATAACGGTAATCACCGGGACAACCTGGAAGCTGCCGAACAGAATCATAAATTCGCCGACGAAGTTACCGGTGCCAGGCATCCCAAGCGTTGCCACCGCAAAGAACAGCGACAGTGCTGGCAGCCATTTCATCTTGCTCCACAGACCGCCCATCATGCGCATGTCGCGGGTATGGATACGTTCATAAAGCTGACCACAAAGAATAAACAGACCCGCCGCCGACAAGCCGTGCGCAATCATCTGGATTACCGCGCCCTGGTAGGCCAACTGGCTGCCGGTGTAGATAGCAATCAGCACGAAGCCCATGTGGGAAACCGAGGTGTAGGCGATCAGACGTTTGATATCGGTCTGGGCGAAAGCCATCCACGCACCGTAGAAGATGCCGATAACCCCCAGCCACATAGCGATTGGCGCAAACTCTGCCGATGCGTTCGGGAACAGCGGCAGGGAGAAACGCAGCAAACCGTAAGCGGCAGTTTTCAGCAAGATCCCCGCGAGGTCAACGGAACCGGCGGTCGGAGCCTGAGAGTGCGCATCCGGTAGCCAGCCATGCAGCGGAACCACCGGCATTTTGACTGCGAAGGCGATGAAGAAGCCCAGCATTAACAGGTATTCCACACCACTGGACATTGGCGTATTCAGCAGCTCTTCATAGTTGAAGGTCCAGACGCCGGTCGCATTGTAGTGAACAAAAACCAGCGCCAGGATGGCAATCAACATCACCAGGCCACTCGCCTGGGTGTAAATGAAGAACTTGGTTGCCGCCGTGATACGCGTTTTACCGTCAGAGGCTTTATGCCCCCACAGTGCGATCAGGAAGTACATCGGCACCAGCATCATTTCCCAGAAGAAGAAGAACAGGAACATGTCGATGGCAAGGAACACGCCGATAACGCCGCCCAGGATCCACATCAGGTTGAGGTGGAAGAAGCCCTGATATTTTTCGATCTCTTTCCACGAACATAGTACCGCCAGCACACCGAGCAGACCGGTCAGCACGACCATCAGCAGCGACAGCCCGTCAATGGCGAGATGAATAGAGATACCAAAACGCGGGATCCACGGCATGTCGAATTCAGACTGCCACTGCGGAATTCCGGCGGATTGCGTCAGTGAATAACCGCCCTGCAACCACAGTTGCAGCGACAGCGCCAGCGTCAATCCCATGGTGATCAGCGCGATCCAGCGTGGCACCTTGACGCCAAAGCGTTCGGTCTGCCAGCACAGGAAGCCGCCAATAAAGGGAATTAATATTAGCCAGGGTAGTAACATGGCGATCTTTATTCCTTGTAAAAGTCCCGTCAGGACCGGATTTTCAACGAATTCTCACGACAGAAAATTCTCTTCGGACTGGGGGTAGTGTCGGATGCACCGCGAAGGCGGCTTATCCGACCTACGTTCTTATATGCCCAGGGGCAATCCCACAATCCTTAACTCAACGCAGTACCATCAACAGTGCCAGCACCACGACCGCACCGATGCTCATGGATGCCACATACCAGCGCAGATAGCCGTTCTCACTTAACAGCAGACCTTTACCTGCAAAGCGGGAAAGAACCGCCGGGATGTTCATCATTGAGTTCAGCGGATCGCGTTTCAGCAACCAGGCAATACCCAGGAACGGCTTGACGAACACTTTGTCGTACAGCCAGTCAAAGCCCCAGGCGTTGTACCACCAGGTACTCAGCAGGCGGCCCGGCGCACTGTTGGCGATGGAGGTCACCAGAGTACGTTTACCCAGCCACAGCCAGGCTGCCAGCAGAATGCCGACCACCGCGACCACGCCAGAGGTAATTTCCAGGGTCAACATGCTGCCGTGCGCCAGTTCCGTCGTTTGCGGAAGCACGCCCTGCAGCGGCGGTACAATCAGTGCGCCAACGAAGGTGGAAAGGATCAGCAGCACAATCAGCGGCAGGCTGTGAGTTACCCCTTTCACGGCGTGAGCGTGAATTTGTTCTTTTCCGTGGAAGACGATGAAAATCATACGGAAGGTGTAGAGCGAGGTCATAAACGCACCGACCAGACCTGCCACCATCAGATTGATATGACCATTCGCCATCGCACCCGCGAGGATCTCATCCTTACTGAAGAAGCCCGCAGTGACCAGCGGCAGTGCCGACAGTGCTGCGCCGCCCACCAGGAAGCAGAGATAAACCAGCGGAATAGATTTACGCAGACCGCCCATCTTGAAGATGTTCTGTTCGTGATGGCAGGCCAGAATGACGGAACCGGATGCCAGGAACAGCAGCGCTTTAAAGAACGCGTGAGTCATCAAGTGGAAAATCGCCGCATCCCATGCCTGCACGCCAAGCGCGAGGAACATGTAGCCAATCTGGCTCATGGTAGAGTAAGCGAGAACACGTTTGATGTCGGTCTGTACCAGCGCGGCAAAACCGGCCAGCAGCAGCGTAACCGCCCCGACAATACCCACCAGATGCAGAACTTCCGGCGTCATCAGGAACAGGCCGTGGGTACGGACGATCAGGTAGACACCCGCGGTTACCATCGTTGCGGCGTGGATCAGCGCGGAGACAGGCGTCGGGCCAGCCATCGCATCGGCAAGCCATGTCTGCAACGGCAACTGCGCAGATTTACCGACCGCACCGCCCAGCAGCATCAGCGTCGCCCACATCAGCATGTTATTGCCGTCAGCAAAGTGCGCTGGTGCCAGTTCCACCATTTCGCGGAAGTTCAGGGTGCCCAGTTCGTTGTAAAGAATGAACAGTGCGAAAGCGAGGAACACGTCACCCACACGGGTCACGACGAACGCTTTCATTGCCGCTGCGCCATTCTTCGGATCGGTGTAATAGAAACCGATCAGCAGATAGGAGCACAGGCCCACGCCTTCCCAGCCGAGGTACATCAGCAGCAGGTTGTCGGCAAGCACCAGAACTACCATGCTGGCGATGAACAGGTTGGTGTAGGCGAAGAAGCGAGAGTAGCCCTCTTCACCGCGCATGTACCAGGAGGCGTACATGTGAATAAGGAAACCCACACCAGTGACCACCGAGAGCATGGTCAGCGACAGGCCGTCCAGCACCAGATTGAAACCGATGTTAAAGTCGCCTACCGACATCCACGTCCACAGCGGCTGGCTGTATGACTGCTCGCCGTTAGCGAAGAAATCAACGCCGATAAAGGCGGTTACCAGCGCCGCCAGGCCCACAGAGCCAACGCCGACGATCGCCGAAACGTTTTCAGACCAGCGCCCACGGGAGAACGCCAGCAGGACGAAGCCAATCAATGGCAAAATAATGGTTAAGGCAAGCATGTTCATCCGCGCATCTCACTTACTGAATCGATGTTCAGGTTCTGGCGACGACGGTGAAGTTGCAGCAGCAGCGCAAGGCCGATACTCGCTTCTGCCGCCGCGAGGCTGATGGCGAGAATGTACATCACCTGACCGTCGGTCTGACCCCAGTAGCTTCCGGCGACCACAAAGGCCAGCGCGGAGGCGTTAATCATGATTTCCAGACCAATCAGCATAAACAGCAGATTGCGACGGATAACCAGACCGGTTAAGCCAAGAACGAATAAGATTGCCGCGAGGATCAGTCCATGTTGTAAGGGGATCATGCGTGCTCCTCCGTTTTTCTTTTCGCGCTGTCGTCTTTACGATTGCTCAGCACTTCACCCGCACGCTCTTCACGACCGACGTGGAAGGCCACAACCAGACCCGCGAGCAGCAGCATAGAAGCCAGTTCCACCGCCAGTACGTAAGGCCCGAACAGCGTAATACCCACTGCTTTAGCACTGATTGGCGTACCGTCGATACCCTGATCATTAACACCAAGGATGGCGTAAACAATCACCACCAGCATGATGGCCGACAAAATTGCCGGACCAATCCACACCTGCGGTTTCAGCCACTGGCGTTCCTGTTCGATTTCTGAACCGCCCAGGTTGAGCATCATCACCACGAACACGAACAGCACCATAATGGCACCCGCGTAGACGATAATTTCCAGCGCACCGGCGAAGTAAGCGCCCAGTGAGAAGAACACCCCGGAAATCGCCAGCAGCGAAATAATCAGGTACAGCAGTGCGTGTACCGGATTGGTATGGGTGATCACTCGCAAGGTCGCAAGTATGGCTATCAGGCCACAGATATAAAAAGCGAACTCCATTGCCCCTCTCCTTACGGTAACAGGCTCTTGACGTCGATAGGCTTGGCTTCGTTCTCTGCTTCGCCCTTATCTTTGCCGTCGATTGCCATACCTGCCATCCGGTAGAAGTTATATTCCGGGTATTTGCCCGGACCGGAGATCAGCAGATCCTCTTTTTCGTAAACCAGATCCTGGCGCTTGTATTCCCCCATTTCGAAATCCGGGGTTAACTGAATCGCCGTGGTCGGACAGGCTTCTTCGCACAGACCACAGAAAATGCAGCGTGAGAAGTTGATGCGGAAAAATTCCGGGTACCAGCGACCGTCTTTGGTTTCTGCTTTTTGCAGCGAGATACAGCCGACCGGGCAGGCTACCGCGCAGAGGTTACAGGCTACGCAACGCTCTTCGCCGTCCGGGTCGCGGGTCAGAACGATACGACCACGATAACGGGGCGGCAGATAGACCGGCTCTTCCGGGTACATTCGCGTTTCGCGTTTGGCGAACGCGTGCAGGCCGATCATCCAGATACTACGAACCTGGGTGCCGAAACCTACTAACAATTCTTTTAAGGTCATGGTCTTATTGCCCCTTATTGCGCCTGCCAGAGAATGACAGCCGCCGTTACCAGCAAGTTGATCAGCGTCAGCGGCAGGCAGATTTTCCAGCCGAAGGACATTACCTGGTCATAACGCGGACGCGGTAACGACGCACGAATCAAAATGAACATCATCATAAAGAACGCGGTTTTCAGCGCGAACCAGATGAATGGCGGTAACAACGGGCCTTGCCAGCCACCGAAGAACAGCGTCACCATCAATGCAGAGATGGTCACAATCCCGATGTACTCACCCACGAAGAACAGACCGAACTTCATACCGGAATATTCAATGTGGTAACCATCCGCCAGTTCCTGCTCGGCTTCCGGCTGGTCAAACGGGTGACGGTGACATACCGCCACGCCCGCGATGGCAAAGGTAATAAAACCAAAGAATTGCGGGATAACGTTCCACACATGCGCCTGGCTGTTGACGATGTCGGTCATGTTGAATGAACCGGCCTGCGCCACCACGCCCATCAGGGAAAGCCCGAGGAACACTTCGTAGCTCAGGGTCTGCGCAGAAGCACGCATCGCACCCAGCAACGAGTATTTGTTGTTACTTGACCAGCCCGCAAACAGCACCGCGTAAACCGCCAGACCTGCCATCATCAGGAAGAACAAAATCCCGATGTTCAGGTCGGCAACCACCCAACCCGGACTGACTGGCACAATCGCAAAGGCCAGCAGCAGCGAGGTAAAGGCAATCATCGGTGCCAGGGTAAAGATGACGCGATCCGAGAATTTCGGGATCCAGTCTTCTTTAAAGAACATTTTGATCATGTCCGCAACCAGCTGGAGCGAACCGCCCCAGCCAACACGGTTAGGTCCGTAACGGTTCTGGAACAGACCCAGCAGGCGACGTTCGCCAAAGCTCATGAATGCCCCGCAGGTGACAACCACCAGCAGGATCACCACCGCTTTGAGGATGGTCAGCAGGATCTCAATCAGTTCCGGTGATATCCAACTCATTGTTGTGCCTCCTTGAGATCCTCAAGATGCGCGCCAGCCAGCACCGGAGCAATGCCGGACATACCCATCGGCAAACCCACCTGCCCTGCCGTCAGCCCTTCAGCGATTTCAACCGGCAGCGTGACCGTGTTGCCATCGTAACTAAAGGAGACGCGAGCGCCTGCGTTCACGCCCAACTTCGCGGCATCCGCTGGGTTGAGTTTGATGTACGGCTGCGGCATACGGCTCTGGAAGACCGGAGCACGCTGTGACAATTCATCGCTGCCAAACAGGTGGTAATACGGCGCGATACGCCATTTCCCGTCCTGCGGCTGGAAGCGTGCCGGTACGCTGGTGAAGTAATCCAGACCATTTTCGCTGGTTTCAAACAGACGCACGCCCGGATCGCCAAAGCGCAGTTTGCCGCCCACTTCGTCCTGGAATTTGTTCCACGCCTGCGGGGAGTTCCAGCCCGGCGCCCAGGCAAACGGCACTTGCGAACGGTGCGCAGTCGGCTGGTTGTTACCTTCCATCGAGAAGGTGAACATGGTGTCAATATCCTGCGGCTGACGCGGCTCATGAACGCTGATATTGGCGCGCATGGCGGTACGACCGCTGTAACGGTGCGGTTCACGGGCCAGTTTCTGCCCACGAATACGGAATGTCGCATCCGGCGCAGCATCTTTGATACCTGCCAGTTCCGGGATTTTCGCCACAACAGCGTCAATCACATGGTCGAGCTGCGTCCAGTCCACTTCACGGCTCAGCAGGGTGCTGTGCAGCGAGTGTAACCAGCGCCAGCTTTCCAGCATGACAGTTTTGCTGTCGTAATAAGCAGGATCGTAAACCTGGAAGAAACGTTGGGCGCGGCCTTCGTTGTTGATCACCGTACCGTCGCTTTCAGCAAAGCTGGCAGCAGAAAGTACCAGATGGGCGTTTTCCATAATCGCTGTGCGTTGATGATCAACCACCATCACCAGCGGCGCTTTAGCCAGCGCAGCATTCACGCGGGTAGCGGAAGCGTGACGATGCAGATCGTTTTCCAGCACCACCACCGCGTCGGCGCGTCCGGTTTCCAGTTCGGTCAACGCTTCTTCAAGCGAACCGCCACCCATAATGCCCAGCCCCATGCTGTTGACGGAACGGGCAATCATGGTGATACCAACGTCAGCGCCGCGACCTTTCAGGGCTTTCGCGACGTTAGCCGCAGCCTGAATCACCTCTATGCTACCGGCGTTCGTCCCGGAGATAATCAACGGTTTCTTCGCACCTGCCAGTGCCTGCACGATGACGTCGATTTTGCTTTGCAGCTCAGGTTCGATACCGTCAACCGCTGGCGCAGAGTTATCCAGCGCATGGGCGATGGCAAAACCTAAACGCGCCTGATCTTCAACCGGTGCGCGGTAAGTCCACGCCGCGATATCATCCAGACGGGTGTCATCAACGTTGGTAACAAACAGCGGATGCTTCGCACGTTGACCGATGTTGAGGATTGCCGCAATCTGCCAGTCAGCCACTTTCTGTGCTGCCGCCATTTCGCGCGCTTTACCTTTCACAGCCTGACGCACTGCCAGCGCGACGCGCGCGCCGGTCTGGGTAACGTCTTCGCCCAGCACCAGTACCGCATCGTAAGATTCGATTTCGCGCAGAGCCGGAGTATAAATGCCGCCTTCACGCAGCACTTTCAGCGCCAGTTGCAGACGTTCCTGCTCACCGTGAGCGATACCGGTGTAGAAGTTTTCTTCGCCCACCAGTTCACGCAGCGCAAAGTTGCTTTCCACGCTGGCACGCGGAGAACCAATACCGATCACTTTCTTCGACTGACGCAGAATATCTGCCGCGCCCTGCATTGCCTGTTCGGCGTTGAGGGTAATGAAATCATCGCCACGACGCTGTACTGGCTGACGCGGACGATCCCTCAGGTTGACGTAACCGTAACCGAAACGACCACGGTCGCAGAGGAAGTAGTGGTTTACCGTACCGTTGTAACGGTTTTCGATACGACGCAGTTCGCCGTAACGTTCACCGGGGCTGATGTTACAGCCGATGGAACATTGCTGGCAGATGCTCGGCGCAAACTGCATATCCCATTTACGGTTGTAACGCTCGGAGTGCGTTTTGTCGGTAAATACGCCGGTCGGGCAAATTTCGACCAGGTTACCGGAAAATTCGCTTTCCAGCGTGCCGTCTTCCGGGCGACCGAAGTAGACGTTGTCGTGCGCACCGTAAACGCCCAGATCTGTACCGTCAGCGTAATCTTTGTAGTAACGCACACAGCGGTAGCAGGCGATGCAGCGGTTCATTTCGTGAGAGATGAATGGCCCCAAATCCTGATTACGGTGGGTACGTTTGGTGAAACGGTAGCGACGGAAGCTGTGTCCGGTCATCACGGTCATATCCTGAAGATGGCAGTTACCGCCTTCTTCACATACCGGACAGTCGTGCGGGTGGTTGGTCATTAACCACTCGACCACACTTTCACGGAACTGTTTCGCTTCTTCGTCGTCAATGGAAATAAAGGTGCCATCGGAAGCCGGTGTCATACAGGACATCACCAGGCGACCACGCGTGTCTTCCGCGTTTTGGTATTGCTTCACCGCACACTGGCGGCAAGCACCGACGCTTCCCAGCGCCGGATGCCAGCAAAAGTAAGGAATATCAAGGCCCAGAGACAGACAAGCTTCCAGCAGGTTGTCCGCTCCGTTGACCTCGTATTCTTTGCCGTCTACATGAATTGTAGCCATTAGCATGCTTCCAGTTTTCTCGGTCAGGGACCGAGCGTTAATCGAAATTCGGTTACCAGCGCTCTTTCAGCAGGTTCGGCTGAATCCCATTAATCAAATGGGTATTGCTGAACGGCTGTTTGATTCCCGCCTCAAATTCTTCGCGGAAATATTTGATGGCGCTCTGTAACGGCTCCACTGCACCAGGTGCGTGGGCACAGAAAGTTTTACCCGGGCCTAAGAATCGACACAGTTGCTCAAGTGTTTCGATATCGCCCGGCTGACCTTCACCACGCTCCAGCGCACGCAGAATTTTCACGCTCCACGGCAGACCGTCGCGGCACGGCGTACACCAGCCGCAGGATTCACGGGCGAAAAACTCTTCCAGGTTACGCACCAGCGACACCATGTTGATCTCATGGTCAACCGCCATCGCCAGCGCCGTACCCAGACGGCTTCCCGCTTTACCGATACTTTCGAATTCCATCGGCAGATCAAGGTGCGCTTCGGTCAGGAAGTCAGTCCCCGCGCCGCCTGGCTGCCAGGCTTTAAATTTCAGACCATCACGCATACCACCGGCGTAATCTTCGAGGATCTCGCGTGCGGTGGTGCCGAACGGCAGTTCCCACAGTCCCGGATTTTTCACCCGACCGGAGAAGCCCATCAGCTTGGTGCCAGCATCTTTACTTTTCGAGATGTTCTGATACCACTCCACGCCGTTAGCGAGGATCGCCGGAACGTTACACAGGGTTTCGACGTTGTTGACACAGGTCGGTTTGCCCCATACGCCGGAGGTTGCCGGGAAGGGGGGTTTCGAGCGTGGGTTAGCACGACGCCCTTCCAGGGAGTTGATTAACGCTGTTTCTTCCCCGCAGATGTAGCGCCCTGCCCCGGTATGGACGAACAGTTCGAAGTCGAAACCTGTTCCCATAATGTTTTTGCCAAGCAAGCCCGCTTCAGTGGCTTCGGCAATGGCGCGGCGCAGATTTACTGCCGCTTCGATATATTCGCCACGCAGGAAGATGTAGCCACGGTAAGCTTTCAGCGCAAACGCGGAGATGAGCATACCTTCCACCAGCAGGTGCGGCAGTTGCTCCATCAGCAGGCGGTCTTTATAGGTGCCTGGCTCCATTTCATCGGCGTTACACAGCAGGTAACGGATGTTCATGGATTCGTCTTTCGGCATCAGGCTCCATTTCAGGCCGGTAGAAAAGCCCGCGCCACCGCGCCCTTTCAGACCAGCGTCTTTTACCTGATTAACGATTTCGTCCGGAGACAGCCCGGTCAGCGCCTTACGCGCGCCTTCGTAACCGTTTTTGCTGCGATATTCGTCCAGCCACACTGGCTGTTTGTCATCGCGCAGACGCCAGGTCAGCGGATGCGTTTCGGGAGTACGGATAATGTTTTTCATTTATACCGCTCCAGCAGTTCAGGGATCGCTTCCGGGGTCAGATGCGCGTGAGTATCCTCATCGATCATCATGTTTGGCCCTTTATCACAGTTCCCCAGGCAGCAAGTTGGCAGCAGCGTAAAGCGACCGTCAAATGTCGTTTGCCCTGGTTTGATGTTTAGCTTTTTCTCGAGCGCCGCCTGAATACCCTGGTAACCGTTGATATGACAGACCACGCTGTCGCAATAACGGATCACATGGCGGCCAACCGGCTGGCGGAAGATCTGGCTGTAGAACGTTGCCACACCTTCGACGTCGCTTGCCGGAATACCCAGCACATCGGCGATCGCGTGGATCGCACCATCCGGCACCCAGCCACGCTGCTTCTGAACGATTTTCAGCGCTTCAATGGACGCCGCACGCGGGTCTTCGTAGTGGTGCATCTCGTGCTCAATCGCTTCACGCTCTGCCGCACTCAGCTCAAAAGCCTCGGTTTGTGGTTGTTGATTCTCGTGCATAATTAGCGGTCCACATCTGACATAACAAAATCGATACTGCCCAGATAAACAATCAGGTCAGACACCAGGCTGCCGCGGATCGCCGCCGGAATTTGCTGCAAATGCGCATAACTCGGCGTGCGGATACGAGTGCGATAACTCATGGTGCTACCGTCGCTGGTCAGGTAGTAACTGTTGATCCCCTTGGTCGCCTCAATCATCTGGAAAGATTCATTGGCAGGCATCACCGGCCCCCACGACACTTGCAGGAAGTGGGTGATCAGGGTTTCGATATGTTGCAGCGTGCGCTCTTTCGGCGGCGGCGTGGTCAGCGGGTGATCCGCTTTGAACGGGCCTTCCGGCATGTTGTTGAGGCACTGCTCAAGAATGCGCAGACTCTGGCGCAGCTCTTCCACTTTCAGCATTACGCGGGTGTAGCAGTCAGAAACACCACCACCAACCGGGATTTCAAAGTCGAAGTTTTCATAGCCAGAATAAGGACGCGCCTTACGCACGTCGAAGTCGATCCCGGTAGCACGCAGGCCCGCGCCAGTGGTGCCCCACTCCAGCGCCTCTTTCGCGCCATAGGCGGCAACGCCCTGGGAACGACCTTTCAGAATGGTATTTTGCAGCGCCGCTTTCTCGTAAGACGCCAGACGTTTCGGCATCCAGTCGAGGAACTCACGCAGCAGGCGATCCCAGCCGCGCGGCAGGTCGTGCGCTACGCCGCCAATACGGAACCACGCCGGGTGCATACGGAAACCCGTGATCGCTTCCACCAGATCGTAAATTTTCTGACGATCGGTAAAGGCGAAGAACACGGGCGTCATTGCGCCGACGTCCTGAATAAAGGTCGAGATGTACAGCAGGTGGCTGTTGATACGGAACAGTTCGGAGAGCATAACGCGAATGACGTTAACGCGATCCGGCACGGTGATCCCGGCCAGTTTCTCTACCGCCAGCACGTAAGGCATTTCGTTAACGCAGCCGCCGAGGTATTCAATACGGTCGGTATACGGAATGTAGCTGTGCCAGGACTGGCGCTCGCCCATTTTCTCCGCACCACGGTGGTGGTAGCCGATGTCTGGTACGCAGTCGACAATCTCTTCGCCGTCGAGTTGTAAAACGATACGGAAAGCCCCGTGCGCCGACGGGTGGTTCGGACCGAGGTTGAGGAACATGAAGTCCTCGTTTTCGGTGCCGCGCTTCATCCCCCACTCTTCCGGTTTGAAGGTCAGGGCTTCCATCTCCAGATCCTGTTTGGCTTTGGTCAGCTCAAACGGCGAGAATTCGGTAGCGCGCGCCGGGTAATCTTTACGCAGCGGGTGACCTTTCCAGGTTTGCGGCATCATGATGCGGCGCAGGTTCGGGTGACCGTCGAAAGTAATGCCAAACAGATCCCAGGTTTCACGCTCATACCAGTTAGCGTTCGGGAACAGTTTGGTGAAGGTCGGTACGTGCAGGTCGTTTTCTGCCAGCGCCACCTTCAGCATGATGTCGCGGTTACGATCGATAGAAATCAGATGGTAGAAAACGGAAAAATCCGCGGCAGGTAACCCTTCGCGGTGTGTGCGCAGACGTTCGTCCATGCCGTGTAAGTCAAACAGCATGACGTAAGGTTTCGGCAGTTTCTTTAAGAAATCGCCAACTTCCAGTAATTGTTCACGCTTGATCCACACAACGGGAACCCCGGTGCGAGTCGCCTGAACAGTAAAGGCATCCGGCCCAAAACGGTTGCGCAGTTCGCCAATCACCGGATCATCAAGATGATCGCGGGTCTGCCAGGCGGGTTCTTGCGCGGTTAAGTCGGTCATATTGTTCACCATTGCAAATGGTCCGTGGTGACTGTCGGCGCAGTAAGCTTCGCGAAATAGATTTAGGAATAAGCGAAGAAAAATCCCTTTGCCGACAGGCGCAAATTAAATCTCGTCAGGTGTACGCAGGTTGGTTACGGCAATGCGTTCACCGCGCTTGCGTTCGCGCTCTGATTGCATATTGGCGCGATAAACGCCCTGATCGCCAACCACCCAGGAGAGCGGACGACGTTCTTTGCCGATAGATTCCTGCAACAGCATCAGTGCCTGCATGTACGCTTCAGGACGCGGCGGGCAGCCCGGGATATACACATCAACCGGGATGAATTTATCGACGCCCTGCACAACGGAATAAATATCGTACATACCGCCGGAGTTGGCACAGGCACCCATTGAGATAACCCATTTTGGTTCCAGCATCTGGTCATACAGACGCTGAATAACCGGTGCCATTTTGGTAAAGCAGGTTCCTGCAACCACCATCAGGTCAGCCTGACGCGGCGAAGCACGCAATACTTCTGCGCCAAAACGCGCCACGTCATGCACCGCGGTAAACGAAGTCACCATCTCAACGTAACAGCAGGAAAGACCGAAGTTATACGGCCAAATTGAGTTTTTACGACCCCAGTTAACCATGTCATTGAGCTTGCCCATAAACACGTTTTTGTTAACTTCTTGCTCCAGAGGGTCGGTTACGATCTCCTGCTTTTGCAGGGGGTAACGGTCGTTCTCACCGTTGGGATCTATGCGGGTGAGCGTATAATCCATCTTAATGCCTCGCGGTTAGCGTTGACGATTAGCGATACTGTTCGTTTCCGGGTTCATACGCTCGCGGCGTGAACGCGCGGGCGTCCAGTCCAGCGCGCCAATACGCACCAGATAAACCAGACCTGCCAGTAACACAAAAATAAAAATTGCAGCTTCCACAAAGCCTACCCAGCCGCTTTCGCGGATAGAGGTTGACCATGCGAACAGATACAGCGCTTCAACGTCGAAGATAACGAAGAACATGGCCACCAGATAAAACTTGGCGGACAGGCGTAAGCGGGCGGAGCCGACCGAGTCGATACCGGATTCAAACGGCACGTTTTTCGACCTCGCGCGTGCGCGACCGCCTAAAAACCAACCGCCTACCAGCATCAGGCAACACAGGCCAATGGCAACGATAAGAAAGATAGCGAATGCCCAGTGATGAGCGATGACTTCAGTGGATGTTGACATACTCATTGCTTACTCATCAAAAGTAGCGCCAGATTCACTGCTCTTCACGGCAGATGGACGCCACATCGATTCATGGGGAGGAATAAAAAAAACCTTACAATCACTGTAGAAATTCTTTTATACAGCTAATTGATGTGGTCTTTTACTCCTTTCTATAACCTTTTGTCAACTTTAACAAAAGTTTCTTCACATTAGTTTACATAATATCAACACCATTAGCATTTAATGCCCTTTCACCCCAGATCCTTGACGACTCCAGGATAATTAGATGTTGTTGAATCGTGTCCGTTGTGAAGCAATGGAAAAAATACGGGTCTATTTTGACAGGAATTTGTGTCGATTCCTCCCCCCAAAAGAGAGTATTTTCTTGATCTGTGACACGCTTTTGTCATTCCATAACAAAAACGCAGCAACAAATTTACGTATTTTTTAACATCATTGTAGCAGGTGATTTTTTTCAGGCGATTATTTGTGCGTTCGGGACGTGAATCTCTGGTGATTGAAAAATGAACAGTTTTGTACGTTCTGCACTATGCGAGGAAGGATTTTTACTAAAAAAAAGCCGCTGGGGTTTAAAACACCCCCAGCGGCTCGTTTTTTACACTATTGTCTCAGGAATTATCTATCGTCCGTCGATTACTCGATATCCCTTTCAATCAACAATGAATCATCCCCTTCCGGAGCAGACATTGGGCTGTATTGCCACGGATTATGGTAGCTCTCCATCGCCTGATAGATCACCTGGGCCAGCTCATTATTACTGGACGGGTCATAGCACAGCAAATATTCGGTATCAGGTAGCGGCGGTAAGCCATCTACTCCACTCAGCACACGCAGGTCCGGGCTCATCATCTCAACCGGCCTTGCCGTCACGCCAAGACCGGCTTTCACTGCCGCACGAACGGCCGGAAGCGTCGAGGCGACATAAGCCAGTCGCCATGGAATATCTGCTTTATTAAGCGTCGCCAGCACCATATCGCGAAACGGACTTGGATCATCCAGCAATACAAGAGGGATCGGCTCGCCTTTTTGCAATACGTATTCCGCTGCGCAGTACCAGTGTGTTGGCGAGGTACGCAGGTTCAATGCCTTAAACGCTGAAGGACGATGGGTGGTTACCATCAAATCCACTTCCTGGGATTCCAGCATTTCTGCCATATAGGCATTACGTTTAACGCGGACATCCAGCGCTAATTTCGGATAAACCGAACTCACGCGATTTAACAGGAAAGGTAAGATCGTATCGGCAGATTCATCTGAAGCACCGATAGTTAACACGCCCTGAAGATTACTGAACATTAATGATGAGCAGGCCTCATCATTAAAACGCAGGATTTTCCTGGCGTAACCAAGAAGTTGAATGCCATGTTCAGTTAACAGTTTGTTGCGACCGTGACGAGCGAACAGTTCTTTCCCAACGAGTTGTTCCAGACGCTGCATTTGCTGACTTACGGCGGACTGAGTACGACACACAGCGGCAGCTGCGGCAGCAAAAGTGTTCAGATCGGCAACAGCAACAAATGTTCTCAGCAGATCGAGGTCGAGGTTAATTATCGGACGATTTGCACTTATCATATATTATCACTTACTGGCGGCTCATACTGAGCTGGTTAATGCTGTGCACACACAAACAAGCAATTCCATTTGTAATGTGCCTCCCTGGCAGTTTCATCCGGAACCCGGACGAAAGTAAAAATGCATATGAGTTGCACTAAAAAAGCGACTCACATTGTTCCGTTATAATGCCTGAAGTAGATCACAGAATATATCTTCAGGGATCGCATATCTATTAAGTTACTCACTCTTTTCTATTTATGACATGCGCGTGTTTGTATAAATGTAAATGTGAGTCCTTGTTCCACTCTCGTGCAGCATCGCTGGTCATACGCGAACACGTACAAACAGCAATGGTGAGGCGGCATCAAGAGCAGGGATCCGTCATTTATGCGAGCATTTTACCCCAAAAACCTTTTATTTATAAGGGTCATTGCGAATTATCTGATGCAAAGTTATGTTATGTTAGGCAAAGTAATCTTCTATTATTAATAAGCACATCAAAACCTTTTTGAATATTAAATAATAATTAATTAGCATCATCCTCATTCATTAATTCCGCTTAACAATAGTTTCACACCTTGCCCCCATTACGACACCTCGGAAATCATCACGCTGTTAAACTCTCCGTAATGCGGAAATATCATCATCGCGTTTCATTAGTGAATTCTTAAATGAGGCATTTTCACACAATTATCTTACAGATAAAAAAACCATACTTACAATTAAGAATCAGAACAATTCACTATATAACATTGCATGTAAAGCATATACACCTCATTATTTTGTCATTATTAAGTTATTAACAGCACAATCGAGCCTTCCCCTCTGGCAAAATCTTATTCTGCAGACCTTCAAAACACCGTCCTGGGGGAGTACATTGTTCTAAGCTGACTTCCACGGCAGGGAGTGGCGATAACAGCAAAAAAGGTCAAGATTCATGTCCCCCATTGAAAAATCCAGCAAATTAGAGAATGTCTGTTATGACATCCGTGGTCCGGTGCTGAAAGAAGCAAAACGCCTGGAAGAAGAAGGTAACAAGGTACTGAAACTGAACATCGGCAACCCAGCCCCGTTCGGTTTTGACGCGCCAGATGAAATCCTCGTTGACGTGATACGCAACCTGCCTACCGCTCAAGGGTATTGCGATTCCAAAGGTCTTTACTCCGCGCGTAAAGCCATCATGCAGCACTACCAGGCTCGTGGCATGCGTGATGTTACCGTGGAAGATATTTACATCGGCAATGGTGTATCGGAGCTTATCGTTCAGGCAATGCAGGCATTGCTGAACAGCGGGGACGAAATGTTGGTTCCTGCACCAGATTACCCACTATGGACCGCGGCGGTTTCGCTTTCCAGCGGTAAAGCGGTGCATTATCTTTGCGATGAATCCTCTGACTGGTTCCCGGACCTCGATGATATTCGCGCTAAAATTACGCCTCGTACGCGTGGGATCGTTATTATCAACCCAAATAACCCAACCGGCGCGGTATATTCCAAAGAGCTTTTAATGGAGATTGTGGAGATTGCACGTCAGCATAATCTCATTATCTTCGCCGATGAAATTTATGACAAAATTCTTTACGACGACGCTGAGCATCACTCAATTGCGCCGCTGGCACCTGACCTGCTGACCATTACCTTTAACGGACTGTCGAAAACGTACCGCGTTGCAGGCTTCCGTCAGGGGTGGATGGTGTTGAACGGGCCGAAAAAACACGCCAAAGGCTACATCGAAGGTCTGGAAATGCTGGCTTCAATGCGCCTGTGTGCTAACGTTCCTGCGCAACACGCCATTCAGACCGCGCTGGGTGGTTATCAGAGCATCAGTGAATTTATTACCCCTGGCGGTCGTCTTTATGAGCAGCGTAACCGCGCGTGGGAACTGATCAACGATATTCCGGGCGTTTCCTGCGTGAAACCTCGTGGTGCGCTGTATATGTTCCCGAAAATCGACGCCAAACGCTTTAACATTCACGACGATCAGAAAATGGTGCTGGATTTCCTGTTGCAGGAAAAAGTTCTGTTGGTGCAAGGGACGGCATTCAACTGGCCGTGGCCGGATCACTTCCGCATTGTCACGCTACCGCGTGTCGATGATATCGAGCTGTCTTTGAGCAAGTTCGCGCGTTTCCTTTCTGGTTATCATCAGCTGTAATCTTAATTTCACTGCCGGAGATTGCATCCGGCAGCGTTATCCCGCCACAATGACCTGATGATGTCATCATACGTAAGGTCACTATGAAACAGAGCCATTTTTTTGCCCATCTCTCCCGCCTGAAACTCATTAACCGCTGGCCGCTAATGCGCAACGTGCTGACGGAAAATGTGTCCGAACACAGTTTGCAGGTAGCGATGGTCGCCCATGCGCTGGCAGCTATCAAAAATCGAAAATTTGGCGGTAATGTCAACGCCGAACGTATCGCTTTACTGGCGATGTACCACGATGCCTCAGAAGTGCTCACCGGCGATCTCCCTACTCCGGTGAAATACTTCAATTCGCAAATCGCTCAGGAGTACAAGGCTATTGAAAAAATCGCTCAGCAAAAACTGGTCGATATGGTTCCGGAAGAGCTGCGGGATATCTTTGCGCCGTTAATTGACGAGCATGCATATAGCGATGAAGAAAAATCGCTGGTGAAACAGGCAGATGCACTGTGTGCATATCTGAAATGTCTGGAAGAACTCGCGGCCGGAAATAATGAATTCTTGCTGGCAAAAACGCGACTGGAAGCGACGCTTGAATCGCGTCGCAGCCAGGAGATGGACTACTTCATGGAAGTATTTGTTCCCAGCTTCCATCTTTCGCTCGATGAGATTAGCCAGGATTCACCGCTGTAAGCAGCCGGAGTCTGCGTCGCATCAGGCAATAAGCGCCGGATGCGACATCAGGCTCTTGTCAAAACGGAAACAGCATCGGGATCATCACCACACAAACCGCCATCACAATAATGGTGAACGGTACCCCCAACTTCACAAAGTCACTGAAGCTGTAATTTCCCGGACCTAAAACCAGTGTGTTAACAGGTGAAGAAACCGGTGTCATAAAGGCGGCGGATGCTGCCATCGCCACGACCATCGCGAATGGATAAGGCGACACCCCCATCGTTTTGGCAGCAGCCAGCGCAATCGGAGCCATCAACACCGCCGTCGCGGTATTAGAGATAAATAGCCCAATAACCGCCGACAAGACAAACAAACAACCCAGCATCATATGTGGCCCGTAACCACCGCCAATGTCCATCAGCCCTTTCACCGCCAGCGCGACACCTCCCGTTTTCTGTAATGCCACAGCAAACGGCATCATCCCAACGATCAAAATAATGCTCGGCCAGTGAATGGATTTATAGGCGCTTTCAGCATCTATACAGCGGAATTTCCCCATCAGCAGGCAGGCGATGATAGCGGCAACAGGATTAGGAATTTCATCTGTCAGCATTAACGCCACCATTAGCACCAGACAGAAAATGGCATGGGGTGCCTGGCTGTGCGCGGGCGATGCTTCACTCACCTCTTCCGGTAAGTTCAGCGCTACGAAGTCGCGGCCCTGTTTGGCCAGCATACCGATCAGTTTCCAGTTACCCACAACCAGGATGATATCGCCCAGCAGCAGAGGCTCATCCGCCAGCGAACCTTCCAGCGCCACGCCATTGCGCTTTAGCCCCACCACATTCAGTCCGTAGCGGGTACGAAAACCAATTTCGCGCACCGATTTACCAATCAGTTCTGACTCAGGAATTAATGAAATCTCTGCCATGCCCACATCAAGGGCCTGGTCAGAAAAATACTCGCCGCGCAGTACCATCGGCTCCAGCAATTGCTCACTACAAAATTGCCGGAGATCGACATCAGCCGCAGACATATCAATAAGCAAAACGTCACGCGCGCGAAATTCAGAAACCCCATTAACGTTCACGATAACGCGACGAAAACGCCGCCAGCGTTCAACACCGATGACGTTAGCGCCATAACGCTCACGTAATTTGAGATCATCCAGCCGTTGACCAATCATTGGCGATCCGGGGCGAATAGCCAGACGTCGCGCACGCCCGGTCAGTCGATATTCACGGATAAGATCGCGAAAGGTTCGACGCGTCCAGCCTTCGCGCTGCGGGGTCTGGGTATCCCCTTTCAGCATGAAACGCATCACTAACATATACAAAATACCCAGCACCAGCACGACCAGGCCAATAGGTGTTACGCTAAAGAAACTGAAGCCGTGATAGCCTTCACGCAGCAATTCACTGTTGACTACCAGGTTCGGCGGCGTCGCCACCAGCGTCATCATGCCGCTTATCAGCCCGGCAAAACTCAACGGCATCATCAGACGTGACGGCGAAGTTTGCATACGCATGGCAACGCTTAACACCACGGGAATAAAGATAGCGACAACGCCGGTTGAACTCATAAACGCGCCAAGCCCCGCGACGGTCAGCATCAACAAAACCAACATTTTGATTTCACTGTTGCCCGCAACTTTGACCAGCCATGTTCCCATTACGGTGGCAACACCGGTACGGACCAAACCATCGCCAATAATAAACAAGGCGGCAATCAGGACAACGTTAGGATCAGAAAAGCCGGAAAATACTTCGGGGACTGTCAGCGTTCCGCTTAATGCAAACGCGACAATAACAAACAAAGCGACCGCATCCATACGCACTCTGCCCGTCGCAAACAAGACAATGGCAACGGCCAGTAATGAAAGAACCCAAATCAATTCACCGTTCACAACTTATCCTTGTTAATTGAGGGAGATGTCTTGATTCTGCCATAAAAAAGCCCCGACGAGACGGGGCTAAATCATGATCAGGTGTTTCACTGAATAATAACATCGCCATTTGGCTGTTTGGTCACAGTAATTTGCTCCAGACTGTGGAGGACCAAATCGACCTCATTCAGGCGCGGGGTATCTGCCGGAGCGTTAACCGCAATGACATGGCAACCCGCCGCCAGGCCAGAAAGCACGCCAGCGGGAGCATCTTCCACCACCACACACTCCTGCGGCGCAAGCCCCAGCAGCTGCGCGCCTAACAGATACGCATCAGGTTCTGGTTTTCCGCGCTTCACTCGCTCAGCGGTTACAAACACCTCTGGTGCGGGAAGCCCAGCTATTTTATGGCGCGCTCGCGCTACCGGCATGGAGCCAGAAGTCACAATGGCCCACGGAATACCTGCTTTATTCAAATGATTGAGTAAGGCGATTGCCCCCGGAAGCGCGGTAATACCTTCGGTTTCCGTGGCCTCGATGTACTCCAGACGCGTAAATTCGGCGGCAATATCAGCCTCGGATTTGCCCGCCATAAAATGGCGCAAAGAGGTGATCGCCTGTTTACCGTGAATGAAAGCCAGCACCTCTTCCGGCGCTAACCCATGACGTCTGGCCCAGTTGCTCCACGCCCGTTCTACCGCAGGCAGGGAATCCACCAGCGTTCCATCAAGATCAAACAGAAAACCTTTGCACCGCACGCGGGCCTCCTCAGGCGTTGATAATTTGATTAATTTCGTTGGCGCTCAAATGGTACTGACGCGGGCAGGCATGCCACACATTAAGCATGCGCTGATATTTTTCCCACATTGGCGTCTGGGCGTTAAAACCGTGAGTTCCGGCGTCAAAATGGGTATAGCGCCCTTCCACATTAACCATAAAGCGGACATAACCGAGGTAACGTGCTTCAGTGGCGGCGTCAAAGCCGAGGAAGGTGACACGACGTTCATCGATGGATTGCTGGTCCTGCAAATTAGACCAGGAAACATGCAACGCATGATACATCTCCATAATGTCGATGATAGTGCGGCAGGTTTCTTCTTTCAGCTCGCCAAACTCGCGATCCAATTCACGCATCTGTAATCCGTAACCACGCTCAATAATTGTTTGCAGGCGACGGTAACGTTCAGCATTTGCCGGATCGAGCATAGTCATCATCTTGTACTGATTAGACAAAATAAGACGTTGCGCGTTGGTCATTTCCATTGTTGACTCCTGTATCACTCTACTACGGTGAAAAAAAAGAAGGCTGAGTATGCCTTCTTTTATATGCGTAATCAGGGGTCAATTACAAATCATCAAGGAAAGTTTTATCCAGTTGTTTGAAGGCGCGCTTAAGCGTGTCAGCTAATGCCTGGTAATCAGGCTTGCCTTCAACGGGTGCCAACACCTGTCCAGACTCCTGCAATTTACCGCGAACTTCATAAAACCAGTTGAGGATAGCAGGGGGTAATGGCGTTACAGAACGCTTGCCCAGCCACCATAATCCCTGCATGGGTAAACTTAAGGCGAACAGCGCAGTGGCAACTGCCGGCCCAAGCTGACCGCCCAGGGCAATCTGCCAGCAGAGAGTAAATACGGCGATCGGCGGCATAAAACGGATCGCATAACGCGTCATCTTGATAACGCGATTTTCGACAAAGACCGGGGCAAGGCGTTTTTCCAGCGGCCACGTCTTTGAGTAATGCTGTCCCCGGCGAAACAAGCTAAAAAAATTAACAGAACGATTATCCGGCGTTGACATGCTTCACCTCAACTTCACATATAAAGATTCAAAAATTTGTGCAAATTCACAACTCAGCGGGACAACGTTCAAAACATTTTGTCTTCCATACCCACTATCAGGTATCCTTTAGCAGCCTGAAGGCCTAAGTAGTACATATTCATTGAGTCGTCAAATTCATATACATTATGCCATTGGCTGAAAATTACGCAAAATGGCATAGACTCAAGATATTTCTTCCATCATGCAAAAAAAATTTGCAGTGCATGATGTTAATCATAAATGTCGGTGTCATCATGCGCTACGCTCTATGGCTCCCTGACGTTTTTTTAGCCACGTATCAATTATAGGTACTTCCATGTCGAGTAAGTTAGTACTGGTTCTGAACTGCGGTAGTTCTTCACTGAAATTTGCCATCATCGATGCAGTAAATGGTGAAGAGTACCTTTCTGGTTTAGCCGAATGTTTCCACCTGCCCGAAGCACGTATCAAATGGAAAATGGACGGCAATAAACAGGAAGCGGCTTTAGGTGCAGGCGCCGCTCACAGCGAAGCGCTCAACTTTATCGTTAATACTATTCTGGCACAAAAACCAGAACTGTCTGCGCAGCTGACTGCTATCGGTCACCGTATCGTACACGGCGGCGAAAAGTATACCAGCTCCGTAGTGATCGATGAGTCTGTTATTCAGGGTATCAAAGATGCAGCTTCTTTTGCACCGCTGCACAACCCGGCTCACCTGATCGGTATCGAAGAAGCTCTGAAATCTTTCCCACAGCTGAAAGACAAAAACGTTGCTGTATTTGACACCGCGTTCCACCAGACTATGCCGGAAGAGTCTTACCTCTACGCCCTGCCTTACAACCTGTACAAAGAGCACGGCATCCGTCGTTACGGCGCGCACGGCACCAGCCACTTCTATGTAACCCAGGAAGCGGCAAAAATGCTGAACAAACCGGTAGAAGAACTGAACATCATCACCTGCCACCTGGGCAACGGTGGTTCCGTTTCTGCTATCCGCAACGGTAAATGCGTTGACACCTCTATGGGCCTGACCCCGCTGGAAGGTCTGGTCATGGGTACCCGTTCTGGTGATATCGATCCGGCGATCATCTTCCACCTGCACGACACCCTGGGCATGAGCGTTGACGCAATCAACAAACTGCTGACCAAAGAGTCTGGCCTGCTGGGTCTGACCGAAGTGACCAGCGACTGCCGCTATGTTGAAGACAACTACGCGACGAAAGAAGACGCGAAGCGCGCAATGGACGTTTACTGCCACCGCCTGGCGAAATACATCGGTGCCTACACTGCGCTGATGGATGGTCGTCTGGACGCTGTTGTATTCACTGGTGGTATCGGTGAAAATGCCGCGATGGTTCGTGAACTGTCTCTGGGCAAACTGGGCGTGCTGGGCTTTGAAGTTGATCATGAACGCAACCTGGCTGCACGTTTCGGCAAATCTGGTTTCATCAACAAAGAAGGTACCCGTCCTGCGGTGGTTATCCCAACCAACGAAGAACTGGTTATCGCGCAAGACGCGAGCCGCCTGACTGCCTGATTTCACACCGCCAGCTCAGCTGGCGGTGCTGTTTTGTAACCCGCCAAATCGGCGGTAACGAAAGAGGATAAACCGTGTCCCGTATTATTATGCTGATCCCTACCGGAACCAGCGTCGGTCTGACCAGCGTCAGCCTTGGCGTGATCCGTGCAATGGAACGCAAAGGCGTTCGTCTGAGCGTTTTCAAACCTATCGCTCAGCCGCGTACCGGTGGCGATGCGCCCGATCAGACTACGACTATCGTGCGTGCGAACTCTTCCACCACGACGGCCGCTGAACCGCTGAAAATGAGCTACGTTGAAGGTCTGCTTTCCAGCAATCAGAAAGATGTGCTGATGGAAGAGATCGTCGCAAACTACCACGCTAACACCAAAGACGCTGAAGTCGTTCTGGTTGAAGGTCTGGTCCCGACACGTAAGCACCAGTTTGCCCAGTCTCTGAACTACGAAATCGCTAAAACGCTGAATGCGGAAATCGTCTTCGTTATGTCTCAGGGCACTGACACCCCGGAACAGCTGAAAGAGCGTATCGAACTGACCCGCAACAGCTTCGGCGGTGCCAAAAACACCAACATCACCGGCGTTATCGTTAACAAACTGAACGCACCGGTTGATGAACAGGGTCGTACTCGCCCGGATCTGTCCGAGATTTTCGACGACTCTTCCAAAGCTAAAGTAAACAATGTTGATCCGGCGAAGCTGCAAGAATCCAGCCCGCTGCCGGTTCTCGGCGCTGTGCCGTGGAGCTTTGACCTGATCGCGACTCGTGCGATCGATATGGCTCGCCACCTGAATGCGACCATCATCAACGAAGGCGACATCAATACTCGCCGCGTTAAATCCGTCACTTTCTGCGCACGCAGCATTCCGCACATGCTGGAGCACTTCCGTGCCGGTTCTCTGCTGGTGACTTCCGCAGACCGTCCTGACGTGCTGGTGGCCGCTTGCCTGGCAGCCATGAACGGCGTAGAAATCGGTGCCCTGCTGCTGACTGGCGGCTACGAAATGGACGCGCGCATTTCTAAACTGTGCGAACGTGCTTTCGCTACCGGCCTGCCGGTATTTATGGTGAACACCAACACCTGGCAGACCTCTCTGAGCCTGCAGAGCTTCAACCTGGAAGTTCCGGTTGACGATCACGAACGTATCGAGAAAGTTCAGGAATACGTTGCTAACTACATCAACGCTGACTGGATCGAATCTCTGACTGCCACTTCTGAGCGCAGCCGTCGTCTGTCTCCGCCTGCGTTCCGTTATCAGCTGACTGAACTTGCGCGCAAAGCGGGCAAACGTATCGTACTGCCGGAAGGTGACGAACCGCGTACCGTTAAAGCAGCCGCTATCTGTGCTGAACGTGGTATCGCAACTTGCGTACTGCTGGGTAATCCGGCAGAGATCAACCGTGTTGCAGCGTCTCAGGGTGTAGAACTGGGTGCAGGGATTGAAATCGTTGATCCAGAAGTGGTTCGCGAAAGCTATGTTGGTCGTCTGGTCGAACTGCGTAAGAACAAAGGCATGACCGAAACCGTTGCCCGCGAACAGCTGGAAGACAACGTGGTGCTCGGTACGCTGATGCTGGAACAGGATGAAGTTGATGGTCTGGTTTCCGGTGCTGTTCACACTACCGCAAACACCATCCGTCCGCCGCTGCAGCTGATCAAAACTGCACCGGGCAGCTCCCTGGTATCTTCCGTGTTCTTCATGCTGCTGCCGGAACAGGTTTACGTTTACGGTGACTGTGCGATCAACCCGGATCCGACCGCTGAACAGCTGGCAGAAATCGCGATTCAGTCCGCTGATTCCGCTGCGGCCTTCGGTATCGAACCGCGCGTTGCTATGCTCTCCTACTCCACCGGTACTTCTGGTGCAGGTAGCGACGTAGAAAAAGTTCGCGAAGCAACTCGTCTGGCGCAGGAAAAACGTCCTGACCTGATGATCGACGGTCCGCTGCAGTACGACGCTGCGGTAATGGCTGACGTTGCGAAATCCAAAGCGCCGAACTCTCCGGTTGCAGGTCGCGCTACCGTGTTCATCTTCCCGGATCTGAACACCGGTAACACCACCTACAAAGCGGTACAGCGTTCTGCCGACCTGATCTCCATCGGGCCGATGCTGCAGGGTATGCGCAAGCCGGTTAACGACCTGTCCCGTGGCGCACTGGTTGACGATATCGTCTACACCATCGCGCTGACTGCGATTCAGTCTGCACAGCAGCAGTAATCTCGTCATCATCCGCAGCTTTGCGCTGCGGATATCTGAACCGGAAATAATCACTATTTCCGGTTTTTTATTCTCTTAATCTGCATTAATCCTTTCTGATTATCTTGCTTAACTGCGCTGCATCAATGAATTGCGCCATTTCACTTTGCATACTTACCACTTTGTTTTGTGCAAGGGAATATTTGCGCTATGTCCGCAATCACTGAATCCAAACCAACAAGAAGATGGGCAATGCCCGATACGTTGGTGATTATCTTTTTTGTTGCTATTTTAACCAGCCTTGCCACCTGGGTAGTTCCGGTGGGGTTGTTTGACAGTCAGGAAGTGCAGTATCAGGTTGATGGTCAAACAAAAACACGCAAAGTCGTAGATCCACACTCATTTCGCATTCTGACTAACGAAGCAGGCGAACCTGAGTATCACCGCGTACAGCTGTTCACGACGGGCGATGAACGCCCGGGCCTGATGAACTTCCCGTTTGAAGGATTAACCTCAGGATCGAAATACGGGACAGCTGTTGGCATCATCATGTTTATGCTGGTGATTGGCGGCGCGTTTGGCATTGTGATGCGTACAGGAACCATTGATAACGGTATCCTGGCGCTTATTCGCCATACCCGCGGGAATGAAATTCTCTTTATTCCTGCGCTGTTTATTCTGTTTTCACTTGGCGGCGCGGTATTTGGTATGGGAGAAGAGGCCGTCGCCTTTGCCATTATCATCGCACCGCTAATGGTCCGGCTGGGCTATGACAGTATTACCACCGTCCTGGTGACCTATATTGCCACGCAAATCGGTTTTGCCAGTTCGTGGATGAACCCGTTTTGTGTGGTCGTTGCTCAGGGGATTGCCGGCGTTCCGGTGCTTTCTGGCTCCGGGTTGCGCATCGTGGTGTGGGTTATCGCCACTCTGATTGGCCTGATCTTTACCATGGTGTACGCCTCACGAGTGAAAAAGAATCCTCTTCTGTCACGCGTGCATGAGTCCGACCGCTTCTTTCGTGAAAAGCAGGCTGATGTTGAACAACGTCCGTTTACCTTTGGTGACTGGCTGGTATTGATTGTCCTGACCGCCGTAATGGTCTGGGTGATTTGGGGCGTGATCGTTAATGCCTGGTTTATTCCAGAAATTGCCAGCCAGTTCTTCACCATGGGTCTGGTGATTGGCATCATCGGCGTTGTTTTCCGCCTTAACGGCATGACGGTTAATACCATGGCTTCATCCTTTACCGAAGGGGCGCGAATGATGATCGCCCCTGCCCTGCTGGTGGGTTTCGCCAAAGGGATTTTGCTGCTGGTCGGTAATGGTGAAGCAGGTGATGCCAGCGTGTTAAATACCATCCTCAACAGCATTGCCAATGCCATTAGCGGTCTGGACAACGCTGTCGCGGCCTGGTTTATGTTGCTCTTCCAGGCGGTATTTAATTTCTTTGTGACATCCGGTTCTGGTCAGGCGGCGTTAACCATGCCGTTACTGGCACCGCTTGGCGATCTGGTCGGTGTTAACCGTCAGGTTACCGTGCTGGCATTCCAGTTTGGTGATGGCTTCAGCCACATCATTTACCCAACCTCAGCTTCGTTAATGGCGACGCTCGGTGTTTGCCGGGTGGACTTCCGTAACTGGCTGAAGGTGGGCGCGACACTGCTTGGACTGCTGTTTATTATGTCCAGCGTCGTGGTGATCGGCGCTCAGTTGATGGGCTACCACTAAAAATGTTAAGAGCCGCAATTGCGGCTCTTTTTTCATTCTGCCGTTTCAGTCTCTACGGCTTCATTTTTGGCATTACGCTTCATCCACAACGCCAGCGCTTTCAGCGAGTCTGGAGTGAACTCATCGCAGCGTGCGGTGATTTCTTCCGGCGTCAGCCAGCAAACTTCACTGACTTCATCTTCCTGTAGGGCGAAGGGACCGTGAGAGACGCAGCTGAACAATGCGCCCCAGACACGGCAATTTTTATCTTCGAAATAGAACTGCCCGTGCTCAGCAAAGGGGACACCGGCAATGCCCAACTCTTCTTCCGCTTCGCGACGCGCGGATTCCAGCAGTTGCTCATCGGCCTGGACCACACCGCCTGCGGTCGCATCTAACATGCCGGGTAAAAAGTCTTTTGTCTCGGTACGACGCTGGACCAGAATTTTGCCCATGCCATCATGCACGACGATGTAAGTTGCACGATGACGCAGACACTGTGCCCGCATTTGTTCCCGGCTGGCTTGTGCAATGACTTCGTTCTCTTCATTGACAATATCCACCCATTCAGTACTTGCCAAACGACGCTGTTCCATTATCAGGAAACCTTCTTTTTCTGGCGCTCTTACGGCGCATTTTGAGTTGTGGGTAAATTACGGATTAATCGCGACCTGCGCAATGATACTTTGATCATTGAGTGCGATTACACTAAGTACGTCATTATCCAGCATGCCATAACTCGCCGGATTACCGCCTTTCGGAATACTCACCGAGCCGGGGTTGAAGTGGAAAATCTCCCCCCGCTGTTCTGCCACTGGCAGATGGGTATGACCGTACACCAGCACATCGTTCTGGTTTAAAGCAGGTAGATTTTCCGGGCCAAAAAGATGACCATGCGTCAAAAACAGACGTTGTTTTTCCAGTAATACCTGTTGCCACGGCGCGGTTATCGGGAAATGCAGCAGCATTTGATCCACTTCGCTGTCGCAGTTGCCGCGCACAGCGATAACCTTATGTGCCACTTCATTAAGCCGTTCAGCGACTTTGGCTGGCGCGTAACCCTCCGGTAAAGCATTACGCGGGCCGTGATTCAACACGTCGCCAAGGATCACCAGCCACTGGGCACCGCTTTGGGCAAACAACTCCAGAACACGTTCCGTCGCCGGTAACGACCCATGAATGTCCGATGCAAACATCAGTTTCATCACTCACTCCTCGTCGAAAAAACGTAAGCTATGATACTGGATTCTGTCGTTGCTATCAGCCAGATTGCTTCGCCGAAAGTGCAATAAAACGCTGGACAGACGCTCGCTGCCACTGGAATGTCGCATAATCCACCAGGCGTTCTGGCACCTCATCGCCATGTAGTACCAGGCGGTTAATCATTAGCGCCAGATCAGTATCAGCAATGCACCATTCACCAAATAAATTCGGCTGACCCAGTGCTAACAAATGTTCTGCCATCGCGAACAGTTTCTCTGCACTGGCTTTTCCCTCGGCCGTTAGTGGCGCTTTTTTCGCCCCCGCAAAGACAACATCCGTCGGACGCTCTTCGCGGATGGGCATCAGATCGCTGCGCAGCCAGGCCTGAATCTGTCGTGCACGCGCACGATTTTCTAAATCAAGCGGATAAATACGTTCCCAGGTCGGTGGCGCAAATCGATCTTCCAGATACTCCGCAATGGCAGAAGATTCACTCAACTCAAAATCATCGATTTGTAATAACGGCACACGGCGTGTCTGACCGTAACCTTGCCACGTCGGCTGCAAATGTTCACCGCTGTCGAGGTCGATGGTCTTGATATGAAACGACAGGCCTTTTTCCTGCAACGCCACCCAGGCGGATAACACATAAGGGGAGAAAAAGTGGGCATCTGACCAAAGCGTGATAGCGGGTTTACTCATTATGTCCTCGGCAATAAAGGGGGCTGGCTATCAAACTATAGAGCCTTTTTGTCACTGTCACGTGACGAATACTCACGTAAGTCGCCGCGCTTTCTATACTTGTGGTGTTCAGATGATTAAACAACCGGAGCTGCAATGATCGATCTCTATTTCGCCCCGACACCCAATGGTCACAAAATTACGCTGTTTCTCGAAGAAGCAGAGCTTGATTATCGCTTGATTAAGGTAGACCTGGGGAAAGGCGGTCAGTTTCGTCCGGAATTTTTGCGCATTTCGCCCAACAACAAAATTCCGGCAATTGTTGATCATTCTCCTGCCGATGGCGGCGAACCGTTAAGCCTCTTTGAGTCTGGTGCCATTTTGTTGTATCTGGCTGAGAAAACAGGACTCTTTTTGAGTCATGAAACGCGTGAGCGCGCCGCCACATTACAGTGGTTATTCTGGCAGGTAGGCGGACTGGGGCCGATGCTTGGGCAAAATCATCATTTTAATCACGCAGCCCCCCAAACCATTCCTTACGCTATTGAACGTTATCAGGTTGAAACTCAGCGTCTTTACCATGTACTGAACAAGCGGCTGGAAAACTCGCCCTGGCTGGGAGGCGAGAACTACAGCATTGCGGATATTGCCTGCTGGCCGTGGGTTAATGCCTGGACTCGCCAGCGAATTGACCTCGCAATGTATCCGGCAGTCAAGAACTGGCATGAGCGGATCCGTTCGCGCCCTGCCACCGGGCAGGCACTGCTAAAAGCACAACTCGGTGATGAGCGTTCGGATAGTTAACAGAAACAGGTTCTCGTGTATTATTTCATCCTAAGTAAAACAACGGAGAACCTGCAATGGCACAACCTGCCGCTATTATTCGTATAAAGAACCTTCGTTTACGTACGTTTATCGGAATTAAGGAAGAAGAAATTAACAACCGTCAGGATATTGTTATCAATGTGACGATCCACTACCCCGCCGATAAAGCGCGTACCAGTGAAGATATTAATGACGCGCTGAACTATCGCACCGTCACCAAAAACATCATTCAACATGTAGAGAATAACCGTTTCTCTTTGCTGGAAAAATTAACTCAGGATGTGCTCGATATCGCACGTGAACATCACTGGGTGACGTATGCTGAAGTGGAGATCGATAAACTACACGCGCTGCGCTACGCCGATTCGGTATCCATGACCTTGAGCTGGCAGCGTTAACCGCCATATCGGGAGGCTGCATGAACATAGTGATCACCGGAGGGACGGGATTAATTGGTCGCCATTTGATTCCGCGTTTGCTGGAGTTGGGCCATCAAATCACGGTAGTGACGCGTAACCCGCAGAAAGCCAGTTCCGTTCTCGGCCCTCGGGTGACACTATGGCAAGGGCTAGCCGATCAAAGCAACCTCAACGGCGTTGATGCGGTAATCAACCTGGCCGGAGAACCGATTGCTGATAAACGCTGGACTCACGAGCAAAAAGAGCGTCTCTGCCAAAGCCGCTGGAATATCACGCAAAAACTGGTCGATTTGATTAATGCCAGCGACACGCCGCCGTCGGTACTCATTTCCGGCTCGGCAACGGGCTATTATGGCGACTTAGGTGAAGTGGTGGTTACCGAAGAGGAACCGCCGCATAACGAATTTACTCATAAACTCTGCGCCCGCTGGGAAGAGATTGCCTGCCGGGCGCAAAGTGACAAAACGCGAGTGTGCCTGCTGCGAACCGGCGTGGTACTGGCACCGGACGGCGGTATTCTCGGTAAAATGCTGCCACCGTTTCGTCTTGGCCTGGGCGGGCCGATTGGTTCCGGTCGGCAGTATCTTGCCTGGATTCAAATCGATGATATGGTCAACGGCATTCTCTGGCTGCTGGATAACGAGCTGCGCGGGCCATTTAATATGGTTTCGCCCTACCCGATACGCAATGAACAATTTGCCCATGCGCTCGGTCATGCGCTGCATCGCCCGGCTATTTTGCGCGTCCCCGCAACCGCCATTCGGTTGTTAATGGGCGAATCTTCAGTACTGGTATTAGGTGGACAACGCGCGCTGCCTAAACGGCTGGAAGAAGCGGGTTTTGCGTTTCGTTGGTACGATTTAGAAGAGGCGCTGGCGGATGTCGTTCGCTGATGTGGTTTACTGCAAACATCCGCCAGTTAACTCCCGGTGTTACAGGGTTAGTGGCTTTGCGCTATAAGATCGTCTGGCGATAGTCGGGTCACCATCATAACTAACTCTCTGTCTAAACCTCTATCCAGCATCTCCTGAGCAATACGCAGGGCTTCTTCGCGTTTGCCCAGAATTAATCCATCATTCCGCCCTTCTTCACGTAATCTGTCAGCAATGGTCATCAGTTTCTCCTTTTCTTGTGGTGCGCGTTCTGCTATCTCACCAATAAATGCACGGAAACGCTGGGCATCTCCCGTTTGTAATACATAATTAAACAGGGCTTTTAGCTGTCTGTCATTAGTGTTCCCTGTAACTAGCAGCGAAACAATTTGGTCGACTAATCCCAACAGATCGCGCTGACGAATATGTTTCTGAATTAACTCCAACAGCGCCATTTTGCGGTGTTGCATAATCTCGTCATCCGGCACCACGGTAATATCCACCAACGGAAAAGCCGATGAATATATTTTACGGGCAATCGCAGGCTCAGCAAATTCATCAAGCCAGCAGAGTGAATAAGGATAAGGACTTCTGCAACCATGATAAAACAGCATCGGGATCACCAATGGAAGCTCTTTATAGCCCGCATCAAGATGGTTTTGCATTGCCGCAATGGAATAACGCATCATGCGAAAAGCCATTAATTCTTCCGGCTTACTTTGGTGCTCTATCACTACATAAATATAACCCACTCCCTCCTGCGTTTTCACAGACCACAAGAGGTCGGAATAATATTGCCGCAGGTCGTCATCAATAAAACTGTTTGGTTCCAGTTTAAGCGTCGTTAAATCACACAGTTTGCGCAGCGGCGCGGGAAGATGAATATCAATAAAATCCCGCGCGGTGTCTGGATGGCGTAAAAAAGATTTAAATACCGCATCATGCGGCGTGGAAGTTGTCGATATTGTCATGGCGTTCCGTCACCCATCAAATTTAAGATGACGCGACAATAACCACGATTAACACCCAATGCAGCAGGCAGTTTTTATCTTTGGACAGCGAATTCAGAAGTATTTTTAGCGGACTGCAACTTTTACATTTCAGCGGAAGCTGACTCGCAAATTCCCCATGAAAATACTCCGGCAGCGTTAGCCACCGGAGAGGAAATTATTTCAGCGATCCCTTAAGGAACTGTTGCAGACGAGGGCTTTGCGGGTTGCCAAATAACTGCTCCGGCGCGCCCTCTTCTTCTATTTTCCCCTGATGGAGGAAAATGACGTGAGTAGAAACATGGCGAGCAAAGCCCATTTCGTGAGTCACTACCACCATGGTTTTCCCCTCTTCTGCCAGTTGCTGCATAATACGTAACACTTCGCCTACCAGTTCAGGATCGAGCGCCGAGGTAGGTTCATCAAACAGTAAAACTTCCGGTTCCATCGCCAGCGCCCGCGCGATAGAAACACGCTGTTGCTGACCGCCGGAAAGATGCACCGGATATTTCCCCTGCGCACGTTCGTCTATCCCGACTTTTGCCAGATACTTCACCGCCCGCTCGCGCGCTTCCTGCTTGCTCAGGCCCAACACCTGAATCGGCGCTTCCATGACGTTTTCCAGCACCGTCATATGGCTCCAGAGATTGAAGTGCTGGAATACCATCGTCAGGCGTGTGCGCAGTAAGCGCAGTTGATTTTTATCGGCGACTTTGAGTTGACCGTCTTTGTCGCGCACCAGATTGATCGTCTGGCCATTGACCACGATCGACCCTTCACTCGGTTTTTCGAGGAAGTTAATGCAGCGCAGAAAGGTACTTTTCCCCGATCCCGACGATCCGATGATGCTTATTACATCTCCGGCATTCGCTTGCAGTGAGACCCCTTTCAGCACTTCATGTTCGCCGTAGCGTTTGTGCAAATCGATAACGTTTAATTTATTCTCGGACATCGTATTCTCAGTGCGTTGAAGAAGGTTTCACATGCTGCAACCAGCGTTTTTCCGCTCTGCGAAAGAGGCTGATCAGGACATAAGAGATGATTAAATAGAGCACCGCGGCAATGCCGAAGGCGGTAAAAGGTTGATACGTGGCGGCGTTAATATCGCGGGCTATTTTCAGCAGATCCGGCACAGTGGCCGTAAACGCCAGCGCAGTAGAGTGCAGCATCAGGATCACTTCGTTGCTGTATGCCGGTAACGCAATACGCAGCGCAGAAGGCAAAATAATGCAACGATACATTTTAAAAGTCGAGAAGCCATAGGCTCTGGCGGCTTCAATTTCCCCATGCGGAACCGAACGGATTGCCCCAGCAAAAATCTCGGTAGTGTAAGCGCAGGTGTTAAGCGTCAGCGCCAGCACGGTACAGTTCAGGCCACTGCGGAAGAAAGCGTTAAGGAATTCGGTTCCCTTAACAATCTCAAGCGTGTACATGCCGGAATAGAACACCAGCAACTGAACATACAGCGGCGTACCACGAAAAATATAGGTAAATAACCAGATTGGAAACTGGATGTATTTATTACTGGAGACACGACCAATCGCCAGAAACAGCGCCAGGACTCCGCCTATCACTACCGACAAAATAAGCAGCCACAGAGTGATCGCCACACCAGTAAAGCGATAACCGTCGGTCCACAGCAGCGGTTTCCAGTATTCATGTAAGATTTCGATCACAGGTCAGCCCTCTTCACACCCACGGAGTAGCGGCGCTCAAGGAACAGCAGCACACCATTGGAAACAGTGGTGAAAACCAGGTAAATCACGCCACAGACGATGGCGAAATAGAACGGTTCCCAGGTACTTTTGCCTGCCAGTTGGGTGGCTTTGACCACATCTTCCAGGCCGAGTAACGAAACCAGTGCGGTAGATTTGAGGATCACCTGCCAGTTGTTGCCAATGCCTGGCAGGGCGTAACGCATCATCGCCGGAAACATGATCCGCCGAAACACTTGCCCACGAGTAAAACCGAACGCCGTCGCCGCCTCTATATGCCCTTTCGGCACTGCCATAAACGCGCCACGGAACGTTTCGGTAAAATAAGCACCGTAGATAAAACCGAGAGTAATAATACCAGCGACCATCGGATCGATATCAATCTGCCCGACGCCCATCGCCTCCGTCACCGTGTTTAGTGCAATCTGCAAACCGTAGAAAATCAGCAGCATCAACACCAAGTCCGGCACGCCTCGAATCAGCGTGGTGTACCCTTCGAAAATCAGCCCCGAAAGCCGATTTTGCGAGAGCTTACCGCCAGCGCCAATTAAACCGATGATTACAGCGAGCACTACAGAACTGATAGCCAGCTCCAGCGTGACGAGCGCACCCTGTAAAATAACACCTGAAAACCCATACAACATGCTGCCTGTCCTGTCGTGTGTGGTGAATTACCGCCTCTTGTCTCCCTCCGGTTACCCGAAGGGAGCGGGCTTTCTTTCACCGATGGCGATTAACCGCCATAAACATCAAAATCGAAGTACTTTTTCGCTAATTTCTCGTAAGTACCGTCAGCGCGCATTTCGGCAAAGGCTTTGTTCAGTGCCTCGCGCAGTTCGTTATCTTCTTTACGCAGGCCCATGCCGGTCCCTACGCCAAACAGTTTTTCATCTTTAACAGACGGGCCACCGAATTTGTAATCTTTACCGACAGGTTGTTTGAGGAAACCTTCGCTGGCAGCGACCTCATCCTGGAACGCGGCATCAATACGTCCGGCAGTCAGGTCAGAATAAATGTTGTCCTGCCCCTGATACGAGACGATTTCAATGCCTTTTGGTGCCCAATGTTCATTACCGAACGTCTCCTGGGTGGTGCCCTGCAATACGCCTACCCGTTTGCCTTTCAGCGACTCGACTGTCGGCTGAATGTCGGAATTTTTCGCCACCACCAAACGAGAATCGGCAGCGTACAGTTTGTCGGTGAAGGCTATTTCTTGCTGACGTTTTTCCGTAATGGAAAGCGATGACATGATGGCGTCAATCTTCTTCGCTTTTAAGGACGGGATTAACGCATCCAGCGGATTTTCGACAAACGTACATTGCGTATTGATGCGTTTGCATAATTCCTTTGCCAGATCGATATCGAAGCCAACCAGTTCGCCTTGTGAATTTTTTGATTCAAATGGCGCATAGGTCGGGTCGGTACCGATGCGGATGTTTTGCGGAATCGCAGCAAACGCCGCAGTTGCGCTGGAGAAGGCCAGAACCAGAGAGAGCGATAGCACCAGTTTTTTCATAATGTCCTCAACTGACAGTCTTTTTATAGGGAATATTTACAGGTTTGTTACACTTATCGTGCCATAAAATTGACCATCAAGGCAAAATATCCCGCCCCGTTAGACGTATTATTTTTCATTAAAAATGCTTAAGTATGCATTTCAATGCACCACGATAGTGCAACAAACCTGGCGTGCACCATGATGATCATTCCATCAGGTACAGCTTCCCAGCGACGTATCAGTCACCGTAGACATTAAAGTCGAAATACTTTTTCGCCATCTTGTCGTAGGTGCCGTCCTGACGCAGCTCGCCAAGCGCCTTATTGAAGGCAGCCGTCAGTTCAGCATCATCTTTACGTAGCCCTACACCGGTGCCATCACCGAAGTATTTTTTGTCTTTTACTGATGAGCCAGCAAAGGCGAAATCTTTACCAGCAGGTTGCTTGAGGAATCCTTCGCTGGCAGCAACTTCATCTTGTAACGCAGCATCCAGACGTCCTGCAGCCAGATCGGAATAGACCAAATCCTGGTTGGCATAGGCCACCACATCCACGCCTTTGCTACGCCAGGTCTCGTTAGCGTAAGCTTCCTGGGTTGATCCCTGCAGCACACCAACATGTTTACCTTTCAGTGAATCCAGCGTTGGCTGAATCGGTGAACCTTTGGCAGCAATCAAACGAGAATCTGCGGCGTACAGCTTGTCGGAGAAGGCAATCTCCTGCTGACGTTTATCGGTAATGGAAAGCGACGAAATAATGGCGTCGATTTTTTTCGCTTTCAGTGAGGGGATCAGCGCGTCAAAGTCACTGGCAACCCAGGTACATTTCACCTGCATCCGTTTGCACATCTCGTTACCGAGATCGATATCAAAGCCAACAAAATCACCTTTAGCATCTTTCGACGAGAACGGCGCATAGGTGGTATCGGTTCCGATACGTACCGTCTCCGGTAGCGCCGCATAGCTGGAAGCCGCTGCGGAGAGACCGACTAACAAAGACAGAGCGAGAATCGACTTCTTCATACATAACCCTCAAGTGAAAATGGCTTTTTTATGTTGTGTATTGTGTTGTGTGTTTGCAGGCTCTTTCATGCAGGTCTTATGCCATCTTGACGACAACAGTAACATTCAACGTTAAATATGTTAATAAGACGTTGCATTATTGTCCTGAAGTTGAAGATAGCAGGTATAGCGGTTGAATCGCAGCGTTTCGATTGAATGGCAGAAACAAAATGTCGAGGATTTGATCGCGGTTGCAAAATTGCCCTGAAACAGGGCAACAGCGGAGTTATGCGCCCTGCCAGCGGGCAAAGAGATCTTCAGGAAGGGTTATTGCAAACTGGTCAAGAACACGATTAACCGTCTGATTTATCACATCATCAAGGGATTGCGGGCGATGATAAAACGCCGGAACGGGAGGCATAATCACCGCACCGATTTCTGCCGCCTGAGTCATTAAACGCAGATGGCCTAAGTGCAATGGTGTTTCACGCACGCAGAGCACCAACGGGCGACGCTCTTTCAGCACCACATCTGCCGCACGGGTCAGTAAGCCATCAGTATAGCTATGGACAATGCCGGAAAGGGTTTTGATTGAACAGGGTAAAATCACCATCCCCAGCGTCTGGAAAGAACCGGAAGAGATGCTGGCGGAAATATCGCGCGCATCGTGCGTGACATCAGCTAATGCCTGCACTTCGCGCAGGGAAAAATCCGTTTCGAGGGATAAGGTCTGGCGCGCCGCCTGGCTCATCACCAGATGCGTTTCGATATCTGTGACATCGCGCAGAACCTGTAATAAGCGCACGCCATAAATCGCGCCGCTGGCACCGCTGATGCCTACAATGAGTCGTTTCATAAATAGTTGCCCTGTCAGACTTGCAGGCAGACTTTGCAGTATTTCGGCGGGAGTTGCAAGTCAGGGTGCCAGACCGGCACCCTCAGCGAAGGCATCATCCTTCGTTATGCATTTCGAGATTTTCCACTTCGTTCTGACGTTGCACTGCTTTGGCGTCATCATTACGTAACGTATCGAGGAAATCGAGGTAGCCCTGATCAACATCTTTGGTGACGTAGACGCCGTTGAACACCGAGCATTCAAACTGCTGGATATCCGGATTTTCAGCGCGAACGGCGTCGATCAGATCGTTCAGATCCTGGAAAATCAACCCGTCAGCACCGATGATCTGGCGAATTTCATCAACTTCGCGACCGTGAGCGATCAGTTCCGTGGCGCTCGGCATATCAATACCATAAACGTTCGGGAAGCGAATTTCCGGTGCCGCAGAAGCGAGGTACACTTTCTTCGCTCCGGCTTCGCGTGCCATCTCGATAATCTGCTCAGAAGTGGTGCCACGGACGATGGAGTCGTCGACCAGCAGGACGTTTTTATCGCGGAACTCGGCGCGGTTGGCATTCAGTTTACGGCGCACGGACTTACGACGCAGCTGCTGGCCCGGCATGATAAAGGTGCGGCCAACATAGCGGTTTTTAACGAAGCCCTGGCGGTACGGTTTGCCCAGAATACGAGCAATTTCCAGCGCGATATCACACGAGGTTTCTGGGATCGGGATCACCACGTCGATATCCAGATCTTCCCATTCGCGGGCAATTTTCTCGCCCAGTTTCGTGCCCATATTCACACGCGCGCTGTAAACGGAAATTTTGTCGATGAACGAGTCCGGGCGAGCAAAGTATACATACTCAAACAGGCACGGATTGCTGACCGGATTGTCAGCACATTGACGGGTAAACAACTGCCCTTCTTCAGTGATGTAAATCGCTTCGCCCGGCGCGACGTCACGCAGGAAATCAAAGCCCAGCGTATCGAGCGCTACGCTTTCGGAAGCGACCATATATTCTGTACGGTTCTCGTCAATATCACGTTTTCCCAGTACCAGCGGACGAATCCCGTTTGGATCGCGGAAAGCAACCATACCGTGGCCGATAATCATCGCCACACAGGCATATGCGCCGCGGATTAAGCGGTTTGTGGCAGCAATGGCAGCGAAAATATTGTCGGCTTCCAGCGGGTAGTGGCGGAAGTTGTCCAGCTCGCTAGCGAAGATATTAAGCAGAATTTCCGAGTCGGAAGTGGTGTTGATGTGGCGGCGTTTTTCTTCAAACAGTTTTTTACGCAACTCGTGAGCGTTGGTCAGATTGCCGTTGTGGGCAAGCGTAATGCCATACGGGGAGTTAACGTAAAACGGCTGCGCTTCAGAGGCGCTGGAGCTGCCAGCCGTAGGGTAACGCACATGACCAATGCCCATATTGCCCTGCAAACGCTGCATATGGCGAGCTTCAAATACATCGCTCACCAGCCCGTTCGCTTTACGCAAACGGAAGCAGTTATTGGCATCTATGGTGATGATGCCGGCGGCATCCTGACCGCGATGCTGAAGCACCGTTAAGGCATCATAAATCGACTGGTTAACCGGCATAACACCGGCGATACCGACAATACCGCACATACGTCTTTTTCCTCGTTAAGCCACATCTCAGAGCACTTACGCTCTGGGCAAGAAACTTGACGAGCTTTGCAGATAATCAAAAAACCATCTGATGATAAAACTGAACTGCGGGATCAGCTGTGATTTGCTCCAGTCTTCGCTTTTCGACACCCCGGTAAAGGAGTCGAGAAAGAAGAGAATGGCGGCAACAATCAACACACCGCGCAACGCACCGAAACAGACGCCCAGCACCCGATCGGTGCCTGACAACCCCGTTTTCTCCACCAACTGGCCTATCACGAAGTTCACGATAGCACCAACGATCAGGGTAGCGATAAACAGTACCGCGATGGCAATTCCATTTCGAACCAGTTCGTCTTCAAAGCCCGTAAACCAGACTGACAGGTAAGTGTAGTAATGACTGGCAACAAAGAAAGCACAACCCCATGTCACCAGCGATAACGCTTCACGAACAAAGCCGCGGATCAGGCTAACCAGAGAGGAAAAAGCAATCACCGCGATTATGGCGTAATCAATCCAGACCATATGTGTCCCACGATTTTACGCCCTGTCATCCTGTTCGGGGCGCATTCTAACAGAAAAAGAAAACGTTTGCGTAGGGATTTCCTTCCCGCGCATCAATAAAAATGGCGCTGAAAAAATATTCAACGCCATCGACTTTTTATGCCTTTGCGGCATCGTGCAATGCGTGTCGGATGCGGCGTAAACGCCTTATCCGACCTACGGTTCTAACACTGCCCAGGCCTGATAAGACGCGCCAGCGTCGCATCAGGCAAGACTGTATTAATTCGGCGTATAGCCCATTACCACGCCACTTAAGCCAGAAAGTTGCTTCAACTCACCCAGCGAACCTTTCAGCTTATCTTTCGAGGCATCCGGCCCAACCAGAATACGGGTAATTTTACCCTGCACTGGCGTGGATGGCGACGTATAAACCCGATAACCGGCACCGCGCAGCTTACCGACAATCTCATTCACTTTATCGGCATTTTTCAGCGCACCCAGTTGCACAACATAGGCTTTACCCGTTGGCGCTGCTTTTTCTTCCACGACCGGCTTCGGTTCTGGCTTCGGCGCAGGTGGTGCTTCAACCTTCGGTTTAGGCGGCTCCACCGGTTTCGGCTTCGGTGGGGCGACCGGTGCAGGTTCCGGTTCAAACTCGGTGTTATTGGCTGCAATAGTGGTCGGATCGAGCGACGGTGCTGCGGCATCACCTGCCCGCACCTCTTCCGCTGCGCCTTCCGGCGGCTGCGTCGGCAACGCCTGGGTGGCGGCTGGCATCATATCAGGCTCATCGCGATCGCCCGCTTTCGGCACCAGCGGGATAGCCGCGAACTCATCCTGATAATGTTTTTTCTGCCCGTCCAGCAGCCCTGGAAGTACAATCACCCCCAGCGCCGCCAGCACGATCGTGCCCACTAACCGATTCTGAAACTTACTTGCCACCGCTTCTCCTCGCGTCAATCACTTCCATGACATGTGCGACAGTGTGGAAAGAACCACACACCAGCACGGTGTCTTCCGCTTTAGCGTCCGCCATTGCGGCATCCCATGCCTGCGCAACGCTATCAAATGATTTGCCGTTACCCAAATGCTCAAGCAGTTGTTCTGCCGTGGCACCGCGCGGCCCTTCCAGTGGCGCACAATACCAGTCATCAACCACGCTTTTCAACCAGGCCAGAGTTCCGGCAATATCTTTATCATGTAGCATACCGATAACCGCCAGCACGCGCCCGTTTTTCGGTAGCGCTTTCATACGCCCGGTGAGATATTCCGCCGCATGTGGATTATGCGCGACATCAAAAATAACGCGTGGCGACTCGCTCACAATCTGGAAACGTCCCGGCAAAATTGCGCTGGCAATCCCGTCGCGAATGGCATTTTCACTGACTTCCAGCCCGCTGGCACGCAGTGCCGCCAGCGCCGTTGCGGCATTCGGTTGCGGGACAAGCGGCAACGGCAGATTTTCCAGCGTGCCGTGAGCATCGCTAAACGCCCAGTCATGATCGGTGACGGAATAGTTCCACTCAACGCCCCGACGTTGTAACAGTGCACCTTTTTCCTGTGCCACATCAGCAATGGTAGAAGGCATTTCCGGCTCACCGACAATTGCCGGTTTTTCGCTGCGGAAGATGCCTGCTTTCTCGCGACCAATACTTTCGCGATCTGGACCCAGCCAGTCGGTATGATCCAGCGCAATACTGGTTACTACCGCGACATCGGCATCGACAATATTGGTTGCGTCCAGACGACCGCCCAGCCCTACTTCCAGAATCACCACGTCAAGTTGTGCCTGCTTGAACAGCCACAACGCCGACAGCGTACCGTACTCGAAATAGGTCAGGGAAATATCACCGCGTGCCGATTCAATCTCCGCAAAAGAGGCGGTGTGGGCCGATTCCGGCAATTCCTGGCCCTGCACACGTACGCGCTCGGTATAACGCACCAGATGCGGTGAACTGTAGACGCCCACTTTGTACCCTGCCGCCATCAGAATCGACTCCAGCGTACGGCAGGTGGTGCCTTTGCCATTCGTACCCGCAACGGTAAACACAAATGGCGCTGGTTTCAGAACGCCAAGACGCGCCGCGACCTGGCTCACGCGCTCAAGGCCGAGATCGATAGTTTTACTGTGCAGGTTTTCCAGATAAGAAAGCCACGAAGCCAGAGGCGACGCGGCTTGAGGAGTGCGTTTGATAATCATGGTATCCGCTGATTCGTTACGGTGAGAATAGCAAAAGGGCAGAGCCAGTGGCCCTGCCCTTATCAGTTATCAGGCCTCAGGTTCCTGATCCGGTACCGGGGGTACCACTACGCCTTCACGCGGCGCTTCAGGATTCGGCGCTGGCAGATTCATCAACTTCGCCAGAATGCTCGCCAGTTTCAGGCGCATTTCCGGACGACGGACGATCATGTCGATCGCGCCTTTCTCGATCAGGAATTCACTGCGCTGGAATCCTGGCGGCAGTTTTTCGCGAACGGTCTGTTCGATAACACGCGGACCGGCAAAGCCGATTAACGCTTTCGGTTCAGCGATGTTGAGATCGCCCAGCATGGCGAAACTTGCAGAAACACCGCCCATCGTCGGGTCGGTCAGCACGGAGATGTACGGCAAGCCGCGCTCCTGCATTTTTGCCAGTGCCGCAGAGGTTTTCGCCATCTGCATCAGCGACATCAGTGCTTCCTGCATACGTGCGCCACCAGAGGCGGAGAAGCAGATCAGCGGGCAGTTATCTTCCAGCGCCTGCTCAACGGCACGCACGAAACGTGCACCCACAACAGACCCCATTGAACCGCCCATAAAGGCGAACTCGAATGCCGCAGCGACAACCGGCATTCCATACAGAGTGCCTTTCATCACCACCAGCGCATCTTTTTCGCCAGTTTCTTTCTGCGCAGATGCCAGACGGTCTTTATACTTCTTGGAGTCACGAAACTTCAGCACATCTTTCGGCTCAAGCTCGCTACCCAGCTCCACAAGGCTTCCTTCATCTAACAGGCTATGCAGGCGATTACGCGCTGTCATACGCATGTGATGGTCACACTTCGGACAGACCTCAAGATTACGTTCCAGCTCAGCGCGGTATAAAACCTGACCGCAGCTATCACACTTAGTCCACACCCCTTCAGGAATGCTCGCCTTGCGGGTGGGAGTAATGTTGCTTTTAATTCGTTCAATCCAGCTCATTAGGGACCTTTCTGTCTGAACCTGGTTCGATGCCAGTTTTATCTTTGGGGACGCATAATGCCATTTTTGCCCCCAACAGACCATGAATGTTGCACATTAAAACATAACAGCCCGAAACTTTGGATAAAAAAGTGGTCGAACCGCGGAGTTACTTTTTATTTTGCGGCGCGTGCCGCAGCGCGTTTGTGACGAATAAATTCGAAAACCCCAGGCAATATTGAAACAAAAATAATGCCAACAATCATCAGCTTAAGGTTGCTCTGAATGAAGGGGAGCGTGCCGAAGAAATAACCCGCGTAGGTAAAAATCAGTACCCACAACAGTGCGCCGATCACGTTATAAGCGGCGAAATGACGGTACGACATGTGGCCCATTCCCGCAACAAACGGGGCGAACGTTCTGACGATCGGTACAAAACGGGCGAGAATAATCGTTTTGCCTCCATGTCTCTCGTAAAACTGATGAGTCTTATCAAGATAACTGCGACGAAAGATTTTCGAATCCGGGTTACTGAACAGTTTGTCACCAAATAACCGTCCAATGGTATAGTTCACTGCATCACCGACAATAGCGGCAATCAACATAAGCACCACCATCATATGGACATTGAGATCGTTAGTTTCCAGCGACGCCAATGCACCAGCAACAAACAGCAGCGAATCACCAGGCAGGAATGGCGTTACCACCAGCCCCGTTTCGCAGAACAGAATCAAAAACAGAATGGCATAAACCCAGACGCCGTACTCCGCGACCAGCTCTGCCAGATGCACGTCAATGTGCAGGATAAAATCGATGAGGAAATAAATCAGGTCCATATTTGCCTATGCCTTGTACTCGTCATCTTTCAGGCTGTAACTACGTTGGCTACAGCCTGAAATGTTCCGAGCATTATTCTCGTTAGTCCGCCAGAAATAGCGGGCCCATTGGCGGTTTTGGAAGATCATACCGGTCAGGGTAATCCACCGCGACCAGATACAGCCCTTCCGCTTTTGCCGTTGCTGCCGCCAGCGTTCTGTCCTTTGCCGCCAGCAACTCTGCTATCCAGCTCTCCGGCTGGTTGTGGGCACCGACTTCCATCAGGCTGCCGACAATATTCCTGACCATATGATGTACAAAGGCATTCGCTTTGATATCTACCACCACATAAGGACCGTGACGCGTGACATTAATATGCATAACGTTACGCCACGGGGTTCGGGACTGGCACTGCACCGCACGGAACGAGGTGAAATCATTCTCGCCCAGCAAGCATTGCGCAGCCCGATGCATCCGTTCAGCGTCCAGCGGTTCGTAAAAATGGGTTACCCCTTTACTCAGTACCGCCGGGCGCAGCCGATGATTGTAGATGATGTAGCGATAACGGCGAGCCGTGGCGCTAAATCGGGCATGAAAATCATCAGGTACAGCTTTAACCCAACGCACGGCGATGTCACCAGGTAAATTCGCATTTACGCCCAAGGTCCACGCCGCGTCTTTGCGCTGCGCGGTCGTTTCGAAATGCACTACCTGCCCGGTACCGTGTACACCAGCGTCAGTACGCCCGGCGCAGAAGACGGTAATGGGTTCGTTCGCCACCTGGGAGAGCGCCTTTTCCAGCTTCTCCTGCACACTGCGGACTTCATTCTGCCGTTGCCAGCCGTAATACTTACTGCCGTCGTACTCAATGCCCAGCGCAATTTTATAAACTGGCGGTTGTTGCTGGTCGGACATTAGTACAGATACTCCTGCACCAGTTTCTCGGCGATTTTTACTGCCATCAGCGCGCCGCCAAAGCGAACGTTATCGGCCACCGACCAGAACTGGACTTGCTCCGGCATACCGTAGTCATTACGCACGCAGCCAACAGAAAGATGCGGCGTACCCGAAGCATCCCCTACCTGAGTCGGGAATTCGTTCTCTTCAGAGAGCACAATATCTTCGCCCTGAGCAAACGCATCACACGCTTCTTCTGCCGCCAGCGGACGCAGTGCTTCAAAGTTGACCATCTGGGCATGACCGTAGAATACCGGTGCCTGGACGACGCTTGCCGAAATCATCAGCCCTTCGTCCTGCAGGATTTTGCGTACTTCGTCAACGATACGACGTTCTTCACGCACGCTACCTTCGCTATCCGGCAACAACGGCAGCATATTGAACGCCAGTTGACGACCGAAGAAATCTTCTTCGTCAATCGGAATGCCGTTGAGCAATTTCGCACTCTGCCCCGCTAACGCATCGACCGCTTTTTTGCCCTGGGCGGAGGCTGAAATCAGGCTGGTAACACTGATACGCGACAAACCGCCCTGATCGATTAACGGTTTCAGTGCCGCCAGCAGCTGGCTGGTCAGACTGTCTGGTACGGCGATGACATTCCGGTTGCGGTAATCGGTCAGTACAAACGGGTTTACTTCCGGCACCACCAGCGGTACGTCGGGTTCGAGAGCAAACAGTCCGCTGCTGTCGATCACCAGGCAACCTGAGTTGGTCGCTTCTTCAACCCAGGCAGCGGTAGCTTCTTTGCCTGCGACAAAAAATGCCAGCTGCGCCTGCGTCCAGTCGAATTCAGCGGCATCCTGCACGGTGATTGTCTTACCACCAAAGCGCAGTTGTTCGCCTGCGCTTTCGTTACGTGCCAGTGCATAAATTTCCCCAACCGGGAACTGACGTTCAGCCAGCGTTTCAAGCAGGGCTTCGCCCACAGCGCCAGTTGCGCCCAGGACGGCAATGTTCCAGCCTTCAGACATGGTGGTTTACTCCAGAAATAGCAAAGCTCCCTGCCAATGTTACAGCAGAGAGCATGAAGAAGAGATTAACGTGCCGGATGATGAACGGCGTTAAAACCCAGTTTACACAGCAATGATGCCGCACTGGCGTCATCACAAATTACATACAGAGATGACCATTCACGGCGCTCAAGATAGTTTTTGCGCAGTTTATCGAACTCACCCGGTATCCCGGCGACTTTACGCAGCGGTGCGTCATCGCGGCGCACATCATACACCAAATGCACCAGCCTTTTCAGCGTCGGTTGATCGAGCGGGCCATGCAGCGTAATGCGACCAAACTCTGGCGCGGGCAGTAATGTATCCAGCGCAACGTGCTGTTCATGCCCAATAAACTTGCTATAGGCTTCAAACACTTGCGTAGTACCGCGTGCTTTACCTTCCAGGGTATAGCCTGCGATATGCGGCGTGCCGATATCCACTTTTGTCAGCAATTCCACGTTAAGTTCCGGTTCGCCTTCCCAGACATCCAGCACTACGCTTAACTTCTGGCCTTCATTCAGGCAGGTCAGCAACGCAGTATTATCGACGACTGCGCCACGGCAGGCGTTAATCAGAATCGCTCCCGGCTTCAGGCTACGGATCAGTTTTTCATCCGCCAGATGCAGCGTTTTGTACGGCCCATCTTTGAAGAGTGGCGTATGGAAAGTCAGAATATCCGCATGCTGAACTAATTCATCCAGCGAGCGGAAATCACCCTCATCCCCACGGTCAGCGCGAGGCGGATCGCAAAGCAAGGTTTTAATCCCTAACGCTTCCAGTCGCGCTTGCAATCGACGTCCAACGTTACCAACGCCCACGATCCCCACCGTACGGTCGTGCAGTGAAAATCCATCGCGTTCGGCAAGCATCAGCAGGGAGGAGAAAACATATTCCACCACCGCAATCGCATTACAGCCAGGTGCCGCGGAAAAACCAATTCCCGCCTGCTTTAACCATGCTTCATCGACATGGTCGGTCCCTGCTGTGGCAGTACCAACAAATTTAATGGGTTTTCCTGCCAGCAAAGATTCATTCACTTTCGTGACCGAACGCACCATCAGCGCATCCGCGTCTGCCAGTTGAGCGACGGGGATTGGACGCCCGGGAACCGCGGTCACCTCACCCAAACGGCTAAATAAGTCGCGGGCATAAGGCATATTTTCATCAACAAGGATTTTCACGTTTGTGTTACCTGTATGAGACGAGAGTTAACCGGACAAGTGTGCCATAATCTCGCGGCCAGGCATACTTGCGAAGATTTCAGGTATAAGGATACGTAATGATACAACCTATTTCCGGCCCTCCTCCTGGGCAACCACCAGGTCAGGGAGATAACCTGCCGTCTGGCGCGGGCAATCAGCCTTTATCCAGTCAGCAACGTACTTCGCTGGAAAGCTTAATGACGAAAGTGACCTCACTGACGCAACAGCAAAGAGCAGAACTGTGGGCGGGTATCAGGCACGATATTGGTCTGTCGGGAGATTCACCGCTGCTTTCGCGTCACTTCCCTGCCGCTGAACATAATCTGGCGCAACGTCTGCTGGCCGCGCAAAAAAGCCATTCTGCCCGCCAGCTTTTAGCGCAATTAGGCGAGTATTTACGTCTGGGGAATAATCGTCAGGCGGTCACGGATTATATCCGTCATAACTTTGGTCAGACGCCGCTGAATCAGCTCTCACCGGAGCAATTAAAAACCATTCTCACCCTGTTGCAGGAAGGGAAGATGGTTATTCCGCAACCGCAGCAGCGCGAGGCGACCGACCGTCCTTTATTACCGGCGGAGCACAATGCGCTCAAACAGCTGGTGACCAAACTTGCGGCGGCAACGGGGGAACCCAGCAAACAGATCTGGCAATCGATGCTGGAACTTTCCGGGGTGAAAGATGGCGAGTTAATTCCAGCGAAACTGTTTAACCATCTGGTGACCTGGTTGCAGGCGCGCCAGACGTTAAGCCAGCAAAATACGCCGACGCTGGAATCACTACAGATGGCGCTAAAACAACCTTTAGATGCCAGTGAACTGGCGGCGTTATCGGCATATATCCAGCAAAAATATGGCCTTTCTGCGCAATCATCGCTTTCTTCTGCCCAGGCCGAGGATATTCTTAATCAGCTTTATCAACGGCGGGTTAAAGGGATTGATCCGCGTGATATGCAACCGCTGCTTAATCCTTTTCCACCGATGATGGACACGTTGCAAAATATGGCAACGCGTCCCGCGCTGTGGATACTGTTAGTCGCGATTATCCTGATGCTGGTCTGGCTGGTTCGTTAGCCCCGACGAAATGACAGTATCGTGACAATAATTCCCAGCACCGCAGAGATCGCCCCGGCAAGAAATACCGAAGAGTAACCAAACGTGGTCGCCAGCATTCCCGCCAGCGGCCCGGAGACGCCGAGGGCGATATCCTGAAACGCGGCGTAACCGCCCAGTGCGGTGCCGCGAACTTGTGAGGGGACGCGTTTAACCACCTCCACGCCCAGCGCAGGAAAGATAAGCGAACATCCGGCTCCGGTTAACGCCGCGCCCGCTAATGCGACCCACGCACCTGGGGCTTGCCAGAGCAACAACAAGCCCACCGTTTCTACAAGCAGAGAGACAATCGCCACTTTCACGCCGCCAAAACGGTCCGGCATCCAGCCAAACATGACGCGCATCACGACAAATGCGCCGCCAAACGCGGTAAGAGTAAAGCCCGCCATCGCCCATCCTTTGCTGGCAAAGTAGAGCGAAACGAAAGTCCCGATAACCGCAAAACCAACGCCTTGTAGTGCCAGCCCTAACCCTGGTTTCCAGATAAACCCGACAACGCTCCACAGCGATGGACGTTCTCCCGCCAGGGCCGGTACTTTGCGCACTGTGCCGTTACAGGCCCACGCCAGTAAGGGTAATACCATTGTGGTGATCGCCAGTGCGGCAAAACCGTAATGGCTATGAATCAACAGGCCAAGCGGAGCACCAACAGCGAGGGCACCGTAAATCGCCATTCCATTCCATGACATCACTTTGCCAGAGTGTTTTGCCCCTACGATGCCTAACCCCCAGGTCAGAGCGCCTGTCAGTAACTGGCTTTCACCAAACCCAAGAATCAAACGCCCGATGACCAACAGGGCAAATTTGAACGGTGCGGAGACAGGCAAAATCGCCGCCAGCAGCAACGCGCCGCCAGCCAGACCACAAGCTAACATCCCCTGAAGCGCCGAACGTTTTGCGCCATATTGATCGGCCAGTCGCCCGGCATAGCCACGCGTCAGCACCGTAGCCAGAAACTGAATCCCGACGACAATCCCGACCATGGTATTGCCATAGCCCAGATCATGATGAACAAACAGCGGGATAACCGGCAACGGCAGCCCTACGGTCATGTAGGTGAGAAAAACCGCAAAAGCGATGCGGAAGAGCGAAAAATTGGCAGAAGATCGTGTTTCGGTTTGGCTTACAGCAGTCATGCATTACTCCAGAATGCAGCGCAAGGCGAGGAGTATCCCCGTCTCATCTCTCTGGTTTCAGGGTTACAGTGCGTTGGCAGGATTTAACGCGTACGTCTTTTCAGAAGGAAATCGACAAAGCGGGAAGTTTGCCTGGAACAGGCGGCGATTGTCAATGATGTGAAAAAGGGAACCATCAGGTTCCCTTTTGCGTTAGTGCCGGAGGCCGCATTAGCGCGTAACGTAGGATGCGACGCTGGCGCGTCTTATCCGACCTACTCCGACTACTCCGACTACTCCGACTACTCCGGCCTACTGCGAATTAATCTTTCAGCTTGCGCATTACCAGCGTGGCGTTGGTGCCGCCGAAGCCGAAGCTGTTAGACATAACGGTGGTCAGTTCGCGATCGGTCGTTTCGGTCACGATGTTCAGACCTGCAGCCTGCTCGTCCAGCTCTTCAATGTTGATGCTCGGGGCGATAAAGCCGTGTTCCAGCATCAGCAGAGAGTAGATAGCTTCCTGTACGCCAGCAGCGCCCAGAGAGTGACCGGTCATGGCTTTGGTTGCAGAAATCGCCGGGCTCTTATCGCCGAACACTTCACGGATAGCTGCCAGTTCTTTCACGTCGCCAACCGGAGTCGAAGTACCATGAGAGTTCAGGTAATCGATTGGGGTATCAACGCCGTGCATCGCCATCTTCATGCAGCGTACTGCGCCTTCGCCAGACGGAGCAACCATGTCTGCACCATCAGAGGTTGCGCCGTAGCCAACGATTTCAGCATAGATGTGAGCACCACGCGCCAGCGCGTGTTCCAGCTCTTCAACCACTACCATACCGCCGCCGCCAGCGATAACGAAACCGTCACGGTGAGCGTCGTAAGTACGGGAGGCTTTTTCCGGGGTGTCGTTGTATTTAGTAGACAGCGCACCCATCGCGTCGAATTCGCAGGCCATTTCCCAGCACAGCTCTTCGCCGCCGCCAGCAAACACGATGTCCTGTTTGCCCAGTTGGATCTGCTCTACTGCGTTACCGATACAGTGTGCGGAAGTCGCACACGCGGAGCTGATGGAGTAGTTAACGCCATGAATTTTAAACGGCGTGGCGAGGCAGGCAGAAACGCCGGATGCCATCGCTTTGGTGACCACATACGGGCCAACCGCTTTCAGGCCGCGCGGGCCGCGCATTGCGTCAGCGCCGAACACCTGGAAACGCGGGGAACCGCCGCCAGAACCTGCAATCAGGCCAACGCGCGGGTTATTCTGGTAAGCTTCCGGAGAAAGGCCCGCATCTGCGATTGCCTGCTCCATAGAAAGGAATGCATAAATGGATGCGTCGCTCATAAAGCGCACAACTTTGCGGTCAATGAGGCCAGTGGTATCCAGTTTTACGTTGCCCCAGACGTGGCTACGCATGCCGGAATCCTTCAGCTCCTGAGAGAAAGTGATCCCTGAACGTCCTTCACGCAGAGATGCCAGGACTTCCTGCTGGTTATTACCGATGCTGGAAACAATGCCCAGGCCAGTAATCACTGCACGTTTCATTCAATACCTCTGTAAGTCGCACATAGAGTAAGTTTCGAATGCACAATAGCGTACACTTGTACGCCGAACAAGTCCGATCAGCCATTTAATAGAGAAATTTGCGCAGCCTTACACACATCGCTAAGATCGAGCCACCGCCTGTAAGACGAGTAACTTACGTGAAACACTACTCCATACAACCTGCCAACCTCGAATTTAATGCTGAGGGTACACCTGTTTCCCGAGATTTTGACGATGTCTATTTTTCCAACGATAACGGGCTGGAAGAGACGCGTTATGTTTTTCTGGGAGGCAACCAATTAGAGGTACGCTTTCCTGAGCATCCACATCCTCTGTTTGTGGTAGCAGAGAGCGGCTTCGGCACCGGATTAAACTTCCTGACGCTATGGCAGGCATTTGATCAGTTTCGCGAAGCGCATCCGCAAGCGCAATTACAACGCTTACATTTCATTAGTTTTGAGAAATTTCCCCTCACCCGTGCGGATTTAGCCTTAGCGCATCAACACTGGCCGGAACTGGCTCCGTGGGCAGAACAACTTCAGGCGCAGTGGCCAATGCCCTTGCCCGGTTGCCATCGTTTATTGCTCGATGAAGGCCGCGTGACGCTGGATTTATGGTTTGGCGATATTAACGAACTGACCAGCCAACTGGACGATTCGCTAAATCAAAAAGTAGATGCCTGGTTTCTGGACGGCTTTGCGCCAGCGAAAAACCCGGATATGTGGACGCAAAATCTGTTTAACGCCATGGCAAGGTTGGCGCGTCCGGGCGGCACGCTGGCGACATTTACGTCTGCCGGCTTTGTCCGCCGCGGTTTGCAGGACGCCGGATTCACGATGCAAAAACGTAAGGGCTTTGGGCGCAAACGGGAAATGCTTTGCGGGGTGATGGAACAGACATTACCGCTCCCCTGCTCCGCGCCGTGGTTTAACCGCACGGGCAGCAGCAAACGGGAAGCGGCGATTATCGGCGGTGGTATTGCCAGCGCGTTGTTGTCGCTGGCGCTATTACGGCGCGGCTGGCAGGTAACGCTTTATTGCGCGGATGAGGCCCCCGCACTGGGTGCTTCCGGCAATCGCCAGGGGGCGCTGTATCCGTTATTAAGCAAACACGATGAGGCGCTAAACCGCTTTTTCTCTAATGCGTTTACTTTTGCTCGTCGGTTTTACGACCAATTACCCGTTAAATTTGATCATGACTGGTGCGGCGTCACGCAGTTAGGCTGGGATGAGAAAAGCCAGCATAAAATCGCACAGATGTTGTCAATGGATTTACCCGCAGAACTGGCTGTAGCCGTTGAGGCAAATGCGGTTGAACAAATTACGGGCGTTGCGACAAATTGCAGCGGCATTACTTATCCGCAAGGTGGTTGGCTGTGCCCAGCAGAACTGACCCGTAATGTGCTGGAACTGGCGCAACAGCAGGGTTTGCAGATTTATTATCAATATCAGTTACAGAATTTATCCCGTAAGGATGACTGTTGGTTGTTGAATTTTGCAGGAGATCAGCAAGCAACACACAGCGTAGTGGTACTGGCGAACGGGCATCAAATCAGCCGATTCAGCCAAACGTCGACTCTCCCGGTGTATTCGGTTGCCGGGCAGGTCAGCCATATTCCGACAACGCCGGAACTGGCAGAGCTGAAGCAGGTGCTGTGCTATGACGGTTATCTCACGCCACAAAATCCGGCGAATCAACATCATTGTATTGGTGCCAGTTATCATCGCGGCAGCGAAGATACGGCGTACAGTGAGGACGATCAGCAGCAGAATCGCCAGCGGTTGATTGATTGTTTCCCGCAGGCACAGTGGGCAAAAGAGGTTGATGTCAGTGATAAAGAGGCGCGCTGCGGTGTGCGTTGTGCCACCCGCGATCATCTGCCAATGGTAGGCAATGTTCCCGATTATGAGGCAACACTCGTGGAATATGCGTCGTTGGCGGAGCAGAAAGATGAGGCGGTAAGCGCGCCGGTTTTTGACGATCTCTTTATGTTTGCGGCTTTAGGTTCTCGCGGTTTGTGTTCTGCCCCGCTGTGTGCCGAGATTCTGGCGGCGCAGATGAGCGACGAACTGATTCCGATGGATGCCAGTACGCTGGCGGCGTTAAACCCGAATCGGTTATGGGTGCGGAAATTGTTGAAGGGTAAAGCGGTTAAGGCGGGGTAATCTGCTCTCGCAGTGTTTGCCGGATGCGGCGTGAACGCCTTATCCGACCTACGTGTGACGTGTAGGCCTGATAAGACGCGATAAGCGTCGCATCAGGCATGGTGCTCCAGACGCCGCAACTTACTGCTGTGACGCCTGCTGAAACAGGTTTTCCCACATATCGGTCACCAGCGCCTGGTCACGCGGCGACAATTCACCGGCACCAATGGCTTTTTCCAGACTCTGGCTAACGGTCGTATGCACCGCCTGAGCGGAGTGGTCATCACCACTTTCCAGTTCTGCGATGGCTAATGTCAGGTGGCCACGCAAATACCCACTGGCAAACAACTCATCATCACTGGCATGGTCAACCATACCGTCGATTAATGCCAGAATGCGTGATTCAAACTCCGCGATCATCTTCTTTCCTCATTGTAAAACGTGGCGCTGGCTTTAGTTGAGCGCTTCCGGCCACGGGAACTGTTCCGCCGTAAGTTCCGGCGTGTGATAATAATTTTGTAGTGCTTTAATGAAGCGTGCCGGGCGTTCAGGAATGCCGTTTGCTAGGTAATCCATCACCTGCGCATGTACCCGCCGTTGAAACACCACACGATCCGGTTCGAAGTCGCCTTCCAGATTGTCGCAACTGACGTTAAACGGATATCCCGCCGCCACACAGAACAACCAGTCGAGTGCCTGCGGCTTCACTTCAACATCTTCAAACTGGCTTTGCGTTTGGGCATCACGCCCATCCGGGCAATACCAGTAGCCGAAATCAACCAGCTCACGGCGCGCTTTCCCGGCAATACACCAGTGCGAAATCTCATGAATTGCGCTGGCATAAAAGCCATGAGCAAAGACGATTCGGTTATACGGTACTTCCGCATCAGCAGGAAGATAGATCGGTTCGTCGTCGCCTTTAATCAGACGGGTATTAAATTCATCGGCAAAGCAGCTATTAAAAATTTCAATCAACTGCTCATAGTGGTGTGTACTGTTCATTAGTTCATCCCCAACCAGTGGAGGATCTCCTGTCCGTGGCTATCAAAAAGTAATTTGGCACTCATCACCGCTGAGACAATAACAATCATCGGGCGGATCAGCTTTTGTCCTTTGCTCAACACCAGTCGTGAACCCATGCGCGCGCCGAGGAACTGCCCCACCAGCATGACAAAGCCCGTCGCCCAAATCACTTTGCCACCGAGAATAAACAGCAGTAAACCGCCGATGTTTGACGTTGCGTTGAGTAATTTGGCGTGCGCCGTGGCTTTGGCGAGGTTGAATCCGCACAGCGTAACAAAGGCCAGTGCGTAAAACGATCCGGCTGCCGGACCAAAGAATCCGTCATAAAAACCGACGCAGCCACCGGCAATTAACGCGAAGGGTAAACCGTACATCCGACGCTGGCGATCTTCTTCACCCAGCTTTGGCATCAGCAAGAAATAGAGGCCGATACAAATTACCAGAATGGGCAAAATCTGCCGTAAGACATCAGCCTGAACGTATTGCACCAGCAGTGCGCCGCTCATTGAGCCGACAAAGGTCATGGCGATATTGAGTTTCTGATCGCTTAAACTAACCACTTTGCGGCGAATAAAGTAGATAGTGGCGGAAATAGAGCCGCCGCAGGCTTGCAGTTTATTGGTTGCCAGCGCGTTAGCGGGAGACATTCCCGCAGCCATCAATGCCGGAATGGTGAGTAACCCACCGCCACCGGCAATCGAGTCGATAAATCCCGCCAGCATGGCGACAAAAAAGAGAACTCCCAGCAACAGCGGGGAAACCATAAACAGGCTATTAAACGTTTCCATTAGATCACGTGCTCATCCAGTAGCGCCTGGCAGGAAGGCGGCAACGGAGGCGGTGTCTTCTTCTCAGGCTTTGTTGTTCCCGGTTTTGGAGGTTCAAACCAGCTTTGCAGTTCTGCCCCGCAACCATCGCCTGGTGGCGGTAAAGGTTGATCTTCACACTCCAGACTATCGGCAGGACAACGTAATCGTACATGCATATGCGCGCGATGCTGGAACCAGGGTCGCACTTTGCGCAACCAGTCGCGATCGGTGCCCGCATCAAGGCAAAGTTGTTGTTTAATCGCCGGATTAACAAAAATGCGCGTGACGTCTTTGTCCTGGGCGGCGAGTTTGATCAAGCTGAAAATTTCTGGCTTCCACAGCGTGGAGACAACGTGTTTACCGTCGCGGGAAACTAAGTCCAGTGCTTGCGGGCGCAAGAGCTGCGCGGAGGTCCAGCGAGTTTTCGGCAGTTGCAGAAAGATATCGACATCCAGTCCGGTCTGGTGGCTGGCATGACCGCCGTTGAAACGCCCACCAGCAGGCATCCCCATATCGCCAATCAGCACCGTACCCATGCCCAGATTGCTCACCTGGCTACTCAGACGCTGGATAAACATCACCAGGTCCGGGTGACCGAAATAGCGACGCTGATCGGTACGCATGACCTGATAATGTTCGGACTGTATCGGCAGCGTGTCAGCGCCGACGATACAGCCATTAGAAAAACTGCCTATCGATTGTGCGCTACCCGGCACAGGTTGGGTTATTTTTTGCCACGGCGTCGCTGCCAGGCTAGCGCTACTGGCAAGCAGAGCCAGCAGCGCAATCGCGGTTTTGTTCATTTTTTACCAGCGTGGAATATCAGTCTTCACATCGGCATTTTGCGCCCGCTGCCGTAGCAGGTGATCCATTAAAACGATCGCCAGCATCGCTTCAGCGATCGGCACCGCGCGGATCCCGACACAGGGATCGTGACGGCCTTTGGTGATCATCTCAACTTCTTCGCCAAAGCGGTTAATAGTGCGCCCCGGCACGGTAATGCTGGAGGTCGGTTTCAGCGCCATATGGGCAATGATTTGCTGCCCGCTGCTGATACCGCCGAGAATGCCGCCCGCATGGTTGCTCTGGAAACCGTCTTTGGTGATTTCGTCGCGGTTCTGGCTGCCGCGCAGCGCCACTACGTCAAAACCGTCGCCAATTTCCACGCCTTTCACCGCGTTGATGCTCATCAGCGCATGGGCGATGTCGGCATCCAGGCGGTCAAAGACCGGCTCGCCAAGTCCGGCGGGGACACCACTGGCAACAACGGTGACTTTCGCGCCGATGGAGTCGCCCTCTTTTTTCAGCGCGCGCATCAGTTCATCTAACGCGTCGATTTTGTCCGGGTCCGGGCAGAAGAACGGATTTTGTTCAACCAGCGACCAGTCTTTGATTTCCAGCGGAATGTCTCCCATCTGGGTCAGGCAGCCGCGGATTTCAATACCAAATTTCTCGGCGAGATATTTTTTGGCAATCGCCCCTGCCGCCACGCGCATGGCGGTTTCGCGGGCGGAAGAACGTCCACCGCCGCGATAATCGCGCAGACCGTATTTTTGTTCGTAGGTGTAATCGGCATGGCCTGGACGGAAAACGTCCTTAATCGCACTATAATCCTGAGAACGCTGGTCGGTATTTTCGATCAACAAGCCAATGCTGGTGCCGGTAGTAACGCCTTCAAAAACACCGGAGAGAATTTTGACCTGATCCGGCTCGCGGCGCTGGGTGGTATAGCGCGATGTCCCAGGGCGACGACGGTCGAGGTCATGTTGCAGGTCCGCTTCCGTCAGCGGAATGCCTGGCGGAACACCATCGACGATGCAGCCGAGCGCCAGCCCGTGCGATTCGCCGAAGGTGGTTACGCGAAAGAGTTGTCCAATTGTGTTTCCAGCCATCACGGCTCCGTTATTGTTGTGTTTGCGTGTTTACTTAATCTTTATAAATCGCGAAATATTCACGGGCCGCCAGCAGCTGCTCTTTGGTGAGCATAAACACACCATCGCCGCCGTTATCAAACTCCAGCCAGGTGAACGGAACATCCGGATATTGTTCCATAAGATGTACCATGCTGTTGCCGACTTCACAAATCAGCACACCATCATCAGCAAGGTAATCTGCCGCGTTACCGAGAATGCGACGCGTCAGTTTCAGGCCGTCGGTGCCAGATGCCAGGCCCAGTTCCGGCTCGTGGCGGTATTCATTTGGCAGGTCGGACATATCTTCCGCATCGACATACGGCGGGTTAGTGACAATCAGATCGTACTGCACTTTCGGCAAGTCGCGGAACAGATCGGAACGAATCGGAATGACGTTGTGGATCAGACCGTGTTCTTCGATGTTCTGTTCGGCAACCGCCAGCGCGTCGGGAGAGATATCTACCGCGTCGACTTCCGCTTCCGGGAAGGCATAAGCACAGGCAATGGCGATGCAGCCACTACCGGTACACATATCTAAAATATGCTGCGGTTGCTTGCTGATAAGTCCGGCAAATTTATTGTTGATCAGTTCACCAATCGGCGAGCGCGGCACCAGCACGCGTTCATCGACGTAAAATTCATGGCCACAGAACCAGGCTTTGTTGGTCAGGTAGGCCACCGGAATGCGCTCGTTGACGCGGCGAATCACGCGCTCAACAATACGGTGTTTTTCGCTGGAGGTCAGACGCGCGGTGCGCATGTCTTCCGGGATATCCAACGGCAGGTAGAGCGAAGGCAACACCAGTTGCACGGCTTCATCCCACGGGTTGTCAGTGCCGTGGCCGTACCAGATATTCGCCGCGCTGAAGCGGCTCACCGACCAGCGCAACATGTCCTGAATGGTTTGCAGCTCATTTACTGCTTCATCAACGAAAATTTTATCCACGTATTCCTCCAGGGCATGATCGCAATAATTTCGGCGGCTAGTTTGCCATGAAGATGACGATAAATCAGCATTCACGCGCGGTGAGTGAGGAAAAATACGTTTAAAACGATCGATTGCGCTACGAGTCGGGTAAACTGTAGGAAAATTAGAAATAGAGACAGATAAATGAAAAAGAAAACAACACTTAGCGAGGAGGACCAGGCTCTGTTTCGCCAGTTGATGGCGGGGACTCGCAAGATTAAGCAGGACACGATTGTCCACCGACCGCAGCGTAAAAAAGTCAGCGAAGTGCCGGTGAAGCGGTTGATTCAGGAGCAGGCTGATGCCAGCCATTATTTCTCCGATGAGTTTCAGCCGTTACTGAATACCGAAGGTCCGGTCAAATATGTTCGCCCGGATGTCAGCCATTTTGAGGCGAAGAAACTGCGCCGTGGCGATTATTCGCCGGAGTTGTTTTTGGATTTGCACGGTCTGACGCAGCTGCAGGCCAAGCAGGAACTGGGCGCGTTGATTGCCGCCTGTCGCCGCGAACATGTGTTTTGTGCCTGCGTGATGCATGGGCACGGGAAGCATATTTTGAAGCAACAAACACCGCTGTGGCTGGCACAACATCCGCATGTGATGGCATTTCACCAGGCACCGAAAGAGTACGGCGGTGATGCGGCTTTGTTGGTGTTGATTGAAGTGGAAGAGTGGTTGCCGCCGGAGTTGCCCTGAGGAGTTGAGCGTGTTGTGCCAGGAGCGCGGAATGGCAGGGGCGAATGACCCTGCCAGGTGAGAAAAGGTGCGCTAATACATATTCAGTATGTAAGTGAATCGGCAGGTAGAATCTATGGGCTGTCGAGATGTCGTGTCCACGCGTAGCTTCATATCATGCAGTTGCCTGGACGTGATCGGTTGCGGCTCTGGCGTCACCGTCACTTTGGCATTATCACAGCCGGAAGTCGAGAAGGTCATCTGCTGTGCGACAAAACGGCAGTAGGCTCCACGCTCGTCAAAATTACTGCCATCACACAGTTTGCCGTTTTCCATCAGGAAAGTGGGCAGTGTTTGCTCAATAACACCACCTGTTGACTGCAACCTGACGACTTTGTTATGTACAACATAATTTTCATTCCAGGAAACATCATACGGTGCCAGGGACTCTGTCGGGCAGTCAGAGCTAACTTTTGTTGGTCCTATAAAAATTCCGGCCCCGAAACGCTGATCCATAGTACTGGCGCTTTCAACATAAGACGACACAATCCAGGGACAACCGTGTAAATCTCCATCGTAATAAACGCCAAGTACTAATTCATTACATGACCAGGCCGTTACTGGAGAGAGAGCATCATACTCTTCTAATCCGGGGCAGGTAGAATCCGGTAAGGTTGTATTATTGCGCTCCATCCTGAGTTCAGGGCCGGGAGGACTCCCGGTCCAACTAACTAAAGGCAAACTTGCTGCCGCAGTTGAATTAGATTCATACGTGCCATATTCAACTGATTGAGGGGTCAGGACTGAAAGATGAAAACGATACTTTGCAACAACGCTGGTCGTCCCCGCGGGTACATAGAGTGTGGCGATCTTTGTCGCAGCCTGTATCCCAGAAGCGCACAGAGCCAGCACCAATAAACATATAACATGACGTATTTTATGCATTTTATATATACTCAAACGTAGCTGTCAGGCTGGCGGTGAAATCACCGATGGTTACATCACGACCGCTTTTCGCCTGGATCCAGGCCCGGAAATTAATATCATTGTTGCCGTTGGTAAGCGCAAAAGTCGCCCCGGTGGTGTTGTTAATATCCACCCGCTTGCCGTCGAGCGTTTCCATCCCTATCCCCACGCCCTGCGCGGTGGAGGTGTCATCGACTGCCAGAAAACCCGGCTGACCGCTGTCTTCCGTTCCGGTGAGGGTGACTTTGACGTTGTATCCCGCCGGCCCTTTGCAGTCTTTCAGCTTAAACACAACCGGCAGATGCGCGGACTGCCCGGCGACCATCAAATCCCGGTTGCTGACGGTGGGAAAATGAATTTCCGCCAGATTGGCACCATCCACCACCAGCGTGCAGGATTTACTCAGCAGGTTGCCGTAAAAATGCAGGTTGTTATCGACTGCCCGTGCCCCCGTGCTGGCGGTCAGCAGCAGGCCTGCTAACAGCGCATAACCGGGTGAATAAATGTGTGCTGTTTTCATTGGTAATCCACCCGTAAGGTTGCGTAAGCAGAAAAATTCGTGTCCGTCAGCACCGCATCAGCCGCTTTGACCGGTACCGCCTCCAGCTTTGGCTTCTGGCTAAAATCGGTGGCGTTAATGGAAAGCGGCTCGTTGAGCTTAAAACGCTGACCGTCATGCTGAAGCTCAATTCCGAAGCCCGGTACATCCGTCTCAATAGCAGAGTCGTTGTAGGAGGTGGCAGTCCCCGTCCAGGAGAGTGTCATATTCCACTCGGGATCGCGGACATCCGAGTCGCAGCTCAGTTCGTAGTCCACTTTCTGACGACCATAATTGCCATCAATGCTGTCGATAATAAGATCGCGAAATTGCACTTCGATGGTTTGCCCGCCGCTGATGCTACAGGCGGGCGGCGACATCAGCGTACCGTGGAATGTGATGTCATCTTCCGCCGCCAGCACAGCCCCGCAACCAGCGCACAGTAAAAGGAGCAGGAATTTTTTCATTGGTAATCCACCACCATGGTCATCGTGGCGTTAAACTCCGACGGCGTCAGTTGCACCCCGCTCTGTTTTACCGGCACCGCTTTCAGCTGAGGCTGAGTGTTGACATTAAAAGGCGTCCAGTTATTTTCACCAACTGCAAACAGGGAGTTGTCGGCGGCGTTTTCTATCCGCACCCCCAGGCCGGCGATATCCGTGCTGAGAACCGTTTCTCCGTTGATCACGGCGGTATTGCCTTTGAGCTGCATCCGTAAGTCATCGCTGACTTTATTACCGCAGTTGAGGGTGTATTTCGCATCCTGTTGGTAATTGGTACCATCGATCCTGTTGATTATCACATTGCCAAATTTCACAGCGCTTCCCTTCACGGAGCAAGGCGGCGGTCCATCGACCAGGATTCGCAGCGTCAGATCCACCTGTTTGATATCACTGCCAGCAACAGCCAAACCGCTGATGCCCCATCCGGCCAGCACCAGCAACCCTGCGCCCGCTACAAACTTGTGACTCATAAGTCCCTCCCGGCATCAGCCTTTGCGGCTCTGCTCTTCATCCACCTGGCAGCTGTTGCCGGTGCATATGAAGTACAGCGGCATCCGCGCGCCGTAGTCGTTGATGTAAGTCAGCACCGGCACGCTGTCCATCTTCGCATTCAGCGGTGCGGAGGTTTTCGGCTCCATCATCAGCGGTGTGAATCCCGCCGGCGGGTTGCCGCCTTTTTTAGCGCTGGCGTTGCTGATGATCACGTAGTACGGCGTCGGGTTATTGACGGTGAAGTCCTGGCCGTTACGGATGAGCGTCACCTTATGCTGCCACGGACTTTTCATGCTGGTGTTCTCCAGCGCCTTCGGTCGCCAGAACAGTTTGATACGCGTCTGCAGCGCAATCTGCAGTGTGTTCGGTTTATTTGATTTCGGCGGAATTTCGCGCACGTTGAAATAGAACACGCTCTCGCGGTCGGCCGGCAGTTTGTTGATATCCGGCAGCCCCTGCACCTTCACCTGGCCGTTCATCATCGCATCGATGCGCTGCACTGGCGGAAGCACCGCAAGCGGCGAGCTGATTTTGTTGCCCTTTGCATCCTCTATCCAGCTCTGCGCCAGATAAGGCAGTGTGGGATCGTTGTTGCGCAGCGTGACGCTGATGGACTTGTCGCTTTCGTTAAACACCAGCCGTGTCCTGTCGGGCGTCACCGAAGCGTGGCTGGAGAAACTGACCGCTGTCGCCAGCAGCGCCAGTGCCGGGACAACGATTTTTGCAGTGTTAGTCAGATTAAACATGGATCATTCCTTAATCACGTTACTGGTTTACTGAAATTGAAGTCGGAGGTTCCGTTGGCGTCACCCGCTGTGTCTGTTCCTGAATCGCCGGTTTGACCGCCGGCGAAGTGATAGGTGCTACATTGCCTTTATGCTGGCATGGCAGTAACAAGCCGTTAAACAGATCGGCAGGCAGCGGGTCCGGCAGGTTGATATCGCAATGCGCAACACCACTCCAGAACACACTCATGTGTTCGCCAGGTTTCACCCCAGCCAGATAAACATTGCCGTCATCATCGACAAGGCCCACTGTCTGCTCGTTATCATTTTTTACTTCTGCGCCAAACGGAGGATGGCTGCCGTCGCTCAGGCGCAGCACCGCCATCGCTTTTTGTCCGCTAATGACAGCAAATTTACGGTAGCCAATGGCACCTTCAGTTAGCGTGGCTTGCACCACCGACTGGGTTGCTTCAGCGTTTTCAGGCAATCTGTTGAGGTCGATATACGCCTGATTGCGGTAATAGTTATTGACGTCAGAAACGACGGCTTTACCAAACATATTGGTATAAACAGCAGCCCCGTTACCTTCCACCGGAACATCGGCAACGCCATCGGCATCAATCAACAAGCGTGTCCCGCCCATATTCTGGGTACGGTGAAGTGCGCCACCGTGGGCAGTAAGCGTTGCGCCGCCCTGTAACGACAGGCCCGCAGAGGTGTATTGCCCTTCATGGTAGTTCGCACTGAGGTCAACCTGCGCCAGCGAACCATCATGGCTGTAATAGCCGTCAACGCTGGTGTGTTTGTCACTGGTGCCGACGTTCAACTGATAGTGAGTCGCGTCATCGACACGGCTGAAATAACCGACCTGACTGCTGTCCGTCCCACTGCCATAGTTACCGTTATAGCTAACGGTACTGTTGTCGCCCCACGGCATACTGAGCGAAATGTACATGCCTTTGTCGGCCTGGTTGTCATACTCGTAACGGTAGCCAGTCATCGAGATGCTGACATTACGAATACTGCCCATATTGAAATAGTGCGAGAGCATGATGTTGTAGTTTGTCTGCTCCTCGCGATCCCAGTAGGTATGGCGGGTATAGTTGAGATAAACCGAAACACCCGCATCGCGGAAGTTCTGGTTATAAGTGGCGGTGTACATCTCTTTGTCGTTGCCCGTGCGTACCATTCCGCTGTCACTGGCATCCAGATACTCGCTCATGGTCATAAAGTTCTCTTCCGAGAAGCGATATCCAGCAAAAGTAACGCGGCTGTTGAGCTGGTCAAAGTCTTTGGAATAACTCACACGGAAGGAGTTACCGTCCAGCGAACCTTTGCCATAAGCGGTGTCTTTATCCAGTTTGGTGTGCGAGTGAGTAACATCAAACGCGACCGCGCCGAATGTAGACAAATCGCGACCGACGCCAAGCGCCGCAGACTGATAGTTTTCATCTCCCAGTGCGCCGCCATATAACGACCAGCCGTTAGCGATCCCCCAGGAAGCTTCAGCACCAGAAAAAAATTCACCCTCGACATGGTGTCCCCACTCTTGCGGACGGCCCATCATGATCTTATAGCGAACCTGACCTGGGCGAGTGAGGTATGGCATCGAGGCGGTGCTGATGTCATATTCCTGCACCTGGCCGTTCTGTTCTTCAATGCGAATATGCAACGTACCGGAGACAGAATCACCAAGATCCTGAATACGAAACGGTCCAGCCGGAACCTGCGTTTCGTAAATCACACGCCCCATCTGGCTGACGGTCACTTTTGCTGTGGTGTGTGCCACGCCGGAAATGTCTGGCGCGTAGCCGCGCAGATTGGGAGGCAACATTTGATCGTCAGTACTGACACTGCCACCAACATAGTTAAAACCATCAAAAATATCGGATCTGAGGTAATCCTCGCCCAGCGCCAGTTTGGCTTTTAATGATGGTAACGCCCGCCAGGCATAGTAGCGACTCCACTCCCATTTTTTTTGAGTTTCATCGCCGCTGAATTCATCGTCATCATTACTGCGAGTATGTTGATAGTTAGTCTGCCAGTCAGCACGCATACGCCACGGCCCCAGGTTAACCCCGACCGTCCCGTTGCCGCTGATCTCGTTACTATCATCACCGCCATTTTCTTCGTGCCGGGTTTGTGCGTTGATGCTGTAGTCCGCGACGATCCCGGAGATGCCGTCATCCCAACGTGAAGGCGGATCCCAGTCGGGGTAAGTATATTCGAGGTAAGCCTGTGGCAGTGAAATGACTAATGCGGACTGGCTTAAATCAGCCTTAATTTCCATGCCTTCCAGTTGACCGGATTTCAGGCATTTAGCATCGTGGCTCCATTGCAGATTTTTCGCCACGTCTTCTTTTAAACCAAACTGCGCTACCAGTTCCGGTGTCAGACAAGCATAGCTTTTGCTCGCGTCATCTTCACCAGCATACCAGTAAATATCGTACTCTTCCGCCAATGGCTGTTTATTTAGTTGAACCTGTAAATTGTATTTTCCGGGCTCAACATATCCCTGGCTGGAAAAACGCTTCAGATCAATTTTTGTGTCGCCTTTTAATTCCAGAAAACGGGAATCAAACTGAATGTCGTCTTCAGCCCAGACACTGCTATAACTCCCTGACATTGCCAGCGCAATGCACCACGGAAGAATCCGTAATCGAAAAAGAGAATGGTCAGGCATACACGTTTCTATCCGTTTTTATTCTTGTTCGGTCAAAATCCATTTAAATCCCCCATAGCAGTGTCGCTATGGGGGTATGCCTTACAGGTAAGTAATCTGGAAGGTGGTATTTGCTTCGAAATTACCCAGATCTGGCGCATCAGCTGCGCCGACCAGCCAGGCTTTAAAGTTCAGTGTCTGCTTCGCTTTGCCTTTATTGGTAGAAGTGTCTTTCACTATTTTCTGGTCAATACCCATGCCGCTTTTGTAAGAGGTACCCAGAGAGTCACCGATCGCCAGGCTAACATTGTTAAATGCCGCACCGGTATCGGTATTGAAAATGGTGTAATAATTGCCGCTATTTGCAGAAGAAACGGTACCAGTAAAGGTAGTGGTCATTGTTTCCTGAGTATCAAATACGCAATCTTGCAGACGAATCTGGAAACTTTTCGGCGTGGTGGTGCCGTTATTTTTCAGTTTTTCGGCACCGATATCACCCATATCAACTTCCAGTTTGTGATCGTCCGGAACGATAGAACACACTGAGTCTTCAATGGTGCCGTAAAAACGTGCAGTACCGTTGTTACCCGCAGCGATTGTTGCCGTAGAGGTGAACACGCCCATCACCATTGCCGCAGCAATAGCTGTTTTAACAAACTTACTCATTATTTGTCCTTAAACTATAAATAATTAAAAATATAAACATTGCAATACATTGATTCAGTCAATAGCCAATGTTTATACCCAGCCATTGAATACGGCATGCGATCCAAAAAGAACAGGTCGTAGAAAATTGTATTCGTTGGTGTGGGGCCGCATAGTGATGTTTCCACACCCCTGATGCAATTTAATTTTACTAAAGAGTAAATGTAGATTTAATTAATATATTGACAGAAGAAAGGTTATCTTAAGGACATCCTTAAAAAATACGGAATAAGTATTTAGAAAAAATAGAAAGTATATCAATAATGAATATCAACAGCTTAAAAAACAAACAATGAACATATAATGCGATTGGCATTTATCCACTTTTGACAATATAATATATAAACACTATAGCCAGAATTTAATCAAGTTTCAATTACATCCTGCCTGATTATTCAACTCTATTATCTGTATTAATAAATGACAATGAGTGTCAAACAGACATTATTCATTTCAACATGTAACTTTGGGCAAAATCAAGATACGCGCAGAAGAATAATTTCCGAATGAATGTAGAAAGTGTTTTATTTATAGATAAGGAGAGTCTTCGATAGTAGTGAGGTTGACAGATATCCGCTGCCTGATGAGCAATTATGCCCAATGAATCTACCTCATTGGGCATAATTTGGAACACATCAGATAGCTTTTGCCATCTTCAGATTACACGGGCTCATCTGCCAGTTGAATGTACCGTTTCCGCTTTCATCAAGCGTTACGCTGGCAATGGCCGAGGTGGTAAACATAGGCGGCGTTTCGCCCGGACATAACTCGGCAACCAGATACCCGACTAACGGTAAGTGAGAGATCACCAGTACCGAAGCAACACCTTCATTGGTCAACGCCTGCAAATAGGCACTGACCAGACCAACATCGCCGCAGGGCGTTAACTCCGGCAGAACTTCTGCACTGGAAGGCAGGTTCAGACAATCCCCTACTTCTTCCAGTGTTTGCTCGGCTCGCAGGAACGGGCTCACCAGAACGCGTTCGATTTCCACTTTTTGACCTTTCAGCCAGTTCGCCATCAGGCGAGATTCGTCACAACCATTAGTGGTCAGAGGACGAACGGAATCACTGGCGGCATCGAGGGCTGCGTCGCCGTGACGCATGATAAAAACTTGCATATTGCACCGCTTTTGTTAACCAGATTCGCCCGTTTTCTTTCATCTGAAACCAGAGAAAGAAAACGGTGGCCGGCATTGTGCCTTATCCATTCACCGAATGAAACGCTGTTTTTTACCTCAATGGCGTAAGTATAGTCAATATGCGTTTACATTTTGACCAACACTCCGCCATTCAGCGCGGATTCATATAGCTTTGACCTTCTTATTGCAGGTCAGTTGCAGTTGTTTTCCAAAAACTTTCCCCACGCGCGCCCATCTCGACCAAACGCTCGCAAGGGGTAAAACGGGAACCATACTGCGTGGCAAGTCGTTGCATTATTGCAACCACTTCGCCCGCGCCGAGAGAATCGATATAGCGGAACGGTCCACCGAGAAATGGCGGAAAACCAATGCCAAATACCGCACCAATATCCCCGTCACGCACGCTACGGATAACCTGCTCATCAACACAACGTACTGCTTCATTCAGCATCAACATCACACACCGTTCAGCAACCTGCGGTGCGGAGAGTCGCCCCTGCCCTTGTGCGCCAATGAGCGGGTAAATGGCGGGATCGACCTGTTTTTTGCTTTTACGCCCTTTCTGACCATAAAGATAGAAACCCCGACCATTTTTTCTGCCTTTGCGATCGTCGTTCAAAATTGAAGAAACAACATTTGCAGGCGCGCTAAAACGTTCTCCATAAGCGGCTTCCAGTACAGGAATAATTTTAGTCCCGGTGTCGATTCCTACCTCATCCAAAAGTTGGATTGGACCTACCGGAAAACCAAATTTCACTAACGCGGCATCAATGTGCTCTACCCGTTCACCTTCGGTCAGCATGCGGATAGCTTCATTAATGTAAGGCGCTAAGATGCGATTGACGTAAAACCCGGCTTTGTCACGCACGACAATGGGCGTTTTGCCCTGTTTTTTCGCCAGTTTTACCGTAGTGGCGATGGTTTGCGCTGATGTACCCGCATGAGGAATAATCTCCACCAGCGGCATTTTTTCCACCGGACTGAAGAAATGCAGGCCGATAACTTGCTCAGGTCGCGTGGCGTGAGCGGCGATATCACCAATCGGTAAAGATGACGTATTCGAAGCAAAGATGGTATGAGCGGCGCTATTTTGCTCAACTTCCGCCACCATCTGTTGTTTCAATTCGAGATTTTCAAACACCGCTTCAATAATCAGATCGCGATGGGCAAAGCCGCGATAGTCCGTCGTTCCGGAGATTAATGCCAGCTGTTTGTCACGTTCGCTGGCTTTGAGATGACGACGGCGAACTTTGCCCTCCAGCTGATCCCAACTGTACTTCAGCGCATGATTTATGCCCTGCGGGTTGATATCTTTAATTCTGACCGGAAGCCCCGCTTTACAAGCAGTGACATAAGCAATACCGCCGCCCATCAAGCCACCACCTAAAATTCCCACGCTGTTTAATGGCGCAGGCGGTGCATCACTACCGGGATCTTTCTTCACGTCCGTACTGGCAAAAAAGATACTACGCAGCGCCTGCGATTGTGGCGTCATCGCCAGTTCGCCAAACGCCCGAGCTTCGGCGTCATAACCGCTGCTGGTGCCCTGCGCTAATCCCGTTTCAACAACCTCCAGGATGCGTTCTGTCGCCGGATAATTGCCTTGAGTTTTGTGTTCTGTTTTCTTGCCGACCATTTTGAACAGCAGCGCACGACCTAACGGCCCCGCCAGAATACGCTCGCGTACAGGTAGAGGGCGGGAAGATGGGCGATCCTTCTTCGCCAGCTCAACAGCGGCTTCCAGCAAAATGGAGTGCGGAACAACGTCATCCACCAGCCCCAGCTTTAATGCCTGTTTCGCCCGAAGTTGTTTTCCGGTGAGAATCATCTCTAATGCTGTACTGACGCCTATCAGACGCGGTAAACGCTGGGTGCCGCCTGAACCGGGTAACAATCCAAGTTGTACTTCAGGCAAACCGAGCACCGTTTTAGGATCGTCAGTACAAACGCGACCGTGGCACGCCAGCGCCAGCTCCAGCCCACCGCCCAGGCAAGCGCCATGAATAGCCGCGATAACCGGAATGGGCAAAGCATGAATCTCCGCCATCAACTGTTGGCCCTGCCGCGCCAGTGCTTCCGCTTCTTGCGCCGTTTTGCAGTTGCCGATCATGTTGATGTCTGCGCCAGCAATGAAGTTGTCCGGTTTAGCGGAGACAAACACCACGCCTCGCAACTCTTTGTTTTCACGGAGTTGCTTAATAATGGCGCGCACCTGCGAGGCAAACTCCGCCTTCAGGGTATTCATTTTCTCACCCGGTACGTCGATGGTGATAACGGCAATGTTGTCCAGACGAACATTAAGGGTAAACGCTGATGTCATTTCCATTATTCCGCCTCCAGAACCATTGCCGCGCCAAGCCCACCGGCAGCACAGGCGGTAACTAAACCAAATCCACCGCCGCGACGGTGAAGTTCATGCAATGTCTGGGTAATCATCCGCGCGCCGGTCGCCGCGAAGGGATGCCCGTAAGCAATCGAACCGCCAAGCACGTTAAATTTGCTATCGTCCACTTCGCCAGTGGCATGTGCACGCCCCAGTACTTCACGAGCAAAACGTTCGCTGCCCAGCAACTGAATATTCGCCAGTGTCTGAGCGGCAAAGGCTTCGTGCATATCGATCAATGTCAGATCGCTCATCGTCAAACCGGCACGCTCCAGCGCCAGCGGTGTTGACCAGGCCGGACCGAGCAACATGTCCTGCCAGACATCAATCGCAGTAAATGCGTAGCTGCGCAGATACCCCAGCGGCACCAGCCCTAATTCTTTCGCTCGGGATTCAGTCATCAGGATCACCGCTGCCGCGCCATCGGTCAGCGGCGTACTGTTTGCCGCCGTTACCGTTCCGTGTTTACGATCAAACGCCGGACGCAGCTTTGCGTAATCGGCAAGCGAGGAATTACCGCGAATATTGTTGTCTTCGACAAGCGGTTGTTTATAAGGAGGGATAAAGGCAGTCATCACCTCTTCTTTGAGTTTTCCGTCTGACCATGCCTGAGCGGCACGCTGATGCGAACGGTGCGCTAATGCATCTTGCTGTTCTCGGGTGATGCCGTAGGTTTTCGCCATTTGTTCGGCGGTGTCGCCCATCCGCAAGCCAGTAGAATATTCTGCTACCGCAGGCGGTACGGGCATTAAGTCGCGCAAACGCAGGCGAGAGAAGAGTTTCAGGCGCTGGCTCATGGTTCGAGCTTTGTTGACATCAACCAGCACGCGCGCCAGTTTTTTACTGACGCCAATTGGCAATACGGAAGAGGAATCTGCCCCACCGGCAATCCCCGCTCGGATAGTTCCCGCCATCAGGCTTTCTGCGACGTTTGCAACCGCCTGGAAACTGGTAGCGCAAGCGCGGCTGACGCTGTAAGCATCGGTATGCACATTCATTCCGGTACCGAGAACAATTTCACGCGCAATGTTGGGGGCTTCAGGCATTTGTACGACCTGACCAAAGACCAGCTGTTCAATCACTTCAGCGGGGATCTCGCTGCGTGCCAGCAGTTCGCCTACCACCATCTTCCCTAAATCAACCGCGGGAATGCCATGAAAAGCCGTCCCCTGGCGGGCAAAAGGCGTACGTAAACCGCTAACAATGGCGATACGATCGCCCTGGCGGGTAACCAGCGGTAAAACCTGACCCATAACACTCCCCTGTAAAAAAATAAATAAAGTGGTCTGACCTGATCATAGTCTTAACCATTTTTTTACATTTAGCCAAGCGGAGAAAAAAGAAAGTGGGAGCTATGACACAGTGAAGACAGGAGAAAGAAAAGAAAACGCCCCTGCCAGCAACTGACAGGGGCGAACGTACCCGAGAGGAATTAACGCAGACCCAGCTGGAAGATCAGCATTTCAGCTTCGCAGGCAAAAGTGAAATCGATATCCAGGCGCACACCGTCAGACTCTTCAGTGAAAGTCGGGGAGATTTTGCACGGTTCGGATTCCACGCTACGGGCTTTTTCAGTCAGCGCCGCCAGCGTTTGTTCTGCTTCTGCGCGGTTTGCAAACACGCGGCTGTAAGACGCGGTGCAGTCGGAGTTGTCCATAATGGTGCCAACATCCATACAGCAGCAAACCGGGGTTTCATCAGCACTACATTTACTCATCGTTGATTTCCTCTGTATGTGCACCCAAGGTGCCAGATAAACGTTGTGGATATTTTACGCTTCCGGAAAGTGCTGCTCCAGTTGTTAATTCTGCAAAATCGGATAAGTGACCGAAATCACACTTAAAAATGATCTAAAACAAAATTCACCCGAATCCGCGAGTGCGCAACCTCCAAATTTTGCCAGCTGGATCGCGTTTCTTAGATCATATTTGAAAAAAGATGGAAACATACTTGCAACATTCCAGCTGGTCCGACCTATACTCTCGCCACTGGTCTGATTTCTAAGATGTACCTCAGACCCTACACTTCGCGCTCCTGTTACAGCACGTAACATAGTTTGTATAAAAATAAATCATTGAGGTTATGGTCATGAGCCAGAAAACCCTGTTTACAAAGTCTGCTCTCGCAGTCGCAGTGGCACTTATCTCCACCCAGGCCTGGTCGGCAGGCTTTCAGTTAAACGAATTTTCTTCCTCTGGCCTGGGCCGGGCTTATTCAGGGGAAGGCGCAATTGCCGATGATGCAGGTAACGTTAGCCGTAACCCCGCATTGATTACCATGTTTGACCGCCCGACATTTTCTGCGGGTGCGGTTTATATTGACCCGGATGTGAATATCAGCGGAACGTCTCCGTCTGGTCGTAGCCTGAAAGCCGATAACATCGCGCCTACGGCATGGGTTCCGAACATGCACTTTGTTGCACCGATTAACGACCAATTTGGTTGGGGCGCTTCTATTACCTCTAACTATGGTCTGGCAACAGAGTTTAATGATACTTATGCAGGCGGCTCTGTCGGGGGTACAACTGACCTTGAAACCATGAACCTGAACTTAAGCGGTGCGTATCGCTTAAATAATGCATGGAGCTTTGGTCTTGGTTTCAACGCCGTCTACGCTCGCGCGAAAATTGAACGTTTCGCAGGCGATCTGGGGCAGTTGGTTGCTGGTCAGATTATGCAATCTCCTGCCGGGCAAACTCCTCAAGGGCAAGCATTGGCAGCTACCGCCAACGGTATCGACAGTAATACCAAAATCGCTCATCTGAACGGTAACCAGTGGGGCTTTGGCTGGAACGCCGGAATCCTGTATGAACTGGATAAAAATAACCGCTATGCACTGACCTACCGTTCTGAAGTGAAAATTGACTTCAAAGGTAACTACAGCAGCGATCTTAATCGTGCGTTTAATAACTACGGTTTGCCAATTCCTACCGCGACAGGTGGCGCAACGCAATCGGGTTATCTGACGCTGAACCTGCCTGAAATGTGGGAAGTGTCAGGTTATAACCGTGTTGATCCACAGTGGGCGATTCACTATAGCCTGGCTTACACCAGCTGGAGTCAGTTCCAGCAGCTGAAAGCGACCTCAACCAGTGGCGACACGCTGTTCCAGAAACATGAAGGCTTTAAAGATGCTTACCGCATCGCGTTGGGTACCACTTATTACTACGATGATAACTGGACCTTCCGTACCGGTATCGCCTTTGATGACAGCCCAGTTCCGGCTCAGAATCGTTCTATCTCCATTCCGGACCAGGACCGTTTCTGGCTGAGTGCAGGTACGACTTACGCATTTAATAAAGATGCTTCAGTCGACGTTGGTGTTTCTTATATGCACGGTCAGAGCGTGAAAATTAACGAAGGCCCATACCAGTTCGAGTCTGAAGGTAAAGCCTGGCTGTTCGGTACTAACTTTAACTACGCGTTCTGATAACACGTTCGCCTGGATAAAGTCACCTGCATAGCAGGTGACTTTAACTCCCCCACTTCACCGAAAGTAGTGTCCTCATTGCTTACCTCCTGAGTTTTGCAAACAGCCTGATGGCAGCTTGCCCTTTCAAATCAATAAGCGGTATCCACAGACAAATCTGAAGGGAAAGGCATATTTTCAGGCGTTCTGCTCGTCCTTCTCAAAGAGTTTACTTTTCTGAATTTCCAGGATACTCACCCCCCCCTGGCTATTGTGCGCTCATACACTCAAATTAAAGATAGGTTCTAAATAAATGAGCGTTTTTTGATAGTCTATTTCATTAGGTAATATATATTTGTAACAAATCAATCAAAATGGAATAAAATCATGCTACCATCTATTTCAATCAACAATACCAGCGCAACTTACCCAGAATCCATTAATGAAAATAACAATGATGAAGTTAATGGATTAGTACAAGAGCTCAAAAACCTTTTTAATGGTAAGGAAGGAATAAGCACCTGTATTAAACATCTACTTGAGCTTATAAAAAACGCCATACGAGTAAACGACGATCCTTATAGATTTAATATTAATAATTCCTCAGTTACTTATATTGATATTGGCTCCAATGATACAGACCATATTACTATTGGTATCGACAACCAAGAACCAATAGAATTACCTGCGAACTATAAAGACAAAGAACTCGTCCGTACTATCATTAATGACAACATAGTTGAGAAGACTCATGATATCAATAACAAGGAAATGATCTTCAGCGCATTAAAAGAAATATATGATGGAGATCCTGGTTTTATCTTCGATAAGATATCACACAAACTCAGACATACGGTAACGGAATTTGATGAGAGCGGGAATAGCGAACCAACGGACTTATTTACCTGGTACGGTAAAGATAAAAAAGGCGACTCTCTCGCTATTGTAATTAAAAATAAAAACGGAAATGATTACTTATCTCTCGGTTACTACGATCAGGACGACTACCACATTCAAAGAGGAATTCGTATTAATGGTGATAGTCTCACCCAATATTGTAGTGAAAAAGCCAGGAATGCTTCAGCGTGGTTTGAAAGCAGTAAAGCTATCATGGCAGAATCATTTGCAACAGGTTCCGATCATCAGGTTGTAAACGAGCTCAACGGGGAAAGACTGAGAGAACCTAACGAAGTTTTTAAACGTTTAGGTCGAGCAATAAGATATAATTTTCAAGTGGACGATGCAAAATTTAGACGCGACAATGTAAAAGAAACAATTTCTAATTTATTCGCTAACAAAGTTGACGTTGACCATCCTGAAAATAAATACAAAGACTTTAAGGATCTCGAAGATAACGTTGAAAAAAGACTTCAAAATCGCCAGGCGAAATATCAAAATGAAATTAATCAACTATCTGCGCCAGGTGTTAATTTTGATGATATTTAAAATTATTTTTCCAGTTTTTTGATTTTTCAACGCCTGAATATCGGAAATAGTCAGTGACGAACATCAGTATTTTTACATCATTACGTCCGGGTCATTGTCGGTTTATCTCCTTTTACTTGTGGTAATTGAGGGATAACAACAAAAAAGGTGAGTATTGCGACTCACCTTTTTTATTTGTTTCTTATTCAGAATCAATATCTTTTAAATCATCCTGAATCGCTTGTGCGTTCGGATTTTCCTGCGGTTTGAGTTCGCCGCCATTAGCGATGAAATCATGACGCTGGAAGTACGCTTCGCGCACCATAATATAAGGATCGGACGACTGACGCAGCAGACCATCGGAATCCAGCAGCTGAGCGCGGGTTTCGATCCCTTCAAGCGTCCATTTACCCACAGACATCGGCCAGGTCAGCCAGGAAAGAACCGGGTAAAGACCATCCGCCATATCACCACCGTCATCACGCAGCGTGAAGCTACCGTAGAACGGTAACTGAACGTAAGGCCCATAACCCACGCCATAATGACCAAGCGTACTACCGAAGCGGTGAGGTTCAGTCCGTTGCAGTTTCGGGTTCGCCATCCCTGCAACATCAATAAAGCCGCCCATCCCCAAAATGGTGTTCAGGAAAAAGCGGGTAAAGTGGACCATCCCCTGATAAGGGTCGCCCTGCAAGAAGTAGTTAACCATCACCGCAGGTTCTTCAAGGTTGCCAGTAAAGTTGCTCAAACCATTACGCGCCGGTTGCGGAACATAATCACGCCAGGCGACAGCGACCGGTCGAACAATATACGGGTCTAATACGTTGAAGTTGAAGTTGTACATGGTGCGGTTGAACCCTTCTAACGGGTCAGAACGCCCTTGCTGATCTGTACCGGAACTCGCACACCCCACCAGAAGCGTAGTTCCCAGAGCAAGCGCCGACAGGCGAAGCTTCATAAATGTCTCCCTGTTTTTTTATGGCTTATGCAGTTTGCCATCCATGACGGAACGATACCGTATCCGCCTGTTTAGGTGTGGGCGATTGTAACAGCACGTCAACTGATGTCCAGACGCCCTGATTTGCTGATTTGATCATAGCCTGGTAATCGCCGCCCTGTAGGCTACTTGATTCTATAGAAACAGAAAAAGGCAAACGCAGCCTTTTCTACATTTTCAGAGTAACTCCCGCCAGTTGCGAGCAAAAAAGCCGCTACGCTTTAGCTATACGTGCTAATTCAAGAGAAGAGACCATGGACAACGACAAAATTGCTCAACACAGCGACGAAATTGAAGTTGAGAGCGAAGAAAAAGAGCGCGGCAAAAAAATAGAAATAGATGAAGATCGACTCCCCTCCCGGGCGATGGCAATTCATGAGCATATCCGCCAGGATGGTGAAAAAGAGCTGGAACGCGACGCAATGGCGCTACTGTGGTCAGCCATTGCGGCGGGTCTGTCGATGGGCGCTTCGCTACTGGCAAAAGGGATATTTCATGTCGAACTGGAAGGAGTGCCAGGCAGCTTCTTACTGGAGAATCTCGGTTATACCTTTGGTTTTATTATCGTCATTATGGCCCGCCAGCAATTATTTACCGAAAACACCGTGACTGCGGTACTACCCGTCATGCAAAAACCGACAATGAGCAACGTCGGCTTACTTATGCGATTATGGGGCGTCGTGCTGCTGGGTAATATTCTCGGGACAGGTATTGCTGCATGGGCATTTGAATATATGCCTATCTTCAATGAAGAAACTCGCGATGCATTTGTCAAAATCGGCATGGATGTGATGAAGAACACCCCCAGCGAGATGTTTGCCAACGCGATCATTTCCGGCTGGCTGATCGCCACTATGGTTTGGATGTTTCCTGCTGCGGGTGCGGCAAAGATTGTGGTGATTATATTGATGACCTGGCTTATTGCACTGGGTGACACCACCCACATCGTTGTCGGTTCTGTTGAAATCCTCTATCTGGTGTTTAACGGCACGCTGCACTGGAGCGATTTCATCTGGCCCTTCGCACTACCTACTTTAGCGGGGAACATCTGCGGCGGCACCTTTATCTTCGCGTTAATGAGTCATGCACAGATTCGTAACGACATGAGCAACAAGCGTAAAGCAGAAGCACGCCAAAAAGCAGAACGTGCGGAAAACATTAAGAAAAATGATAAAAACCCAGCATAAATGGCGAGGGTTTAAGCAATCGAGCGGCAGCGTACTTACCCCGCAGTCCATTAGCGGGTATACTCATGCCGCATTGTCCTCTTAGTTAAATGGATATAACGAGCCCCTCCTAAGGGCTAATTGCAGGTTCGATTCCTGCAGGGGACACCAGATACCCTTCAAACGAAATCTACCTTCACCCCGTAAAAGATGGGTTTGGCAGCACACTTGCCTTATATCTACTCATTTTTACTGCAACAGGTTGAAATCTCAGCACTGTCAGAAAGCGCTGATGACTAAACAGCCCTGGGCCGGGCGATGTAACCATCACACAGAATCCTGATAGCGAAATATGGCGTGACTCGATACTTCACTCCGCAATGCATTCCTTGATGAATTCGCAGGACCGTGATACACGGGACAGGTCACTGAATGACGACAATGTCCTGGAAATCAGCGAACCGCGCATCTGAAGTACATTTGAGCGACTGTACCAGAACATGAATGAGGCGTTTGGATTAGGCGATTATTAGCAGGGCTAAGCATTTTACTATTATTATTTTCCGGTTGAGGGATATAGAGCTATCGACAACAACCGGAAAAAGTTTACGTCTATATTGCTGAAGGTACAGGCGTTTCCATAACTATTTGCTCGCGTTTTTTACTCAAGAAGAAAATGCCAAATAGCAACATCAGGCAGACAATACCCGAAATTGCGAAGAAAACTGTCTGGTAGCCTGCGTGGTCAAAGAGTATCCCAGTCGGCGTTGAAAGCAGCACAATCCCAAGCGAACTGGCAATTTGAAAACCAATCAGAAAGATCGTCGACGACAGGCGCTTATCAAAGTTTGCCACGCTGTATTTGAAGACGGATATGACACAAAGTGGAACCTCAATGGCATGTAACAACTTCACTAATGAAATAATCCAGGGGTTAACGAACAGCGCGCAGGAAAGGATACGCAACGCCATAATCACAACTCCGATAAGTAATGCATTTTTTGGCCCTACCCGATTCACAAAGAAAGGAATAATCGCCATGCACAGCGCTTCGAGTACCACCTGGAATGAGTTGAGATAACCATACAGGCGCGTTCCTACATCGTGTGATTCGAATAAACCTGCATAAAAGACAGGAAAAAGTTGTTGATCAAAAATGTTATAGAAAGACCACGTCCCCACAATAAATATGACGAAAACCCAGAAGTTTCGATCCTTGAAAACTGCGATAAAATCCTCTTTTTTTACCCCTCCCGCATCTGCCGCTACGCACTGGTGATCCTTATCTTTAAAACGCATGTTGATCATCATAAATACAGCGCCAAATAGCGAGACCAACCAGAAGTTGATATGGGGACTGATACTAAAAAATATGCCGGCAAAGAACGCGCCAATAGCATAGCCAAAAGATCCCCAGGCGCGCGCTGTTCCATATTCGAAATGAAAATTTCGCGCCATTTTTTCGGTGAAGCTATCAAGCAAACCGCATCCCGCCAGATACCCCAAGCCAAAAAATAGCGCCCCCAGAATTAGACCTACAGAAAAATTGCTTTGCAGTAACGGTTCATAAACGTAAATCATAAACGGTCCGGTCAAGACCAGGATGAAACTCATACACCAGATGAGCGGTTTCTTCAGACCGAGTTTATCCTGAACGATGCCGTAGAACATCATAAATAGAATGCTGGTAAACTGGTTGACCGAATAAAGTGTACCTAATTCCGTCCCTGTCAACCCTAGATGTCCTTTCAGCCAAATAGCGTATAACGACCACCACAGCGACCAGGAAATAAAAAAGAGAAATGAGTAACTGGATGCAAAACGATAGTACGCATTTCTGAATGGAATATTCAGTGCCATAATTACCTGCCTGTCGTTAAAAAATTCACGTCCTATTTAGAGATAAGAGCGACTTCGCCGTTTACTTCTCACTATTCCAGTTCTTGTCGACATGGCAGCGCTGTCATTGCCCCTTTCGCCGTTACTGCAAGCGCTCCGCAACGTTGAGCGAGATCGATAATTCGTCGCATTTCTCTCTCATCTGTAGATAATCCCGTAGAGGACAGACCTGTGAGTAACCCGGCAACGAACGCATCTCCCGCCCCCGTGCTATCGACACAATTCACAGACATTCCAGCAAAATGGTGAACTTGTCCTCGATAACAGACCACCACACCTTCTGCACCTTTAGTCACCAACAGCATGGCGATCTCATACTCTTTTGCCAGGGCGCATATATCCCGATCGTTCTGTGTTTTTCCACTGATAAGTCGCCATTCTTCTTCCGAGAGCTTGACGACATCCGCCAGTTGTAGCGCCTGCCGCAAACACAAGCGGAGCAAATGCTCGTCTTGCCATAGATCTTCACGAATATTAGGATCGAAGCTGACAAAACCTCCGGCATGCCGGATCGCCGTCATCGCAGTAAATGCGCTGGTACGCGAAGGCTCGGCAGACAACGCAATTGAACAGAGATGTAACCATTCGCCATGTCGCCAGCAGGGCAAGTCTGTCGTCTCTAAAAAAAGATCGGCACTGGGGCGGACCATAAACGTAAATGAACGTTCCCCTTGATCGTTCAGATCGACAAGCACCGTGGATGTCCGGTGCCATTCATCTTGCTTCAGATACGTGATATCGACTCCCTCAGTTAGCAGCGTTCTTTGCATTAACGCACCAAAAGGATCATCCCCCACCCGACCTATAAACCCACTTGTTCCGCCTAATCTGGCGATTCCCACCGCAACGTTAGCTGGCGCGCCGCCAGGACAAGGCAGTAGGCGCCCGTCTGATTCTGGCAAGAGATCTACGACCGCATCCCCTAAAACCCATACTTTGGCTGACATTTTTTTCCCTTAAATTCATCTGAGTTACGCATAGTGATAAACCTCTTTTTCGCAAAATCGTCATGGATTTACTAAAACATGCATATTCGATCACAAAACGTCATAGTTAACGTTAACATTTGTGATATTCATCGCATTTATGAAAGTAAGGGACTTTATTTTTATAAAAGTTAACGTTAACAATTCACCAAAATTGCTTAACCAGGATGATTAAAATGACGCAATCTCGATTGCATGCGGCGCAAAACGCCCTAGCAAAACTTCATGAGCACCGGGGTAACACTTTCTATCCCCATTTTCACCTCGCGCCTCCTGCCGGGTGGATGAACGATCCAAACGGCCTGATCTGGTTTAACGATCGTTATCACGCGTTTTATCAACATCATCCGATGAGCGAACACTGGGGGCCAATGCACTGGGGACATGCCACCAGCGACGATATGATCCACTGGCAGCATGAGCCTATTGCGTTAGCGCCAGGAGACGATAATGACAAAGACGGGTGTTTTTCAGGTAGTGCTGTCGATGACAATGGTGTCCTCTCACTTATCTACACCGGACACGTCTGGCTCGATGGTGCAGGTAATGACGATGCAATTCGCGAAGTACAATGTCTGGCTACCAGTCGGGATGGTATTCATTTCGAGAAACAGGGTGTGATCCTCACTCCACCAGAAGGAATCATGCACTTCCGCGATCCTAAAGTGTGGCGTGAAGCCGACACATGGTGGATGGTAGTCGGGGCGAAAGATCCAGGCAACACGGGGCAGATCCTGCTTTATCGCGGCAGTTCGTTGCGTGAATGGACCTTCGATCGCGTACTGGCCCACGCTGATGCGGGTGAAAGCTATATGTGGGAATGTCCGGACTTTTTCAGCCTTGGCGATCAGCATTATCTGATGTTTTCCCCGCAGGGAATGAATGCCGAGGGATACAGTTACCGAAATCGCTTTCAAAGTGGCGTAATACCCGGAATGTGGTCGCCAGGACGACTTTTTGCACAATCCGGGCATTTTACTGAACTTGATAACGGGCATGACTTTTATGCACCACAAAGCTTTTTAGCGAAGGATGGTCGGCGTATTGTTATCGGCTGGATGGATATGTGGGAATCGCCAATGCCCTCAAAACGTGAAGGATGGGCAGGCTGCATGACGCTGGCGCGCGAGCTATCAGAGAGCAATGGCAAACTTCTACAACGCCCGGTACACGAAGCTGAGTCGTTACGCCAGCAGCATCAATCTGTCTCTCCCCGCACAATCAGCAATAAATATGTTTTGCAGGAAAACGCGCAAGCAGTTGAGATTCAGTTGCAGTGGGCGCTGAAGAACAGTGATGCCGAACATTACGGATTACAGCTCGGCACTGGAATGCGGCTGTATATTGATAACCAATCTGAGCGACTTGTTTTGTGGCGGTATTACCCACACGAGAATTTAGACGGCTACCGTAGTATTCCCCTCCCGCAGCGTGACACGCTCGCCCTAAGGATATTTATCGATACATCATCCGTGGAAGTATTTATTAACGACGGGGAAGCGGTGATGAGTAGTCGAATCTATCCGCAGCCAGAAGAACGGGAACTGTCGCTTTATGCCTCCCACGGAGTGGCTGTGCTGCAACATGGAGCACTCTGGCTACTGGGTTAACATAATATCAGGTGGAACAACGGATCAACAGCGGGCAAGGGATCCGCGTCACTCTTCCCCCTTCACGACCTTCAATAATATGCAATGCAGCTTCCCGCCCGATAATGTCATGTGGAAGCTGAATTGTGGTCAGCGGCGGTAAAAACAGATGCCCGACGCCAACCAGATTATCAAAGCCCATTACGGCGACATCCTGCGGGATTCGTACCCCCTTCGCCAGAAGAACCTGATAAGCCACAAAGGCTGCGCGATCGTTACCACATATCAGAACATCAAAATCTGGTTTGCCCGATTTGAAGTGGTCATTGAGTAAACTTGCGAGATCGGTGTAGTGATCATCACCTGTTGCCATGTGAAATTGTTTCACCTCAGCCAGATCTCGTCCAGCATCACGCCAGGCCTGCTCAAATCCCTGCCGACGATACCCTGTTGCCAACGCACTTTCCGGTAGCCAGAAGCATAACGGTTGACGATAGCCCGCCGCGAGCAAATGCTGTGTTGATTCATATTGTGCAGTGTAATCATCAGGGATATAACTGGGTAACGCTGGGTCATCCGCCACACAGTTCGCCAATACAATATTTTCACCATACAGAGACTCAGGCAGCGTGATATGTCGCAGCCCCATTGTAGTATAGATAATGCCATCCGGACGGTGGGCAAGCAGCTGACGTGCCGCGCGGGCAGCGTCATCTTCAGAAAAAATATTGATTAAAAAACTATTCCAGCCGAACTCGCTGGCGGTTTGCTCAATGGCAAGCAGAATATCAACAGAGAAAGGAGTGGTAGCCGTGTCCTGCGCCAGCACGGCGAGAGTCGACGGCTTACGTCCTTGAGCGCGCATCTTACGGGCGGAAAGATCAGGAACATAATTCAGGGTCTGGATTGCCTGCAATACGCGGTCACGCGTTGCAGGACGCACAGATTCTGCATTATGCATCACCCGGGAGACTGTCATCATCGACACTCCCGCCAGGCGTGCGACATCCTTTAATGAAGCCATACCCAAGCCGTTTGCCGTAAAACGGGCACTGTAGCAGAAACAGACGTCACTGGCGAGATCCAACGCCCTATCACCTGACACAGCAATACAATAAAAAATAACAATAATTCCCGGACAATTGTCCCCAATTCCGCCTCTGTTCTCGCCAACGAGTAACCATATAGGCAAGTAAGTAAAACATGCCAACTGGCATCGCCAACCTGGAGAAGAAAATATAAATATGGATCATTGTGCTGCCGCTGTATCCCGACATCAGCCCGGAAATTATTGCGATTGCTATCGGTTCAGGTGCAATTGGCTGCACGATCGTTACGGACTCGCTTTTCTGGCTAGTGAAGCAATATTGCGGCGCTACGCTCAATGAAACATTTAAATACTATACGACAGCGACATTTATCGCTTCAGTCGTCGCTCTGGCGGGCACATTCCTGCTGTCATTTATCATCTAAGCGCAAAGAGACGTACTATGGAAAACGCTAAAATGAACTCGCTCATCGCCCAGTATCCGTTGGTAAAGGATCTGGTTGCTCTTAAAGAAACCACCTGGTTTAATCCTGGCACGACCTCATTGGCTGAAGGTTTACCTTATGTTGGCCTGACCGAACAGGATGTTCAGGACGCCCATGCGCGCTTATCCCGTTTTGCACCCTATCTGGCAAAAGCATTTCCTGAAACTGCTGCCACTGGGGGGATTATTGAATCAGAACTGGTTGCCATTCCAGCTATGCAAAAACGGCTGGAAAAAGAATATCAGCAACCGATCAGCGGGCAACTGTTACTGAAAAAAGATAGCCATTTGCCCATTTCCGGCTCCATAAAAGCACGCGGCGGGATTTATGAAGTCCTGGCACACGCAGAAAAACTGGCTCTGGAAGCGGGGTTGCTGACGCTTGATGATGACTACAGCAAACTGCTTTCTCCGGAGTTTAAACAGTTCTTTAGCCAATACAGCATTGCTGTGGGCTCAACCGGAAATCTGGGGTTATCAATCGGCATTATGAGCGCCCGCATTGGCTTTAAGGTGACAGTTCATATGTCTGCTGATGCCCGGGCATGGAAAAAAGCGAAACTGCGCAGCCATGGCGTTACGGTCGTGGAATATGAGCAAGATTATGGTGTTGCCGTCGAGGAAGGACGTAAAGCAGCGCAGTCTGACCCGAACTGTTTCTTTATTGATGACGAAAATTCCCGCACGTTGTTCCTTGGGTATTCCGTCGCTGGCCAGCGTCTTAAAGCGCAATTTGCCCAGCAAGGCCGTATCGTCGATGCTGATAACCCTCTGTTTGTCTATCTGCCGTGTGGTGTTGGCGGTGGTCCTGGTGGCGTCGCATTCGGGCTTAAACTGGCGTTTGGCGATCATGTTCACTGCTTTTTTGCCGAACCAACGCACTCCCCTTGTATGTTGTTAGGCGTCCATACAGGATTACACGATCAGATTTCTGTTCAGGATATTGGTATCGACAACCTTACCGCAGCGGATGGCCTTGCAGTTGGTCGCGCATCAGGCTTTGTCGGGCGGGCAATGGAGCGTCTGCTGGATGGCTTCTATACCCTTAGCGATCAAACCATGTATGACATGCTTGGCTGGCTGGCGCAGGAAGAAGGTATTCGTCTTGAACCTTCAGCACTGGCGGGTATGGCCGGACCTCAGCGCGTGTGTGCATCAGTAAGTTACCAACAGATGCACGGTTTCAGCGCAGAACAATTGCGTAATGCCACTCATCTGGTGTGGGCGACGGGAGGTGGAATGGTGCCGGAAGAAGAGATGAATCAATATCTGGCAAAAGGCCGTTAATAACGTTTCAACGCAGCATCGCAATCCTTTCCCTGGGTGAGCGATGCTGCCGATGGCGCAGACTTAAGATCCCCGGTCTTACCCGCTATAACCCCCTCCTTTTATCATCACCCAATGCCTTTCGCTGTAAACGGCGGTTTCGCAAACCAAACCAAAACCGTAAGTAAGATAAAAGCAATAGCCGCCATACGGAAAATCTCATTTGCAGAAATAGAAAGTGACTGCTGGGTTATTTCATTATTAATTTCATTAAGAACTCCTGAAAGCGAACCATAATATTTATCCATAATTTGTGACGATGAATTAAACACGGGGTTAAATTGATCGATGGTTGCTGTCAACTGACTATGGTGTAACGATTCGCGTCGTCCCCACAGCGTCATTGTCAACGACGTACCAACTGATCCTGACAAGGTACGAAAAAAATTACTCATACTCGAGGCATTGGCAAATTTATTATCTGGCAAGCCTGAAAACGAAATCGTTGTTAAGGGTAAAAAGAAACAGGCAACGGCGAATCCCTGGAAAAACTGTGGCAAAATGATGCCTGTAAAATCAATCGTTGGCATAAATGTCACAGAACGCCAGTAATAGCAAACCGCATACATCAAAAAACTAAATGTCACTAACAACCGCATGTCTATTTTGTTGCCATAACGTCCTATCAAAGGTGAAATTAATAGTGGCATGATGCCGATGGGCGCATAAGCAAGTCCGGCCCATATCGCATTATACCCCATCGTTTCCTGGAGTAACTGCGGCATAAGGACGATCGCTCCAGAGTAAAATAAATACGCGCATGTGATACTCACAATACCAATGGTGAAGTTACGGGACTTAAACAAACTGAGATCAAGAATCGGGTTCTCTGAGGTCGACTCCCAAATGACTAAAGAGATCAGAGAAATAACTGATACTACTGTTAATATTATTATTGTACTCGAGTTGAACCAATCCAGATCGCGCCCTTTATCAAGCATAATTTGCAAGCCACCAACACCGAGCACTAACAGGGTCAGTCCTGGTAGATTCATTTTGACCGGTGAAGTTTCAGTTTCTCTTCCTTTAAGTAAGGTTAAGCATAATGTCAGGACGATAATCCCCATAGGGACATTGATTAAAAATATCCAACCCCAGCTAAAGTTATCGCAAATATAACCGCCCAATATCGGCCCACATATCGGAGCGATAATCACGGTCATTGACCATAATGCCAGAGCAAATGTTCTTTTTTCTGGTGGATAATTCCTTAATAATAAACTCTGTGACAGTGGAATTAACGGCCCCGCCATTAATCCCTGAACGACTCTAAAAAATATCAGCACATCAAGATTGGTCGATAAACTACACATTAAGGAAGACAGCGAAAAAAAAGTGACTGAAAGTAAAAATAACCTTAATTCGCCTATTCTTTGTGCCAGCCTGCCGGTAACAGGGATCGCAATGGCATTTGCTACGCCAAACGAGGTGATAACCCAGGTGCCTTCGTCTGTTGATGCTCCCAGAAAGCCAGATATTGTCGGTATTGCGACGTTAGAAATAGTGGAATCCAACATTTGCATAAACGTCGCTAATGACAATGCAATAGTAACGCACCATAACGTCCCACCGGTTAATGGTGCCGGAGTCGATTTAGTGATTGCCATTAAAATTGTCCATTATGCGAAATAATGTTGCTAATTTCTTTTTCTATCGGACTGGTATCGATAACTAAAGCCTTACTGGTATAAGCCGGCATGGAGGTCACGGTTGAAGCCAGCTCAGGCATCTCGGCAATGTCTTCGTTCTTCGTATCAATAGTTGCTGTCATCGATAAACCAATACGCAAGGGATGTTCCATGAGTTCTTTTGGATCAAGAGAAACTTCAACCGGTACACGCTGAACGATTTTGATCCAGTTCCCTGTCGCATTTTGTGCAGGTAATAAGGAGAACGCATTGCCGGTTCCCATATTGATCCCTGTCACCCGACCATGAAACACAACATTTTCACCATAAAGATCGCTGATAATATTGACCGATTGACCAATCCGTACATCCGTGAGTTGTGTTTCTTTAAAGTTGGCATTAACCCACATTTGACGTGCCGGTACGACAGCCATTAACGATTGTCCGGGGCTCACTGTTTCGCCGACCTGAACACTTCGCTGGGCAATATAGCCGGTAACCGGACTCTTAATATCCGTACGTTTAAGCGCCAACCAGGCTTCTTTAGTTGCATCCGCCGCTTCAACGACTTGTGGCTGACGGTTTAATGGTGTGTTCATTACTAAAGCTTTATTCGCTTTATAAGCCTGGATAGCGGCATTCAATGCCGCTTTGCTACTTATTAACGTATCTTTGGTATGCTCCAGCGTTTCTTTTGAAATAACCCCCTGCTTCGCTAACGGCACTCGACGGTTATAATCTTCTAAAGATTGTTGATACTGAATACGTGCTGAAGCGACTTCGGCACTGTATTGTTTATCCTGTAAGTATAGTTTATTCGTTTGCCGAACAATATTTGCCAGATTATTTTTAGCTTTATTGAGTGCGATAGTGGCATCAGTTTTATCCAGTGAAACTAAAATGTCACCTTGTCGAACGTAGTTCGTATCTTTATGATTAACGACAGTGACACTACCTGAGACTTGTGCAGAAATTGGATCTGCATTCCCCGTGACATAGGCGTCATCTGTACTAATCATGTCTTCTAATTCCATTGACCAATAGGCATAGGCACCTGAAAACGCAATAAATAAAACTACCGCCAATAAAGAAAAGTATTTTCTTCTGTTAGAATGTTTTTTATTTGAATTAATCTGTTCCACTATTATCTCTCATTTCTCATAGATGAAATTTATGAATTGAATGAAAAGAGCATTCATTCTTCATATCAAACACAGTGCATGTGTTGCACATTATCCCAGGAACGTTGGAGGCCTAATTTAAATGAGGTGCAAAAAAAACAACAGAGGACTAAACCGTGGCTTTTGCAATACAATTCTTACGCCTGTAGGATTAGTGAGAAGACTTATAGTGCTAACTTGAAACTATAAATCATCGGTATAATCCCTGATTTTATTGTTGACATTTCATTTATGCCGACTATTTATATGGTATACTTGTCGAATTATCTTAAAGGAAGCTCAGATTTTCTTATTTTTATTGAGAAAATGAGATGACGCCTTATGTCTGTATTACTACAGGGAGAAGGGAGATGCTTCATTGCAAAGGGAATAATCTATGAACGCAATAATTATTGATGACCATCCTCTTGCTATCGCAGCAATTCGTAATTTATTGATCAAAAACGATATTGAAATCTTAGCGGAGTTGACTGAAGGGGGAAGCGCCGTTCAGCGGGTGGAAACACTTAAGCCTGATATCGTCATCATTGATGTCGATATCCCCGGAGTTAACGGTATCCAGGTGTTAGAAACGCTGAGGAAGCGCCAATATAGCGGAATTATTATTATTGTCTCCGCTAAAAATGACCATTTTTACGGGAAACATTGTGCTGATGCTGGCGCTAATGGATTCGTGAGTAAAAAAGAAGGCATGAACAATATCATTGCGGCTATTGAAGCTGCAAAAAATGGCTACTGCTATTTCCCCTTCTCTCTCAACCGGTTTGTTGGAAGTTTAACGTCCGACCAGCAAAAACTCGACTCCTTATCGAAACAAGAAATTAGTGTCATGCGGTATATTCTTGATGGCAAGGATAATAATGACATTGCTGAAAAAATGTTCATCAGCAACAAAACTGTCAGCACTTATAAAAGTCGCCTGATGGAAAAATTAGAATGTAAATCACTGATGGATCTTTACACATTCGCGCAACGTAACAAAATCGGCTAATCACATGAAGTTTTTACCCTATTTTTTTCTTCTCTGTTGTGGTCTTTGGTCGACCATAAGTTTCGCAGACGAAGATTACATCGAATATCGTGGCATCAGTAGTAACAACCGTGTCACACTTGATCCAGTACGTCTGAGCAACAAGGAATTACGTTGGTTAGCGAGCAAAAAAAATCTTGTGATTGCAGTACACAAGTCCCAAACGGCTACCTTGTTGCATACCGATTCGCAGCAACAGGTTCGTGGTATTAATGCTGATTATTTAAATCTTTTAAAAAGAGCGTTAAATATCAAATTAACACTCCGGGAATACGCCGATCATCAAAAAGCAATGGACGCGCTTGCAGAAGGTGAAGTCGATATAGTGTTATCACATTTAGTTACTTCGCCGCCTCTTAATAGTGACATTGCTGCAACCAAACCATTGATAATTACCTTTCCGGCGCTGGTAACCACCCTTCACGACTCAATGCGACCGCTTACCTCACCAAAACCAGTAAATATTGCTCGGGTAGCAAATTACCCCCCAGACGAGGTAATTCATCAATCGTTTCCAAAAGCAACAATTATCTCTTTTACAAATTTATATCAGGCATTAGCATCCGTATCAGCCGGACAGAATGATTACTTTATTGGTAGTAACATCATTACCAGCAGTATGATTTCCCGCTATTTCACTCACTCCTTAAATGTAGTGAAATATTATAACTCGCCGCGTCAATATAATTTTTTCTTGACCAGAAAAGAATCCGTCATTCTTAATGAAGTACTCAATAGATTTGTTGATGCTTTAACAAATGAAGTTCGCTATGAAGTTTCACAAAATTGGCTTGATACAGGAAACCTGGCCTTTCTGAACAAACCATTAGAACTCACTGAACATGAAAAACAGTGGATTAAGCAACATCCCGATTTAAAGGTGCTGGAAAATCCTTACTCTCCTCCCTATTCTATGACGGATGAAAATGGCTCGGTTCGGGGCGTTATGGGGGATATTCTTAATATTATTACCTTGCAAACAGGTTTAAATTTTTCTCCGATCACCGTTTCACACAATATCCATGCCGGAACACAGCTTAACCCCGGTGGATGGGATATAATACCTGGCGCTATTTATAGTGAAGATCGAGAAAATAATGTTTCATTTGCAGAAGCTTTCATAACAACGCCATACGTTTTTGTCATGCAAAAAGCACCTGACAGTGAACAAACATTAAAAAAAGGAATGAAAGTTGCCATTCCATATTATTATGAGCTGCATTCGCAATTAAAAGAGATGTATCCGGAGGTTGAATGGATACAGGTCGATAATGCCAGCGCTGCATTTCACAAGGTTAAGGAAGGTGAACTTGATGCTCTGGTCGCGACACAGTTAAATTCGCGTTACATGATCGATCATTACTATCCTAATGAACTTTATCATTTTCTTATTCCTGGCGTTCCGAATGCATCGCTTTCGTTCGCTTTTCCTCGCGGAGAACCGGAACTTAAGGATATTATTAATAAAGCACTGAATGCAATTCCCCCAAGCGAAGTTCTGCGCCTGACGGAAAAATGGATTAAAATGCCCAATGTGACCATTGACACATGGGACCTATATAGCGAGCAATTTTATATTGTTACGACATTATCCGTTTTATTAGTTGGCAGTAGCCTTTTATGGGGATTCTACCTGTTACGCTCAGTTCGTCGTCGTAAAGTCATTCAGGGTGATTTAGAAAACCAAATATCATTCCGAAAAGCACTCTCGGATTCCTTACCGAATCCAACTTATGTTGTAAACTGGCAAGGTAATGTCATTAGTCATAATAGTGCTTTTGAACATTATTTCACTGCGGATTACTACAAAAATGCAATGTTACCATTAGAAAACAGTGACTCACCCTTTAAAGATGTTTTTTCTAATGCGCATGAAGTCACAGCAGAAACGAAAGAAAATCGAACAATATACACACAGGTATTTGAAATTGATAATGGCATCGAGAAAAGATGCATTAATCACTGGCATACATTATGCAATCTTCCTGCAAGTGACAATGCAGTATATATTTGTGGTTGGCAAGATATTACTGAAACGCGTGATCTAATTAATGCACTCGAGGTAGAAAAAAATAAAGCGATAAAGGCTACCGTAGCAAAAAGTCAGTTTCTGGCAACGATGAGTCACGAAATAAGAACACCAATAAGCTCTATTATGGGCTTCCTGGAACTTCTGTCGGGTTCTGGTCTTAGCAAGGAGCAACGGGTGGAGGCGATTTCACTTGCCTACGCCACCGGACAATCACTCCTCGGCTTAATTGGTGAAATCCTTGATGTCGACAAAATTGAATCGGGTAACTATCAACTTCAACCACAATGGGTCGATATCCCTACTTTAGTCCAGAACACTTGTCACTCTTTCGGTGCGATTGCTGCAAGCAAATCGATCGCATTAAGTTGCAGCAGTACATTTCCTGATCATTACCTGGTTAAGATCGACCCTCAGGCGTTTAAGCAGGTCTTATCAAATTTACTGAGCAATGCTCTCAAATTTACCACCGAGGGGGCAGTAAAAATTACGACCTCCCTGGTTCACATTGATGACAACCACGCTGTTATCAAAATGACGATTATGGATTCTGGAAGTGGATTATCGCAGGAAGAACAACAACAACTCTTTAAACGCTACAGCCAAACAAGTGCAGGTCGCCAGCAAACAGGATCTGGCTTAGGCTTAATGATCTGCAAAGAATTAATTAAAAATATGCAGGGCGATTTGTCATTAGAAAGTCATCCAGGCATAGGAACAACATTTACGATCACAATCCCGGTAGAAATTAGCCAGCAAGTGGCGACTATCGAGGCAAAAGCAGAACACCCCATCACACTACCTGAAAAGTTGAGCATATTAATCGCGGATGATCATCCGACCAACAGGCTATTACTCAAACGCCAGCTAAATCTATTAGGATATGATGTTGATGAAGCCACTGATGGTGTGCAAGCGCTACACAAAGTCAGTATGCAACATTATGATCTGCTTATTACTGACGTTAATATGCCGAATATGGATGGTTTTGAGTTGACTCGCAAACTCCGTGAGCAAAATTCTTCCTTACCCATCTGGGGGCTTACAGCCAACGCACAGGCTAACGAACGTGAAAAAGGGTTAAGTTGCGGCATGAACTTATGTTTGTTCAAACCGTTGACCCTGGATGTACTGAAAACACATTTAAGTCAGTTACACCAGGTTGCGCATATTGCACCTCAGTATCGCCACCTTGATATCGAAGCCCTGAAAAATAATACGGCGAACGATCTACAACTGATGCAGGAGATTCTCATGACTTTCCAGCATGAAACGCATAAAGATCTACCCGCTGCGTTTCAAGCACTAGAAGCTGGCGATAACAGAACTTTCCATCAGTGTATTCATCGCATCCACGGTGCGGCTAACATCCTGAATTTGCAAAAGTTGATTAATATTAGCCATCAGTTAGAAATAACACCTGTTTCAGATGACAGTAAGCCTGAAATTCTTCAGTTGCTGAACTCTGTAAAAGAACACATTGCAGAGCTGGACCAGGAGATTGCTGTTTTCTGTCAGAAAAATGACTAAATAGCGGCTCCCACAATGTTCAAATGTGGGAGCTATTTACCAGCACATCTTACATTTATGATGAGAACTCCTGGCGAATTTGTTCCCCATGCTGGTCGAGCGTTGCCGCTCCCGGCATAACATGCGGGTCCGCGCAGCCGCTGATTTTTATCGGATTACCCGGCATCATTATTCCCCCGGCTTCAATCAACATATTTCTTGCCTGAGTTTGTGGCAATTTAATGGCCTCAGCCACACTTAATAACGGCGCGACGGGTACACCAACTTCATGTATTCTGGCTAACCAAACTTCAGCTGCCTGCGTTTTTAACGTCCGCTCAATATATTGTTTAAGAATAGCCTGGTTTTGTACGCGTAAAATATTGCTGCTAAATCGGGGATCATTAACCAGTTCCGTAAGCTCCAGTGCCTGGCATAACGCAGAAAAAAGCTTGTCATTACCACAACAAATCGTAATCGGCTTATCCTGAGTATTGAAAACATCAAAAGGTGCCATGTAGGGATGGCGATTTCCCAGACGTTGTGGTGACTTCCCTGTCGCGATATATGCCATCAGACCATGCTCCAGAAAACTCAGCGTGGCATCAAACATCGCTATATCGACATGCGCCCCTCTCTGGCTCTTTTCGCGGCCATAAAGTGCACTCACTATTCCGCTGAATAAATAGACACCGCCGCATAGATCCGCAAGAGATGTACCAACGCGCACTGGCGGAGCATCAGGATATCCTGTTTCCATCATTATCCCGCTCATTGCCTGAATGATGGTATCGTAGGCAGGAGCATCTTTTAGCGGACCGGTATGTCCGAAACCTGACGATGAAGCATATATGAGGCGCGGGTTGATTTCTTGAAGCGTTTCCCATGAAAACCCCAGTTTTTCCATTGTACCTGGGCGAAAATTCTCAGCTAATACATCAGCTTGTTTGAGCATATTTATAAATATACTTTTATCGTGATCATTCTTTAAATCAAGAACCACACTCTCTTTGCCATGATTAATAAAACTGTAATAGAGTGACTGTCCATCCACATAGGGACCAAATGTGCGGGTATCATCACCATGACCTGGTGGCTCAACTTTAATTACCCTTGCGCCCATATTACAAAGAAGTTGAGTTCCGAAAGGTCCATTAAGGACATGTGTCATATCGATAACTAATAAGCCTTCAAACGGCCCTTTGCTTTCATTATTTGTCATTTGCTTATGCCTTGAAAAAAGCCGAAGGTGAAAAGACACTTCGGCATTTATGTAAAATCAATAACATGATTAATTATGAAACCAGTCGACTGACATAAATCCACAAGGGAGCCGTGACGACAAAACCCAGTACGCTCACAGCCAATGACGCTGTACCAGTGCGGGTGTAGACATTAAACCGGCTGGCAATAATGATTCCGGAGAATGCCGGCGGTAATGCGCCTGCCAGTACCATCATCTGCAAATGTTCGCTGTTCAAATGACATGCCATACCAACGAGAAGCAGCGCCAGTGGCATCAGAATCAGCTTCAGGAAGGTGTTATAAGCAATTTCGGCACTGAACTCGAATTTATGTGCAGCCAGAGTCAACCCCGCAGCGAATACCGCTACCCCTGAGTTAGCCTTCGCAATCAGATTAAAGGTTGGGTCCCATGCTGCCGGAATTTTTACCCCAACCAACACCAGGATCGTTGCCAGAACAGGTGCCCATACAACTGGCTCCTTTGCCGCAGAAATTAATGCGCTCAGATTACTATTCTTCTTACCATCCGCTCCTGAGGAAGGATTCAGCAAATACAGACCAATAGGAATAGTAATTGCGTTAACAATAATAGAAATAATTGCTACCACTAAACCTGTTGATACGGAATCACCATAAATAGGATCGAGAACTGCAAACCCCAGGAATCCAATGGTAGGTGAACCTGCAATTAATGCACATACAGCTGCTTCTGCATGGGTACGTTTAAAAAATTTGTAGCAACCGAACCAGGAGAAAAAGAAACATCCGACAATAACCACAAGTGATACAAGGGTCAGACGAGTGTCCGCAAAAATCATTTCCCTGTTTGCCCGAGTAATAGATACAAATAGAGCCGCAGGAAGCGCGTAGTTTAATACCAGTTTATTAAATGCCCGAGCTTGATCTTCTGAAAATGTTTCTCGTCTGCCGCTAAAATAACCCAACAGCATGATTACGATAATAGGCAATAAATCGCCAATAAAAAATGTTAGCATAATAGTATTTCCGATAAGGGTCCCCTCACCATCGCATAATGAGTTGGCAAGAGGAGACGATGTCAGTATTTAATTACCAGCGACTTGTTTTGGGTTAAGTTTGGTAATATGGCCACTTTCAGTTCCTGCTGCAGGGTCGATGACCACATTAATAATGGTCGGTTTGCGCGACTGAATACCGGTGGTTAAAGCATGACGAAGTTCATCTGTCGTGGTGACGTTATAGCCAACGCCACGAAACGCATCCATTAATTTGTCATACCTTGCATGGTGCAACAGATCCGTTGGTGATGGTGCACCAGCGCCACTGAGATCAACACCGTCTCCTCTGTAGATGCCGCCATTATTAAAAATAACGATCGTCACCGGCAGGTTATATCGACAAATCGTTTCAATTTCCATCCCACTGAAACCAAAAGCACTATCACCTTCAATGGCGACAACCGGAGAACCAGAAGTCACGCTAGCACCGATGGCATAGCCCATACCGATGCCCATGACACCCCAGGTACCACAATCCAGACGACGACGTGGTTTATACATATCAATAATATTTCGTGCATTATCCAGGGTATTTGCACCTTCATTAACTAAATAAATATCCTGGTTCTCGCGCAATACGTCGCGCACAGCACTTAATGCATTAAAGTAATTTAATGGTTGAGTATCTGTACTTAATTTTTCATGCATTTTTTGTGCATTTTGCTGCTTGTGGATATTTAAAATATCGCGCCATACCAGTGGAGTCGTAAATGTGTTTTGTTTCAGTTCTGCCAGCATACCTTGCATACTGGATGCAATATCACCAACGACTGGCACAGCAATGGGGCGGTTGCTGTCAATTTCCTGCGGTTCAATATCCAGTTGAATAAACTGTGTATCTGCCGCCCATCCTTTTTTACCGTGTGCCAATAACCAATTCAGTCGTGCACCAACAAGCATGACAACGTCAGCATTTGCCAGGGCAAACGAACGCGCAGCTGCCGCAGAAAGTGGATGCGTATCTTCAAGGATCCCTTTCGCCATAGACATTGGCAGGAATGGAATCTGAGTACTTTCAATAAATTCACGAAGCTGTTCATCAGCTTGTGAATACGCCGCGCCTTTGCCAAGGATAATTAATGGCCGTTCAGCTTTTGCTAAAAGCGAAATTGCGCTAGTGACTGACTTCGGGCATGGCAATAATGCTGGCGATGGATTTTCAACTTTAACAATCGTGGTTAACGCTTCGTCTTTTTCCATCGTCGCGGCCAGGACATTTGCTGGCAAATCAAGATAAACTCCGCCAGGGCGACCCGATACAGAGACCCGGATAGCGCGTGCCAATGCAATGCCAAGATCCTGCGGCTGATTAACGCGAAATGCTGCTTTGGCATACGGTTTTGCCGCATTCATTTGGTCCAGCTCTTCATAATCACCTTGCTGTAGGTCGACGATCGCGCGGTCGCTGGAGCCGCTAATCATGATCATCGGAAAACCATTTACCGTTGCGTTGGCCAATGCGGTCAAACCATTGAGGAATCCTGGCGCAGAAACTGTCAGGCAGATCCCCGGTTTTTGGGTAAGAAAACCGCTTGCCGCAGCGGCATAGCCTGCCGACTGCTCATGACGAAAACCAATATAACGAATGCCTTCCGCCTGGGCATGGCGTGCCATATCCGTCACAGGAATACCTACAACACCATAAATAGTGTCAATATTATTCTGTTTTAATGCTTCAACGATGATATGCATACCATCTGTCATTTGAAGTTGATCTGACATGATTAATAACCTCGAAATTTTTATAAATTGGGAGCCAGAAGCCCCCGTTAATATCAGATGGCGTGGTTTTGCTTCATTGCAGCAATTTCATCGTCGCTATAACCTAGCTCCTGCAATACAGCAGCGGTATGTTCACCTAATAGCGGCGCAGCTTTAATATCCGGCGTAAAGGCAGAGAATTTCATTGGACAACCAACGGTCAGATATTTTCCACGCAACGGTTGTTCCACTTCAACAACACTGCCACTTTGGCGCAAAGAGGGATCAAGTGAAATTTCTTTCATACTTAAAACCGGTGCACAAGGAATATCAAACTGAGTCAAATAGGCCACCGCTTCATGTTTATCAATAGTGACAGTGTATTTTTCGATTTCAGCAAAAATATCGAAAATATGTGGCTGTCGTGCATGGGCTGTACTGTATGCCGGATCGGTAATCCATTCTGGTTTGCCGATGGCTTTACAGGTGTTTTCCCAGTTTTGCTCCTGAATAGTGAAATAAATATAGGCGTTAGGATCGGTTTCCCAGCCTTTACATTTCAGGATCCAGCCAGGCTGACCGCCACCACCTGCATTACCACCGCGGGGAACTGCATCACCAAATGTACCATTCGGATACTGCGGGTATTCTTCCAGATAACCCAATTTATCGAGACGCTGCTGGTCACGTAATTTCACGCGGCAAAGGTTCAATACGGCATCCTGCATTGACATGGTGACTCGTTGCCCACGCCCCGTTTTTTCGCGATGCAGCAAAGCAGCAAGTAAACCGATCAGCAAATGCATTCCGGTGTTGCTGTCACCCAACGCTGCAGCGCTTACCAGCGGCGGACCATCCCAAAAACCCGTAGTGGATGCCGCGCCACCCGCTGCCTGAGCAACGTTTTCATAGGCTTTTACATTCACATAAGGCGAACACTCATCAAACCCTTTGATCGAACCAAAAATCAGACGTGGATTGATTTCTTGAATATGCTCCCAGGTGAAGCCCATGTGATCAATGGCCCCTGGATGAAAGTTCTCGACTAAGATATCAGCTTCGCGGATCAGCTTTTCCATTACCTCTTTGCCTTCCGCTGTTTTGGTATTTAACTCAATAGAACGTTTGTTACTGTTAAGCATGGTGAAGTAAAGCGCATCGATATCAGGAATATCTCGCAGCTGGTGACGCGTTACGTCACCAACGCCGGGACGTTCAATTTTAATAACGTCAGCGCCAAACCAGGCCAGCATTTGAGTACAAGATGGGCCAGATTGCACACCGGTGAAATCGAGAACTTTAATTCCTTGAAGTGGAGTTGACATAGCAATACCTATTAGTTAATTAAATATGTGTTAATTTAGCGTTTATTTAAGGCGTAATATCTTCTATAAATAACCCGCAAAATATCGTCGTAGCTGCACTCGATATTTTTAAAATCCTGTATCAAGTGCTGAAAATCATTTCATCGCCACTTCCAATTCCTTTCTGCATGGTAAGTAGTGAGGACGAAAAGAAGAATATGATAAATATTGATTCGTGGTAATCAGAGAGAGTCGCGACATTTGTGATGTTATTCTTACAACTGTAAGAAGCGCCGGTGATTTACAAGTAAGGGTATGATTACGCTTTTTAAAGCGTACCATAAAACATAACATAATAAATGATTTGTGATGACACGGGATTATTGGGATTTACTTTGAGGAAGATAAAATGCGTGTTTATAGAACCGCGAGCGCCAAATAATTTTATGACCACAACCTGTCGTATTGTGGTCATAAAAAATTGTCGGCTGGAGGGAGTTAAATCCTTTACCTCAATATACTGCCTGTCAGCATTAGTTCACAAACAGTGCTTCGCTGTCGACGATGATTCCATCTTCCGCACCTTTAAGCGCCAGGTTTGCCTCGTAGTATTGCTTTTTATCAAGCAGTTTCTGCGCATCAGCAAGTGCATTACGAGTCTGTTTAAGCGGCATCAGATATTGGTTTTCCATTACGCCAACACCGGCCAGGCGAAGTTCTTCCATTGCGCCCTTTTTATCCCCTTTCGCCATTTTTTCATTGGCAATTTTTATCGCGGCTTCTTTTTCGGGAGTTGCTACATAACTCTCAGAAATTCCGACAGATGCATTAATGACAATATATTGGTCATCATTGAGATTGGTCTTTTTACCTGGCTTAGCGAACTTTGCCCATTCGGTACTGTCATCTGACAGCAAAGCGGAAGCTTCATTGGTCAGTTCTTTTGCCTTTTCTGGATCGCCATGAAACAGAGCCAGGCGCGCTACCTGCACGTCACGCATCGCATATAAACCTTGTTCAGAGATACGCTCTGCTGCTGCCGTTTTCTGGGTTTGCTGAACTTGCTGAGTTTGCTGTTGTGCCGCTACCGGTGCATTATCAGCAGCCCATACAGTTGAAGATGCCAGAATTGCTGTGACCATCGTAGCCATAATTAAACGTTTCATACTTACCTCATTCTTTAACAGTTTTAGAAAACGCCGCCATCATATTGGGTGAGCATGAAATGAGAAATCAGAGAGCAACGGTCATTTTGAAAGGGTTATCTTACAGTTGTAGTTATTATCGCAAGAAGTATTTTAGTCTTACAATTGTAGTTATTATCGCAAGAAGTATTTTAGTCTTACAATTGTAGGAATCTGCTTCCTGTCGCAGAGAACTATTCTTATGTACCACAAAGAGATGTCATTTATTATATCGATGTAAATATTGATTAATTATATGTAAATACAGCCATAACATCGTAGGTTCTCAGTGAACCATTTTCAGGATAACTTTCTATGAAAGTAAACTTAATACTTTTCAGCTTATTTTTATTGGTCTCTATTATGGCATGCAATGTTTTTGCATTTTCCATTTCTGGTGGTGTAAGTGAGAGGAGCTATAAAGAGACTGAAAAAACATCAGCGATGACAACCACACACTCTACAAAACTTCAGCCATCACAGGCGATTTTGTTTAAGATGAGAGAAGATGCGCCACCATTAAACCTCACAGAAGAAATCACGCCTACTTATCCGACAAAGGCGAATTATCTTATTCATCCTGTGCGATAGCGTCTGTCACATGGCAGGTGAACAATCATGTCTGATGCTGATGTGAACACCTGCCCAAATGAGCCATCCTGACCCACTATCGCCTGCCATACCCCACCATAAAGCGAATCATCAAGCCACAAGCCGGGGCAAGAAACATAAATATCCCCGTCACTAGTTCATTACCGCCAGTTAACCACATGGTGAAGTAATAAATGAGTGCAGCGAGGATCACCATGCCGAAGAAAGAAGAGACCGCCGATACCACGTTCAGTACCTGACCGATGTAGCCGCTTACGCAGACAATACACAGGGCGAGAAACATCCATAAATAAATCATAGCTCAACCTCCTGCCGCGCTAAAAAACCTGTAACTTCAGTCACTTTAATAGTAAGACAATCCTTAACCTCTGGCAATTTTTGCTAAGCATCAATGAAAACAGCATGTTAAATGCAAGACTGTTGTGTACGGAAAAATATTTACTTTGCACGATTAATAATCAGTAGCTGAAAGCAGTCAGCGAGTGATAAAGTACAGATACCGCATTCATGCTCCTCGTGGTTATGTCCTGACTAGTCTTTACACTCTTTACAGGAACCATTGTCGTACATGATGGCCCAACCAATTGAGTGTACCGCTGTCGACATGGAATCTTCTGCGATACAACAATTCGTATCTACAGAAGGTAACTATGTTTCCACAATGCAAATTTTCCCGCGAGTTTCTACATCCTCGCTACTGGCTCACATGGTTTGGGCTTGGTGTACTCTGGCTTTGGGTACAGCTTCCTTATCCTGTTCTCTGCTTTCTCGGCACGCGCATTGGCGCAATGGCGCGACCATTCCTGAAACGTCGTGAATCTATCGCCCGTAAAAACCTGGAACTTTGTTTCCCGCAGCATTCTGCGGAAGAACGCGAGAAGATGATTGCCGAAAACTTTCGTTCACTCGGCATGGCGCTGGTAGAAACCGGCATGGCATGGTTCTGGCCCGACAGTCGCGTACGTAAATGGTTTGATGTTGAAGGGTTGGATAACCTTAAACGCGCACAAATGCAAAATCGCGGCGTAATGGTTGTCGGCGTCCATTTTATGTCGCTGGAACTGGGCGGCCGCGTGATGGGACTGTGCCAACCAATGATGGCTACCTATCGTCCACATAATAATCAGCTGATGGAATGGGTGCAGACCCGTGGGCGCATGCGCTCTAACAAAGCGATGATCGGCAGAAATAATCTGCGCGGCATTGTCGGTGCACTGAAGAAAGGTGAAGCGGTATGGTTTGCTCCCGATCAGGATTATGGTCGTAAAGGCAGCTCCTTCGCGCCGTTCTTTGCGGTGGAAAATGTCGCCACAACCAATGGCACCTATGTTCTCTCCCGTCTCTCTGGCGCAGCCATGTTGACCGTAACGATGGTAAGAAAAGCGGATTACAGCGGATATCGTTTGTTCATCACCCCAGAGATGGAAGGCTACCCGACAGATGAAAATCAAGCCGCTGCCTATATGAACAAGATTATCGAGAAAGAGATCATGCGCGCACCGGAGCAGTACCTCTGGATCCACCGTCGCTTTAAAACGCGCCCGGTGGGAGAATCGTCGTTGTACATTTAACAAACTGCTCTTACTCTTTCCCTCCTCAAATCGGCCATAATAACCTCATGGTTTTTATGGCTTTTTTCTTAAGGTTTTTTCCTTCGCTGAATATCTAATTATTACCGTCAGAAATTAAACTGTCGCCGATATGAGACACTTGTAAGTTACTAAAAGTAAATAAGAAAATGCCTCTTGTCTCGTTTCAGTTTTAGGCGTACATTAGCGCCGTCTCGAGCAGTTTAGCTCAGAATTCTGGGGTGATGCCCACGGTAAAATACAGGGCTTTTAAGGTCGCTTTGCCCGGTGTCAACTCACTGTATCAGGTGTAATGAAGTCATTCAGGCGTAACAGTAATTACGCGGAGAGATGTAAAGTGAAATATTTCTTTATGGGCATTTCTTTTATGGTCATCGTTTGGGCCGGTACTTTTGCCCTGATGATCTAAAAGCAAACTGTGCAATGAAAAACAGGAGCCATCAGGCTCCTGTTTGCATTTCTGACGACGGTGTTTATTCCGCGTTTTCGTGAATATGTTTGCTGCTGGCGGGTAGTAAACCGTCGGCACGGAACATCGCTTTAATCCCACGAATCGCCTGACGAATACGGTCGCGGTTTTCAATCAGTGCAAAGCGAACATGCGTATCACCATAGTCGCCAAAGCCAATCCCCGGCGAGACACAAACCTTCGCTTCGTTAAGGAGCTTCTTGGCAAATTCCAGCGATCCCATGGCCGCATATGGTTCCGGGATTTTCGCCCAGACATACATCGAAGCCTTCGGCATTTCAACCATCCAGCCCGCTTCATGCAGCCCTTTAACCAATACATCACGGCGGCGTTTGTACTGTTCGGCAATGTCGCGCACGCACTGTTGATCGCCCTCCAGCGCCGCAATCGCCGCCACCTGCAACGGCGTAAAGGTGCCGTAATCGTGATAGCTTTTAATACGAGCCAGGGCGCTGACCAGCGTTTTGTTGCCAACCATAAAGCCGATACGCCAGCCCGCCATGTTGTAGCTTTTCGACAGCGTAAAGAACTCGACTGCCACATCGCGTGCACCCGGTACCTGCATGATTGACGGCGCTTTCCAGCCATCGTAGACGATATCGGCATAGGCCAGGTCGTGGACCACCAGCACATCGTAGCGTTTCGCCAGCGCCACAACCTTTTCGAAGAACTCCAGCTCCACGCATTGCGCGGTTGGATTCGACGGGAAGCCGAGGATCATCATCTTCGGTTTCGGATAACTTTCACGAATGGCGCGCTCCAGTTCGTTGAAGAAATCGACACCTTCCACCAGCGGCACTGAGCGTACCTGCGCCCCGGCAATCACCGCGCCATAAATATGGATCGGGTAACTTGGATTCGGCACCAGCACCGTGTCACCATGATCCAGCGTCGCCAGCATCAGATGCGCCAGGCCCTCTTTCGAACCAATAGTGACGATGGCTTCTGATTCCGGGTCGATTTCAACGTCGTAGCGATCCTGATACCAGCGGGAAATGGCGCGACGTAACCGCGGAATGCCGCGTGAAGTGGAGTAACCATGCGTGTCCGGGCGCTGGGCCACAGTACATAATTTTTCGACGATATGCGGCGGAGTCGCACCGTCCGGGTTACCCATGCTGAAATCGATAATATCTTCGCCGCGCCGACGCGCAGCCATTTTCAGTTCAGCGGTGATGTTAAAAACGTAGGGCGGGAGACGATCAATGCGCGTAAAGCGACGTTCAGGGCGAGTGTCAGCCATAATTTCCTCAGATTAACGTTAGCGCCCGGACCGTCCGAGCGACGCTGCCACAATGGTGGCTGTTTTGAAAATAGCCTGATTAATTTCTGTCTGTCCAGCGTTTTAGAACATTTTTATCAATGGCTTTAAATGAGGAACTCCACTTCAAAAACAGGAAATTTTTCTACGCTAACAAGAAAATTACCACCAATTTTATTAACATTATAATTTCAATAAATTTACCAGCCAGAAGTGCATTATCAAGAGATACATTGCTAATACACCATTTATCTTTCAATCCCCTTTTAAATTTATGGTTTTTCCTCAAAAACGGCCTGCTGGTCATCAGCCTTCAGGTTACCTATCATAGAGGTTTAATCCTTATTCAGAGTCACCCGTGCACGAAATATTCAACATGCTGCTGGCGGTCTTCGATCGGGCAGCGTTAATGCTTATCTGCCTGTTCTTTCTCATCCGTATCCGCCTGTTTCGCGAACTGTTGCACAAGTCGGCGCACTCCCCAAAAGAATTGCTCGCCGTTACCGCCATTTTCTCGCTGTTCGCCCTGTTCAGCACCTGGTCCGGCGTTCCCGTAGAAGGCTCGCTGGTGAACGTACGTATTATCGCGGTGATGTCCGGCGGGATTCTGTTTGGCCCGTGGGTAGGCATCATTACCGGCGTGATTGCGGGTATTCACCGGTATTTAATTGATATCGGCGGCGTGACGGCGATCCCCTGCTTTATCACCAGCATTCTGGCGGGTTGTATATCAGGCTGGATAAACCTGAAAATCCCCAAAGCACAGCGCTGGCGCGTCGGTATTCTCGGCGGCATGTTGTGTGAGACGTTGACCATGATTCTGGTAATTGTCTGGGCACCAACTACCGCGTTGGGGATCGATATCGTCTCTAAAATCGGCATTCCAATGATCCTCGGTAGCGTCTGTATCGGCTTTATTGTGCTTCTGGTGCAAAGCGTTGAGGGCGAAAAAGAGGCCAGCGCCGCGCGGCAGGCCAAGCTGGCGCTGGATATCGCCAACAAAACGCTACCTCTGTTTCGCCATGTCAATAGCGAGTCATTACGCAAAGTTTGTGAAATTATTCGCGATGACATTCACGCCGATGCGGTGGCGATTACCAATACCGATCATGTGCTGGCCTATGTTGGCGTGGGTGAACATAACTATCAGAATGGCGATGACTTCATTAGCCCGACTACCCGTCAGGCGATGAATTACGGAAAAATCATCATTAAAAACAATGATGAAGCCCACCGCACACCAGAGATTCATTCCATGCTGGTGATCCCATTGTGGGAGAAAGGCGTTGTGACCGGAACGCTGAAAATTTACTACTGCCACGCGCATCAGATCACCTCGTCATTACAGGAAATGGCGGTCGGTCTGTCGCAAATCATCTCCACCCAACTGGAGGTTTCACGCGCCGAGCAGCTACGTGAAATGGCAAATAAGGCAGAGCTTCGCGCCCTGCAAAGCAAAATTAATCCCCATTTCCTGTTTAACGCTTTGAACGCTATTTCATCATCAATCCGTCTGAATCCGGATACTGCTCGCCAGCTGATCTTTAATCTGTCGCGTTATCTGCGCTATAACATTGAATTAAAAGACGATGAGCAAATCGATATCAAAAAAGAGCTGTATCAAATTAAAGACTATATTGCCATTGAGCAGGCCCGCTTTGGTGACAAGCTGACGGTTATCTATGATATTGATGAAGAGGTGAATTGCTGCATTCCCAGCCTGCTGATCCAGCCGTTGGTGGAGAACGCCATTGTCCACGGTATTCAGCCTTGCAAAGGTAAAGGCGTTGTCACCATCAGCGTTGCAGAGTGCGGAAATCGGGTACGCATTGCGGTGCGAGATACCGGGCACGGCATCGATCCAAAGGTGATTGAGCGGGTCGAAGCGAATGAAATGCCGGGCAATAAAATTGGCCTGCTGAATGTCCATCATCGCGTGAAGTTATTGTATGGCGAGGGGCTGCATATCCGCCGCCTGGAGCCGGGGACGGAAATTGCGTTTTACATTCCTAACCAACGCACCCCAGTCGCCTCACAGGCTACGTTATTGCTTTGAGCCGGAGTGATATTGTGAAAGTCATCATTGTTGAAGACGAATTCCTGGCACAACAGGAACTGAGCTGGCTAATTAAAGAGCACAGCCAGATGGAGATTGTCGGCACCTTTGACGACGGTCTGGACGTGTTGAAGTTTTTGCAGCATAACCGCGTCGACGCCATTTTTCTGGATATCAATATTCCGTCGCTGGATGGCGTGTTGCTGGCGCAAAACATCAGCCAGTTCGCCCATAAACCGTTTATTGTGTTCATCACCGCGTGGAAAGAACATGCGGTAGAAGCGTTTGAACTGGAGGCGTTTGACTACATTCTCAAACCGTATCAGGAGTCACGTATTACCGGGATGCTGCAAAAACTGGAAGCGGCCTGGCAACAACAGCAGACCAGCAGTACGCCTGCCGCGACGGTAACGCGTGAGAATGACACCATTAATCTGGTGAAAGATGAGCGAATAATCGTCACGCCAATTAACGATATCTATTACGCCGAAGCGCACGAGAAAATGACCTTTGTCTATACGCGGCGTGAATCCTACGTAATGCCGATGAACATTACCGAATTTTGCAGCAAACTGCCGCCGTCGCATTTTTTCCGCTGCCATCGCTCATTTTGTGTCAATCTGAACAAAATACGCGAAATCGAACCGTGGTTTAATAACACCTACATTCTGCGACTGAAAGATCTGGATTTTGAAGTGCCGGTCAGTCGCAGCAAAGTGAAAGAATTTCGCCAGTTAATGCATCTTTAATCGGGAACTTTCATGAAAGCACCAGGCTTGCCCGCCGATCAACAATTTTTCGCCGATCTGTTCAGCGGCCTGGTGCTTAACCCGCAACTACTGGGGCGCGTCTGGTTTGCCAGCCAGCCTGCCTCGTTACCGGTGGGCAGTTTATGTATTGATTTTCCCCGTCTGGATATCGTGCTGCGCGGCGAATACGGCAACCTGCTGGAAGCAAAGCAGCAGCGAATGGTGGAAGGAGAAATGCTGTTTATTCCGGCACGCGCGGCTAATTTACCGATCAACAACAAACCGGTGATGCTGTTAAGCCTGGTGTTCGCACCGACCTGGCTTGGGTTATCGTTTTACGATAGCCGCACCACGTCGTTGTTGCATCCTGCTCGCCAGATCCAGCTTCCCAGCCTGCAACGCGGTGAAGGTGAAGCGATGCTTACCGCCCTCACCCATCTTAGCCGTTCGCCGCTGGAGCAGAATATCATTCAGCCACTGGTGTTAAGTTTGCTGCATCTTTGCCGCAACGTGGTGAATATGCCGCCGGGTAATTCGCAACCGCGCGGCGATTTTCTCTATCACAGCATTTGTAACTGGGTTCAGGATAATTATGCCCAGCCGCTCACCCGCGAGAGCGTGGCGCAGTTTTTTAATATCACGCCCAATCATCTGTCAAAACTGTTTGCTCAGCATGGAACGATGCGTTTTATCGAGTATGTGCGTTGGGTGCGAATGGCGAAGGCGAGGATGATTTTGCAGAAATATCATCTGTCAATTCATGAAGTGGCACAGCGTTGCGGTTTTCCGGATAGCGACTATTTTTGTCGCGTTTTCCGGCGTCAGTTTGGTCTGACGCCGGGAGAGTACAGCGCCCGTTTTCAGGGCTAACGTCAGAAGGTTAATTCTGTTTCCAGCAGCGTCAGGATACTTTGTGCATCTTGCGCGGCAAACAACGACTGGCGGAAGTTTTTATTCACCAGTTTACGCGCCAGCTGCGAGAAGACTTTCACATGATTCATCCCTTCGTTAGCACCCAGCGTCAGCATGATCACCAGTTCGACTTCGCCCATTTCTGACTGCCAGTCAATCGGTTTCGCCAGCCGGGCAATGCTGATACTGGAATGACGGATCCACTGAGATTTGGTGTGCGGGATCGCTACGCCAAAACCAACGCCGGTGGTAACAATCTCTTCCCGCTGCCAGACATCTTCTTCCAGCTCAAACGGATGTTCAGTGCGCCCGTTAACGCCGAGGTTGCCGCACAGGAACTGGATCGCCTGCTCTTTATTGCTAAAATCCTGATCAACAAAGATATTCTCCAGCGCCAGCAGTGGGCGAACGTCTTCTTCCGGCGTAAAGGCGGTGAGTAACGCTTCAATTTCCTGCGCACTGCGGCATTCACATGCCTGACGCGCCAGTTCCCGACACGCCTCGCTATCCAGTTGACGAAGCTGGCTTTTCACCGCCGGAATACGCGGGCTACTCATACTCAGCTCATCCAGGCCCAGCCCAAGCAGTAGCGGCAGATAACGGCTTTCACCGCCCAGTTCACCGCAAATGCCTACCCATTTGCCCCGCTGATGCGCAGTGGTAACAATCTGCTGCAACATGCGCAGGAACGATGGCGTAATCGGGTTATACAGCGGCGATACGCGCGGGTTATTACGATCGACCGCATACAGATACTGGGTCATATCGTTAGAACCGATACTGAAGAAATCGACCTCATCGCAGAAGTGGTCGATGATGTAACACACCGACGGCACTTCCACCATGATACCCAGAGTAATCGTCTCTGCATGACGCAGGCCATCGCGCTTAAGCTCAACGATCGCTTTTTGGATCTCGCCCTTCACCCATAAGATCTGATCGAGGCTGTGAACCATCGGGATCATCAACTGGGCGTTGCCAAAACTGGCAGCGCGCAAAATCGCCCGTAGTTGAGTGCGGAACAGGCCAGCAAATTCCGGGTAAATACGTACCGCGCGATAGCCGAGGAACGGGTTCTCTTCCTGGGGAATATTCAGATAAGGAATGCTTTTATCGCCTCCGATGTCCATTGTGCGGAAGATAATCGGCTTGTCGCCCGCTGCCAGTAGCACCTGCTGGTAGGCTTCAAATTGCTCCTGCTCGTCCGGCGCGCTGTCACGATCCATATACAGCATTTCGGTACGGAACAGCCCGACGCCTTCCGCGCCGTTGGCAAACGCGCCTGGTGCTTCCAGAGCGGTGCCAATATTCGCCGCGATATCAATACGCTTGTTATCACGGGAATAGGCCAGCTGCGCGGCAGCCTGCGCCTGTTGTTTTTGGCGTTTATCCGCCAGCGTCTGCGCAACCTGATAATAACCGCTCACCGCGTCATTCGGGTTAATCGCCAGCACGCCGCACTGGGCGTCAAGCACCGCCGGTTGCCCGGCATAACGGGCAATCGCATCCAGCGGCAGGCCGCTCAGTACCGGGATCGCCGAGGCGCGGGCCAGAATCAGGGTATGCGAGGTGCGCCCGGTTTTCTCCAGAATCATGCCCGCAAGATTTTTCAAATCAAGGCTCAAAAACTGGCTTGGGGTTAAATCTTCAGCCACCAGAATGGTCGGTTTTTCCAGCACCAGATTGTTGCGCGGCTTCAGTTCCGGCCAGGTGATATGCAGCAACTGTTCGCTAATATCGCGAATGTCGCTAACACGTTCGCGCAGATAATCGCTGGCAGAAGCAGAAAGCTTGGCGCAAACCTGCTCCATATTGCTGATGATCGCCGCCCCCAGTCCCTGATGCTGTTCTGTCATCAGGCGACGGATATTGCCTGCAAATTCATCATCCTGAATCAGCGACAAATGGGCGCTGAGGATAGTTTTGCTTTCGCCGTCACGCTCACGCAATTGCTGGTTCAGTTGCTCGGCAAGCGTTGCCAGGCTGTGCTCCAGCCGGGTGGAATCTTGCACACTGGCGGGGATTGCCCGATAACTGTCGAGGCTGTCGCTTTGTAACAGGGTCAGCGTACCCACGCCGACGCCGCTTGCCAGCACATTGCCGTACAGTAAATCCGGGTTAAGGCGGCTTAATGAACGCGGCAGCGGATGCGCCGTCAGTTCTGCCTGCGTAGGCTGGACGCTGTCGCTGTCGATAAAGCGCACCTGGATGTACTCTTCCAGCACGCGCCGCGCCTGCTCTTCATCGCTGCCGCTAATGTTCAGGCTGCAACTGTCATTAAATAGGGTGCCGGTGCCAATCAGCGCCAGCGAACTTTTCGCATCGGCCTTTGCGTTCTGGCGATGGTTAATAAAGGTGACTTCACTTTGCCACTGGCTGCACTGTTCTTTAAGTTCCCACGCCGGACGAGCATGCAGACCGTTAGGCAAAGGACAGAGAAATTGAATCGTTAACATAACCGCTCCGGGTTAATCAGGAGATCATCTGAAATCCGTCAGTTGAACAACCGTCTCACGGGTAAGACGTTGAATAAGGGCAGATAAAAGTTGCTGCATCTGCAAAATGTCGCGGCAATCGGCAATCGATGCCGCACAATGTCCGTGGCGCGTCGCTGGCCCCATCACCACCGTGGGCACGCCGGTGCCGGTTAAATGCACCGCTCCGCCGTCCGTGCCGCCGTTGCTGAACATATCCGCCTGCAACGGCACGCCAATTTCTGCCGCCACGGTTTCGATCCAGGCGGTAAGTTTTGGCGGCGCAATCAGCGACTTGTCGCTTAACACCAGCATCGGCCCGTTACCAATCTGGCGATGGTTAGCCGCGCTATAATCAAAGTTTTTCGCCCAGCAGGCGGTATCAAGCACAATGGCGACATCCGGCGACACCGCGCGGGTGGCAGTTTGCCCGCCGCGTAATCCCACCTCTTCGCTGGAACTTGCCACCAGCCACACCTCCGCAGGCAGTTCGGCGTCGTGCAGCTCACGTAGTAACGTCACCAGCAGATAGCAACCGAGGCGGTCATCAAAGGCTTTCCCCATCACCCGCTGGTGAGGGAGAACCTGAAAAGTTGTATCAAAGGTGACGCGATCGCCTGGACGAATTCCCGCCTGCATCACTTCGTCATAGGAGCGCGCACCAATGTCCACGCGCATGGCGCTGACGTCATTCCCCTGCCGGTCGCCGTCAAGCAGGCCTGGAATTTTGCACTCTTCACGGGTGGTGATGCGCACCGGCTGCAGCTGGCGGGCAGCCATGCGCACGTTGCCAACCGGCAGCACGTCAATAGCGCCTTCGCGGGAGATGCTGCGCACCATAAATCCCACTTCGTCCATATGGGCGCAGATCATCACCTTCGGACCTGTCGATTCATTGAGGCGGATCAGCACCGATCCCAGACCATCAAATCGCACTTCTTTTTGCAGGCGATCCGCTTCTTCCAGTAGGATCTGCCGCACTTCCTGTTCCGAGGAGGCGATCGCATCTGCCTCGCTCAACGCTTTTAATAGCGATAAATCCATTATGCCTCTCCCGTGAGCAACACTGTTTTCGGCATGGCGTAGAGCACTTCTGCGCCTTGCGGGGTAACCAGCACAACATCTTCGATGCGCACGCCCCCTTGCCCTGGCAAATAAATCCCCGGCTCCACGGTCAGCAACATGCCTGGCTGTAGCGTCGTGGTGTCCCGCGGTGAAAAACGCGGATCTTCATGGACTTCAATGCCGATAGCGTGACCAGTGTTATGACCGAAATAGTCGCCAAATCCAGCCTCGGTAATGACCCGGCGCGCGGCGTCGTCAATCTGCTGGCAGCGCACGCCGGGGCGAATTGCAGAGATTGCCGCGAGCTGTGCCTGTAGGACAATCTGATAGACGTCAAACAGCGGGTGAGATTCGGCGCTCACCCCTTCGCCATTCACCAGCAAGGTGCGCGTCATATCAGAGCAGTAGCCCTGATACAGCGCACCAAAATCGAGAGTGACAAACTCGCCCGCTGCAACAATCTTGTCGCTGGCTTTGCCGTGCGGCAGCGCCCCGCGCCAGCCGCTGGCGACAATGGTGTCAAAAGAGGCTTTTTCTGCGCCCTGCTGGCGCATAAACCACTCCAGTTCAGCGGCTATCTCGCGCTCGCTCATCCCCGCCTGAATAAAGCGGCGAATATGCTCCGCTCCGCGATCGGCAATCCCACAGGCGAGGCGGATTATCTCCACCTCCTCTGGCGTTTTGATTTGCCGCAGCACATCCGGCGTGGCGCTAACCAGTTTCGCATTGAGTTCAGACTTCCAGCGGTGCGCGGTTTCCCAACTCACCTGCTGGCCTTCAAAACCGAGCGTTTGCAACTGCTCATCGGCAATGATTTGATTGACGATAGTGGTAAGCGTGTTCGTCGCGTCAAGCAAATGCAGCTGGTAGCCTTGCGCACGGGCTTCCACCTCAACGTAATAGCGCGAATCCACCAGAATGTGCGCACTTTCACGGCTAATCACCACATAACCTGATCCGGTGGAGATCCCCAGATGCGGCTGTTTGTTCTGCCGTGAGGAGAGAAGCACTGCATCCAGTTGTTGCGCCTTAAGCCAGTCGCGCAGCGAAGCGAGTAATGTCATCTGGATTTTCCTTCTTACAGGCTATCGATTAACAATTTGCCTTTACGGAACATCATCAGACGCAGGAACACCACCATCAGCGCAGTTATGACTGCCCCCAGCGCGATCCCCGCCATATAGACGCCCAGGTTAGTGACCAGCGGCCATGCCCAGATAGCGGACTCCGGGAACCATTGCACTGCGCCCAGCCAGACAGCGGCGGTTGAGCCGACAATAGCGCCGACCATATACGACGGAATGGCGGTGATGGGGCTTTCCAGCGCAAACGGAATCGCACCCTCACTGATCCCCATAAAGGCAAGGAACATCGCGGTCTTACCCTGCGGATAAAGTTGAGCGTTGAACAGGCGTTTGCCGGTTAAACGACGGTCAATAATGGTCGCCAGACCCAGACCAATCGGAGGAATAACGATAGCGATAGAACGAGCGGTGACCGGTAATACGTGGTCAGTGGTAAAGCTGAAGGCAACGAAACCTGCGGCTTTGTTGATCGGGCCACCAAGGTCGATTGCTGTCGCCGCGGCGATCCCCATTGCGTACATCAGCGCGCCCTTCTCACCTGCGGCAGTCAGCACAGTACGGATACCGCCGTTGATCCAGCCGCCAAACGGGGTGATGACGTAGTACATCGCCAGCATGACAAAAATGGCGGAAAGAATCGGTAGCAAAAATGTGGTTTTGAACGCTAACAGGAAATCCGGTAACTGGATTTTCTGGTTCATCCATTTCACAAGGTAACCGGCAACGATAGAAATAATCAGCGCGCCAATGAAGGTGGACGGCACCGGCGAAGAGGTCGCCCATTGCATAGTGCTGGGATCGAAGTTCAGCAGTTGCGTCGGCTGGGTAGACATCAAGCCGCCGATAAAACCAGCCGGGAACGCCAGTTTGCCACCGATAGAGTTCGCCACAAAAGCAGCAAACATCGGAATGGCAAAACCAAACAACACGCCGCCGAAGGACTGCGACAGCCAGGCAAATTTCAGTAAGGAGAGGTCGAAACCGGAGAATTTCCCGCTATTAAGAGCATCCATGATGCCGATCTCAGCAGGAATTTTAAGCCAGCTATAAGCAATCAGCTGGCTGAAAGCGAGGATCACACCGCCCATAATTAAGGTCGGCACCATGCGTGAAATCCCTGACATCACATGCTGCGGGAGTTCACCCCAGAAGCTGCTTTTAGAGGCCTGCGGATTCTTAACTGCCGCTGCCGCACCGGATGCGCCAGGCACAACGGTTGCACTGCGTTTTTTAATGGCCATAACAATTATCCCTGTCGAATATTACTGTTGTTCAGAGGCAATCATCTCTTCGATTTCTTTGATGATGCCCGCAGCGTTTTTAATTGCGTCCTGCAAAGTGATTTCATAAACGTCGCGTGATTCGAAACGCTCATTATCTTCCGGGGTAACTGCCACGGAGTGGATGATGATGGTTGCTTCGGCGATATCCTGCGCCGTCAGGCGATTCTGGATACCGTCCGCGCCCTGGGTTTCAATTTTCACTTCATAACCGGCTTCTACCGCCGCTTCTTCCAGCGCCTGAGCGGCCATAAAAGTGTGAGCCAGGCCCATTGGGCAGGCACATAAGGCAATTAGTTTCTTACTCATCGTTAATTCCTCATTCAGTGATAGTTGACGAGTGAAATTATGAACGTGCAAAACAAATCGCCGTTACCAGACAAATAATGCATTTACTGGAGAATTAATCCCGCTGTACGGAAGTGTGACGCAGGTCGGTCTTGTGAGGGGACACAAAGAAAAATTGAATTAACTGTATGATTTAAAAGATTATCGGGAGAGTTACCTCCCGATATAACAGGAAGGATTTACAGAATGTGACCTAAGGTCTGGCGTAAATGTGCACCGGAACCGAGAAGACCCGGATTGTCATGGACGATGAGATACACCGGAATATCATAGACATATTCTTTAAAGCGCCCTTTATCTTCAAATGCGGCACGGAAACCAGAGGCTTTGAAGAACTCAAGGAAGCGCGGCACGATACCGCCCGCAATAAACACGCCGCCAAATGTCCCGAGATTGAGCGCCAGATTGCCGCCAAAACGGCCCATAATGACGCAAAACAGCGACAACGCGCGGCGGCAATCGGTGCAGCTGTCAGCCAGCGCACGTTCGGTAATATCTTTTGGCTTGAGATTTTCTGGCAGGCGGTTGTCAGCTTTCACAATTGCGCGATACAAATTCACCAGCCCAGGGCCAGAAAGCACGCGTTCCGCCGAAACATGGCCAATTTCCGCACGCAGTATTTCGAGGATAATGGCCTCTTCTTCACTATTCGGCGCAAAATCAACGTGACCGCCTTCGCCCGGCAAGCTTACCCAACGCTTATCGACATGGACCAGATGCGCAACCCCAAGCCCTGTTCCGGCACCGTAAACCGCAATAGGCTTACCTTCTACCGGTTCTGCGCCACCAAACTGAATCAGATGCTCTTTTTTCAGCATCGGGATCGCCATCGATACAGCGGTAAAATCGTTAATAATTTCCAGATGGCTAAAACCGAGATTCTTTTTCATTTCGGCAATTGAGAACGCCCAGGTATGGTTGGTCATTGCCACCCAGTCACCGGTAATTGGGCAAGCGATGGCAATACAGCCGTCTTTCACCTCGACCTTATGTTCTTCAAGATAAACGCGAATGACCGCTTCGAGGCTGGGGTAATCAAGCCCTGAATAGGTCTTAGCCTGCGAGATTTCACCACTGGCAATATCACACAGAGCAAGACGTGCGTTGGTGCCGCCCACATCACCGACTAATGCATACTTTGTCATTCTTCAACTGCTCCGCTAAAGTCAAAATAATTCTTTCTCACACTGTAAATACCTGGGGGCATAACAACAACGCCGGAAAGGCAGGCTCCCTGTAAATATCGATCTGGGTCACACATTTACTTTATCGTTTCAGCACCAATTGCAGCGATGCCTTTTTGCAAGCTGGGCAAACTAAGTATCTGACCCCGCATAAGGAATAGAACATGCTCCATCCGCGAGCCAGAACCATGTTGTTATTATCGCTCCCCGCCGTGGCAATTGGGATTGCGTCCAGTCTTATTCTGATTGTGGTGATGAAAATCGCCTCGGTATTACAGAATTTGCTCTGGCAACGACTGCCGGGAACTCTGGGGATAGCCCAGGATTCACCTCTCTGGATCATCGGTGTATTAACGCTAACGGGTATTGCGGTGGGGTTGGTTATCCGTTTCAGCCAGGGTCATGCCGGACCAGACCCCGCCTGTGAACCGCTGATCGGCGCACCAGTTCCGCCCTCTGCGCTACCAGGACTTATCGTAGCATTAATTCTCGGTCTTGCTGGCGGCGTCAGCCTGGGGCCGGAACATCCGATCATGACCGTCAATATCGCCCTTGCGGTTGCCATTGGCGCTCGTCTGTTACCGCGCGTCAACCGAATGGAGTGGACTATTTTAGCCTCTGCCGGAACCATCGGCGCGCTGTTTGGTACACCTGTTGCGGCGGCGTTGATATTTTCGCAAACCTTAAATGGCAGTAGTGAAGTTCCGCTATGGGATCGTCTTTTTGCGCCATTAATGGCGGCAGCAGCTGGTGCACTTACTACCGGATTATTTTTCCATCCCCATTTTTCACTGCCCATTGCGCATTACGGACAGATGGAAATGACCGATATTCTCAGCGGTGCAATTGTCGCGGCGATTGCCATCGCAGCAGGAATGGTCGCCGTATGGTGCTTACCACGGTTGCACGCGATGATGCATCAAATGAAAAATCCGGTGCTCGTGCTAGGTATTGGCGGATTTATTCTCGGTATTCTGGGAGTTATTGGTGGGCCGGTTTCGCTGTTTAAAGGGCTGGATGAGATGCAGCAGATGGTGGCAAATCAGGCTTTCAGCACCAGCGATTACTTTTTGCTGGCGGTAATTAAACTTGCCGCCCTGGTCGTTGCTGCCGCCAGTGGCTTTCGCGGTGGGCGAATCTTCCCGGCAGTGTTTGTCGGCGTGGCATTAGGGTTGATGCTGCATGAGCACGTTCCCGCCGTTCCAGCGGCAATAACCGTTTCCTGCGCTATTCTCGGCATCGTGCTGGTGGTAACACGCGATGGCTGGTTAAGTCTTTTTATGGCGGCAGTCGTTGTACCCAATACCACATTGCTACCGCTGCTCTGTATCGTCATGCTTCCGGCATGGCTGTTATTAGCAGGTAAGCCGATGATGATGGTCAATCGTCCGAAGCAACAGCCACCCCACGATAATGTTTAGCAAAAAATGCTCTCCTTTATGATTTAAGAGTTATGGCGATGATACGGGGCTTTACCTCCCCGTAATATTGCGTTAACAGGCCGCTGACGGCTTCGATCGTGAAGGAGAATAACAATGTTCAGGTCACTGTTTCTGGCGGCCGCCCTGATGGCATTTACCCCGCTTGCAGCAAATGCAGGTGAAATCACCCTACTGCCATCGATCAAATTACAAATTGGCGATCGCGATCATTACGGTAATTACTGGGACGGTGGTCACTGGCGAGATCGTGATTACTGGCATCGTAATTATGAATGGCGCAAAAACCGCTGGTGGCGTCATGATAATGGCTATCATCGTGGCTGGGATAAGCGTAAAGCATATGAGCGTGGCTATCGTGAAGGCTGGCGCGATCGTGACGATCATCGCGGAAAAGGCCGCGGACATGGGCACCGCCATTAAACGCGTCCTCCAATGGAGCACAATGCCTGATGCGACGCTAGCGCGTCTTATCAGGCCTACAAACCGGCTCTTTAACGCGTAGGGCGGATAAGGCGTTTACGCCGCATCCGCCAATAGTGCCAGATGCGACGCTCATTCAACTACAATCCCAGCGCCGTCCCCACCAACAACCAGATATTCAGCGCCACGACCAGCACTACAATCACCCAGCCTGTCTGTTTTACGCGTTTGCTGTTCACCAGATCGCCCATCAACTTGCTGTCACTGGTGAAAATCAGCAGTGGAACCAGCGCCAGGGCGATACCAAAACTTAACAGCACCTGACTCATAACCAGAATCCGTGTCGGATCTAATCCCATCAGAATGACAATAAATGACGGCAACATGGTGACTGTACGACGCACCCACAGCGGGATATGGAAGCGAATGAATCCCTGCATCACCACCTGCCCCGCCAGTGTCCCCACCACCGTTGAGGACAGTCCGGCAGCAACCAGACTTAACCCAAAGACCGTTGCCGCAGCATGGCTTAACAGCGGTTGCAGCGTCAGATAAGCCTCATCAAGATCGGCAACACCAGTATGACCAGAAAAGTGGAACGCCGCCGCAGCTGTAGCCATCATCGCCAGATTGACAAAACCGGCAATCGTCATGGCGATAGCCACATCCCATTTGGTGGCGGAATAACGTTGTTGACGCGAACCGCCATGTAAATGCTGAGTGAGCGAAGAGTGCAAATAAATCACATGCGGCATAATCGTCGCCCCTAACACGCCTGCTGCCAGGAAGACCGCTTCCGAAGTAGGTAAACTCGGGATCACCATTCCTTTACCCAGCTGCGCCAGGTTAGGCTGGGAAAAAATCAACTCGACAATGTAAGCCGCGGCAACAAACAACAGTAACCCACCAATCACTTTCTCCAGCGGTTTTTGCCCGCGACGTTGCAGCATTAAAATCAGGAAAGTCGCGATCCCCGTCAGCACCGCGCCCTGCAACAACGAAACACCAAGAATGAGTTTAAAACCGATCGCCGCACCAATAAATTCCGCCAGGTCGGTTGCCATCGCAATAATTTCTGCCTGAACCCAATAGAACCACACTACGGGACGCGGATAGTGATCACGAATCTGCTCCGCCAGATTTTTACCGGTGGCAATCCCTAGTTTGGCAGAGAGGATCTGAATCAGCATCGCCATCAGGTTGGCCCAAACGACAACCCACAGTAGCTGATAGCCGAAGCTAGCACCCGCCTGAATATTGGTCGCAAAGTTACCGGGATCGATATAACCAATCGCCGCAATGAACGCAGGTCCCATTAATGCGAGCCTCATCTTGCGCGCCGCCCGTCCGCTGCTACTCTCAACGCGATAGTTCGTCATCTTGTGCCTCTAAAACATAGCCTTTGCTATGTTTCATGCTATGCCAAACGAGAATGATTATCAAATTCATTTGAATGGGTTGTGGTGATTTCTTTGATAGACCAGGATTATGACTACGAAAAGATTGATGACTTGAATGTTATGGTTATGTTTAATGTTAGCACATTTACATAACTTTCAGCTTCCATACACAACATAGCAGAAATGTATGACAGATCACTATTTTTGAAGCTTGTCACAGGACGTCATTATAGTGTGTGTCAGATCTCGTTTTCCTTAACCATGTTACATAGAATGTGCACGGAAATTTAACCTGCCTCATATTTGGAGCAAATATGGACCGCGTCCTTCATTTTGTACTGGCACTTGCCGTTGTTGCGATTCTCGCACTGCTGGTAAGCAGCGACCGCAAAAAAATTCGTATCCGTTATGTTATTCAACTGCTTGTTATCGAAGTGTTACTGGCGTGGTTCTTCCTGAACTCCGACGTTGGTTTAGGCTTCGTGAAAGGCTTCTCCGAAATGTTCGAAAAACTGCTCGGATTTGCCAACGAAGGGACTAACTTCGTCTTTGGTAGCATGAATGATCAAGGCCTGGCATTCTTCTTCCTGAAAGTGCTGTGCCCAATCGTCTTTATCTCTGCACTGATCGGTATTCTCCAGCACATTCGCGTGTTGCCGGTGATCATCCGCGCAATTGGTTTCCTGCTCTCCAAAGTCAACGGCATGGGCAAACTGGAATCCTTTAACGCCGTCAGCTCCCTGATTCTGGGTCAGTCTGAAAACTTTATTGCCTATAAAGATATCCTCGGCAAAATCTCCCGTAATCGTATGTACACCATGGCTGCCACGGCAATGTCCACCGTGTCGATGTCCATCGTTGGTGCATACATGACCATGCTGGAACCGAAATACGTCGTTGCTGCGCTGGTACTGAACATGTTCAGCACCTTTATCGTGCTGTCGCTGATCAATCCTTACCGTGTTGATGCCAGTGAAGAAAACATCCAGATGTCCAACCTGCACGAAGGTCAGAGCTTCTTCGAAATGCTGGGTGAATACATTCTGGCAGGTTTCAAAGTTGCCATTATCGTTGCCGCGATGCTGATCGGCTTTATCGCCCTGATCGCCGCGCTGAACGCACTGTTTGCCACCGTTACTGGCTGGTTTGGCTACAGCATCTCCTTCCAGGGCATCCTGGGCTACATCTTCTATCCGATTGCATGGGTGATGGGTGTTCCTTCCAGTGAAGCACTGCAAGTGGGCAGTATCATGGCGACCAAACTGGTTTCCAACGAGTTCGTTGCGATGATGGATCTGCAGAAAATTGCTTCCACGCTCTCTCCGCGTGCTGAAGGCATAATCTCTGTGTTCCTGGTTTCCTTCGCTAACTTCTCTTCAATCGGGATTATCGCAGGTGCAGTTAAAGGCCTGAATGAAGAGCAAGGTAACGTGGTTTCTCGCTTCGGTCTGAAACTGGTTTACGGCTCTACCCTGGTGAGTGTGCTGTCTGCGTCAATCGCAGCACTGGTGCTGTAAAACCATACATAAAAAAGCCGGGGATCATTCCCGGCTTTTTTACGCCTGTTAATCAGCTAATGGCTGCGGGCGACCAATCAAATACCCTTGCAGATATTGCACCCCGAGCTTATGCAATAGCGCCTGCTGCTGTTGCGTCTCGACAAACTCCGCGACCACACTCAATGACTTCGCTTTCGCCAGATCGGTAATTGATCTCACAATCATCGCATCCAGCGTGTTCGTGACAATATCTTTCACAAAGACGTCATCAATTTTGATGATATCAGCCTGCAAACGCTTTAACCGTTCGTAGTTGGCATATCCGGTGCCAAAGTCATCAATCGCAATCCGGAAACCAAACTTATGCAGCTGCTCGATGTTGTACATGCTGCTTTCTGCGTTAGAAAACGCCTGCTCCTCGGTGATCTCAAGAATGACCGCCTGCGGGGAGATGTGATAACGCTTAAACAGACGAATAATCCGCCCGGCAATATTCTTTTGCAGCAGCGTGAGCGGCATTAAATTGACTGAAAAGCGCGGTCCTTTTTTGTCGCAAGGGTGTGTTGCCAGCCACTTCAACAAGGATTCCAGCACTTGCAAATCAAAACGCGCGCTAAGGTTAAACTGAGCAATAAGGGGCAGAAACTTATCCGGGGTCATAATGCCGCCGTCATATTTCAGTCGCGCGAGGATCTCATCATAACCTTCACCCTCTTTGTTGCGAATTGGCTGGGCGTAGAGCAGCAAATCACCCTGATCTAACGCCGTGCGAATGGTATTCAGCAATAGCACCTGTTTAGTGGTCTGCCCGGAAACCATCTCCTCTCTGCTATCCAGCGCCAGCACATGATGATGTGCGCAGGATTGCTCCGCCAGCCAGCTTAACTGCCCCAACAAGGGTTGCAGGGTTTCCTGATTTCCATCAAAACGCCCCCAGGCAGCACCATAGCCCATATCCAGCCCGGTATTGTTCCAGTGAATTTGCCGACTATTCAGGATGTTAACCATATGCTGGAGTCGCCCTTCCGTTTCCGGCCCGCTCAGCACTAACAGCAGTTCACTACCCGGCAATTGATACAACTTTTCGTTTTCCTGCATCAACGGCAGCAGCGTACGGCAAATTGAGCGGATACAGTGAACGCGCATCATTAAGCCGTAATGACGACTCATAAACTCAAGATTATCAATGCGCAGGCAGCAAAAACTCTTGCCCGCCTCTTGCTCCGGCGCTTGTTCCAACGCACGAAAGTTGGGTAGGAGCGTTAACGGATCTGTCAGCGCCTGCAAATGCCAGCGGCGATTAAGCCATTCACTGCGATGATAAATGCGCACCATATAGAGCAGGCAAACGCTAAAGGAAATCAGCACCGCAAGAATAAATGCCAGCGAATATTCGGTTTCCACCCCTTGCAAAAAGTTCTGGTTGTAATTCAGCAGGCAAAGCGTTGAAACAGCCCAGGTGAGATTTAAAAACGGATAGCGAAGCTTACCGACCCCGAGGGTAAAGATGATGAAGAAAACGGGTACCAAGTAACCGGCAATAAAGTCGTTTTCATAAGGTGTGCACAACAGAAGTAGCAGCACGCTTAACGCTGCCAGCCAGCTTAAGGTAAATGCGCGTTTCTCTTTGCCCAACGACGGAGCGATATCCCTGCGCCACAATATCTGCGCAAAGTGGGGACTTACAATCATGCGAGTGAGATAGTAGAAAAGCATGTTGTAAATCAGCACAGCGGTGAAAAGGCTTAGCAAATCAACGACCGTGAAAATGGCATCCGCATCGCCGAAAAAGGTGGATATCTTTAGCGGGAAATCAAAGAAGCTCCCCACAAGATACATGCTGCATTTGATGCCGATCGGCGTCACCAAACCAAGCCAGAACAGACGTTGCCAGACATATCGGCTGGTCAATCCATAACGCCAACGCGTCCCCAGCTGCCAGCGTAATATTGCGCAGGCACACAACACGACAAACGTCTGGCTACCGAGCATGACCGCAGTCTGTAAAAAAGAGAGATGAAAGTTCCACAGATTGGTGCAAAACATCCCGCATAAAACGGGAACGACACCGCGCCAGCCAAAGATAAACAAGATTGACAGCATTACGCACAGTGGCATCCACGCCAGAAAGATATAACTGGAATGGATAATGGCAAGTGGCGAAATAAAACGGGATAGCTGAATAAGTACCACGGTGAGCGTAAACGCTAGTGTGAATATCTTGATATTTTTTATCAGGTTATGCTCCACAAACATGAGTACACTACTCTCACTGATCGGGGTTTTCAGGCACACAAATAATAAGTTTATTCGCATCGCGAAGCAAACAGGGGGCCAGCCTGTTGCCGATTTTTCATCCAATGATGCTTTCACCAGGCGGCACTAACCCGGACGTAGACTGTATTACAAAAGCGGCAAAAAGCAGAGACAAAAAACCCCCGCTTTGCAGCGAGGGTTGGAAATTTGGTGGAGCTAAGCGGGATCGAACCGCTGACCTCTTGCATGCCATGCAAGCGCTCTCCCAGCTGAGCTATAGCCCCACGATGCGTTTACGTACCAAGTTTGCTGGGTGCAAAATTTGGTGGAGCTAAGCGGGATCGAACCGCTGACCTCTTGCATGCCATGCAAGCGCTCTCCCAGCTGAGCTATAGCCCCGTCACGTAAAGCTTGTCGAGTTGACGGGCGGCATCATATGAATTCCGCCCGAATGTGTCAACGGCAAATTGCAACGTGTAGTTTCAATCGCTGAAAAATCAGGCAAATGAACAATTTTGGAAAACCGCTCGCATTCAGTAGTTATTCATGTCACGGTTTCCTGTAAAGTGGTGTTATAAAATGAACTACTAATAGACCCACATACATTCAGGGAATTGTTATGTTCAAGGAGAGGATGACACCAGATGAACTTGCCAGACTGACCGGCTATAGCCGCCAGACCATTAATAAATGGGTACGCAAGGAAGGCTGGACAACGTCACCAAAACCTGGCGTCCAGGGTGGCAAAGCCCGACTGGTTCACGTCAATGAACAGGTTCGTGAATATATTCGCAATGCTGAACGTCCAGAAGGTCAGGGAGAAGCGCCTGCCCTTTCTGGTGATGCGCCGCTTGAAGTATTGCTGGTGACACTGGCGAAAGAGATGACGCCAGTTGAACAAAAACAGTTTACATCCTTGCTTCTGCGGGAAGGGATTATCGGATTGTTACAACGCTTAGGGATTCGCGATAGCAAATAATATGAAAAGATTACGCAACAAAATGACCACCGAAGAACTGGCTGAATGCCTCGGTGTGGCTAAACAAACTGTTAACCGTTGGATCAGAGAAAAAGGCTGGAAAACGGAAAAATTTCCCGGCGTGAAAGGCGGTCGTGCCAGACTTATTCTGGTCGATACGCAAGTTTGCGAGTTTATTCAGAACACGCCAGCCTTCCATAACACACCAATGTTGATGGAAGCTGAAGAGAGAATTGCTGAATACGCTCCTGGAGCACGCGCCCCGGCGTATCGACAAATCATCAACGCGATAGATAATATGACAGACATTGAGCAGGAAAAAGTCGCGCAATTTTTGTCACGTGAAGGAATTCGCAATTTCCTCGCCCGTCTCGATATTGACGAATCAGCATAAATAAAAAACGGCAGGATATTATCTCCTGCCGTTTATCTTTTTACACGCTAATTACTGCTGATTTTCGCGTTCAGCAATAAAATCCAGCGCTTTGTTGATACGCTCGATACTGCGGGTCTTACCAATTGCGTGAACGGTAACATCCAGTGCTGGAGACTGCCCCGCACCGGTTACGGCGACACGCAGCGGCATACCAACTTTACCCATACCCACTTCCAGCTCATCCGCCGTCGCCTGAATAGCGTGATGAACGTTTTCAGCGGTCCAGTCAGTAATCGCGGCCAGTTTGTCACGAACCACTTCCAGCGGCTGACGCGCTACCGGACGCAGATGTTTTTTCGCCGCATCGGCATCGAACTCAGCAAAATCTTCGTAGAAATAACGGCAGCTCTGTGCCATCTCTTTCAGCGTCTTGCAGCGTTCGCCCAGCAGTTTCACCAGATCAGCCAGCTGCGGGCCGTTACGGGTATCGATATTTTCCTGCTCAATGTGCCACTGTAAGTGAGTAGCAACATACTCCGGCGGCAGCGCGTTAATGTAGTGATGGTTCAGCCACAGCAGCTTGTCGGTGTTGAACGCACTGGCAGATTTGCTGACGGCATTCAAAGTGAAGTATTTGATCATCTCTTCACGAGTGAAGATTTCCTGATCGCCGTGGGACCAGCCCAGACGCACCAGATAGTTCAGCAGTGCTTCTGGCAAATAACCGTCATCACGATACTGCATTACGCTGACTGCCCCGTGACGTTTGGACAGTTTTTTACCGTCATCGCCATTGATCATAGAAACGTGCGCGTAAACCGGCACCGGCGCTTTCAGGGCCTTAAGAATGTTGATCTGGCGCGGCGTGTTGTTGATATGGTCTTCGCCACGGATAACGTGGGTGATTTCCATATCCCAGTCATCGACAACCACACAGAAGTTATAGGTTGGGGAACCATCGGTACGGCGGATAATCAGATCATCCAGCTCCTGGTTGCTGAACTCGATCGGACCACGGATCTGATCGTCAAAAACAACAGAACCTTCCTGCGGATTAGCAAAACGCACGACACACGGTTCATCATCAGCATGATGCTCATGGCTGTGGCGGCAGCGACCGTCATAACGCGGCTTCTCACCTTTCGCCATTTGCTCTTCGCGCAGCGCTTCCAGGCGCTCTTTAGAGCAATAGCATTTATAAGCAGTGCCCTCTTCCAGCATCTGATCGATCACCGCATTGTAGCGATCAAAACGTTTGGTCTGGTAGTACGGACCTTCATCCCACTCCAGGCTCAGCCAGTTCATGCCATCCATAATGGCTTCGATAGCTTCCGGCGTGGAACGCTCAAGATCGGTGTCTTCAATACGCAGCACGAACTCACCGCCGTGGTTACGTGCAAAAAGCCAGGAGTAAAGAGCAGTACGCGCGCCGCCAACGTGCAGATAGCCTGTTGGGCTTGGCGCGAAGCGAGTTTTGATTTTCATGAAATGGCCTTACGTTTAGAAAGATGCCGACAACCGGCAAATCCTGGAAAAATTGAGTGGGCGATATTCTATCACTCCCGCCTGATTCCTCAATGTAGTTCGGGTTTCTACCTTACGCATTATTGTTTTCGTTGACAAATTGCGCAACACGGTCTGTTTTGCGATCATCTTGCTTAAATTTACGACGAACGAACAATTTCTTTAGAAAATGCGTTGACTCATTTTGAACTCTCCCTATAATGCGACTCCACACAGCGGGGGTGATTAGCTCAGCTGGGAGAGCACCTCCCTTACAAGGAGGGGGTCGGCGGTTCGATCCCGTCATCACCCACCAACTACTTTATGTAGTCTCCGCCGTGTAGCAAGAAATTGAGAAGTGGGTGATTAGCTCAGCTGGGAGAGCACCTCCCTTACAAGGAGGGGGTCGGCGGTTCGATCCCGTCATCACCCACCACTTTCTCGCCAGCTAAATTTCTTGTAAAAATGTGAAGTACCGAAGTGGGTGATTAGCTCAGCTGGGAGAGCACCTCCCTTACAAGGAGGGGGTCGGCGGTTCGATCCCGTCATCACCCACCACTTCGGGTCGTTAGCTCAGTTGGTAGAGCAGTTGACTTTTAATCAATTGGTCGCAGGTTCGAATCCTGCACGACCCACCAATGTAAAAAAGCGCCCTAAAGGCGCTTTTTTGCTATCTGCGATACTCAAAG
>NZ_JBJQLJ010000080.1:0-1768 GCF_046486385.1 Escherichia sp. WS33 | reverse complement strand
TCACGCTCCATAAACGACAAAACCGCCCGCAGGCGGTTTCACATAAAACATTTTGCATCAGCGGCCAATCACCACAACCTGACCACCATCCCCTTCGTCTGCCGTGCTGATCTCCTGAGAAACCACCCGCGACCCCATGCGCATTTCACCGTACAGAACAGGCAGAACATTGCCCTGGGCAACCATGTTATCCAGTGACGAGAAATACGTGTTCTGCTTACCGTTATCCGTGCTGGTCGTTGTTACGGTACTGGCTTTCGGTGCCAGCATCTGCGCCACACCGCCAAGGATCATACTGGCCCCCGCAGCATACATGCCCGATAAAGCCGCAGCTCCCAGCCAGCCTGCAGGGTTCCACCACGCCACCGCAATCAGCGCCGCACCCAGCACCGCCTGAAACACACCGCCACTTTTTGCTCCCGCAAGACGCGGAACGATGTGGATCACGGCACCATTTTCCAGCGGCTCATTAAGACGGGCTGATAATTCGTTTTCGCCTGCATCACGCCCGGCAATGCGCACCTGATACCAGCCCTCATTCAGTTTCTGACGAAACGCCGGGAGCTGTGTGGCCAGCGCCTGGATGGCTTCGCCCCCCGTTTTCACACGAAGGTCGATGCGGCGGCCAAATCGTTGCAAATCCCCGTAAAGGCAGATGCGTGCCATGCCCGGTGACGCCAGAGGGAGTGTGTGCGTCGCTGCCATTTGTCGGTATACCTCTCTCGTTTGCTCAGTTGTTCAGGAATATGGTGCAGCAGCTCGCTGTCGCCGCAGTAAATAGCGGCATGATTCGGCACCGATGAACCAAAGCAGCACAGCAGCACATCGCCCGGCTGCGCCGCTGACAATGGCACCTGATACAGCCCTGTGGCCTCCAGATTATCCAGATAGAGATTCTGGTCGTTACGCCACCAGTCATCCTCGCGGTGAAAATCCGGCATCTCAATCCCCGCCAGATGGTAAGCGTCCCGGAACAGCGTGTAACAGTCCGTCACCCCGTGCTCAAAGCGCCGCCCGGTGAGATACGGCACACAGCGGAATTTATGAATCTCCCCGCGGCAAGCCAGCCACCACGGCAAATCACTCTGTACCTGTAGCCGCCGGTCGGCTTCACTCAGCCAGGGCAGACCACCGGGATGGCTGTGGACCAGCGCGACAATCTCACCCTGCATCTCTGCCTGCAGCCAGTCCTCCGGCGACATCCGGAAATACGCCTCCGGCTCACCGGAGATATTCACGCAGGGAAAATATCTTTCCCCCTCCGGCGTTCTCACCACGAAGCCGCACGACTCCGCTGGCGCACATCGTCGGGCGTGCGCCAGAATCGCTGATTCTGTCTCTGTCATGGGATTTACTGCGAAAGTTTGTTAATGGAAAGGAAGCCGCCAAAGTTGCCGACGTTATTGCGAAACTTACAGCCACTCAGGCATTTGCTACATTTATCCTTCGTGATATCGGACGTCGGCTGGTCATATTCATCCGCGACAGCCGGACCATTATAACCGCACTCATCACCGCGATAGGTCCAGGTGCAGGTGTTGGCCAGCATGATGCGCCCCGGAAAAACGGCACCATCCGTTTCCGTCGGTGTGGACAACACAAAGGAGGCACTGACCGCGCTCAGTTCGCTGCACTGCTCGATGCGCCAGCGGCTGATCACCTCCTGCTCCGGATCGGCGTCACTGTTTCCGTTGACGAAGTTCACCGCATCCAGAAAACGGGCGTAAACCTTACGCCTGACCACCGTTCCGCCGACCAGACTCTGCAG
>NZ_JBJQLJ010000079.1:0-1870 GCF_046486385.1 Escherichia sp. WS33 | reverse complement strand
TGGTAACGTTGCGTCCGGCCGTCAAAACCGCGCTGTTCAGTCAGCCTGTCCACCGGGTCATACCGGAACGTGGACTGGCTGCCGTTCTCGTTGGTCAGCACGGTGATGCGCCCGGCAGCGTCATACCCCATGCTGCGCGTAAGACCGCCTTCCGTCACACTCACCGGACGCCCGCGTTTATCATATGCGATGGTGCTGCGTTTACCGTCCGGTGATATCGTTGCTGTCAGGTCGCCTGCGGCGCTGTACTCATAACGGATTTCACGCCCCTGCGCATCCTTCTGACTGACCAGTTGCCCACGCGGGTTATAACTGCTGTAAGTGCTGATGCCTTCCTCCCGGTGAACGGCGATTTGTTGACCGTACCGGTCGTACTCATACCGCGTCGTGTACCCCGAGCAGTCCGTGAAGGCCAGCAGTTGACCGTAACGGCTCCATGCCATCTGTTTTGTACTGCCCGTCGCGTCCTGTATCCCTGTCGGCAGCTCACTCGCCGGGTCATCATAGCTGTACCGCGTTGTCTCACCGCTGCGTGAGGTCTCCGCCGCCAGCCTTCCCTTCTCATCATACTCCCGGCTGCTGCGAAGCCCGTCCGGGTACGTCACCGACGTCACCTGCCGCTGGCTGTTATAGCCATACCGTACCGTCCTGCCGTCCGGCCCCGTCACCGCCGTCACCGCACCCGACGCCATATGCAGGCTGTACTCCGTCCGCCGCCCCGCCGCATCCGTCTGTGCCTTCAGCCTCCCCGCCTCATCATACTCGCTGCGGGTGATGCTGCCGTCCGCATGCTCCTTCTTCACCACACGCTTCAGGCCGCCTTCGCCCTCCGTGTACAGCACCTCCCGCCGGTTCAGGCTGTCCGTGATGGTCACACGGTCCTGCCCGTACTCAAAGCGATAGTCCAGCCCCTCCGGGTTGACCTGCTCCGTCACCCGCCCGGTATCATCATACCGGTAGCGGCTCTCCGGCCTCCCCGCATAATGGTGTGCCACCATCCGCCCGGCGTGCTCCGCATCATAAGTAAACCCGCGAACCTGCGTCCCGCTGCGGTCATACACCGCCCGCAGTTCTCCGCTGGCCGTGTACGTGTAGCGCGCCAGCGGCGCAGTCGGCTGTTCATCCGGGTATGCCGGGTCGTGTGTCAGCCACACCGCCTCCAGCCGGATACCGTTATCGGCACCGTATTCTGTACCGGCGGGCAGCGTGTCGGGGAAAGCAGAAGAAGAGGAAGCAGAACGGGGACCGGCAGGGGAAGATAAAGACGTGGCGCGCTGTTTACGGAAGGCTTCCGCCCGCTGCGCCTGTGTGGTCAGCACCAGGTGAAAACAGCGGCCCGCGCCGTCCGTCACCCCCGTCACCGCGCCCGCCACGTCACCCTCCGCCGCCCGGTGGAAAGTCAGCGTCCGCCCGAAGCCGTCCACCACGCCCGTCAGCACCCGGTATGCGGGCGGCTCCGGCGGCAGCACCTCGTCCGCCCCCGGCACCCGCTCCGGCCAGCTGAGTATCCACCACGGCCCCTGAAGGCTGTTTGTCGCCAGGTACACATGCGGACTCAGGCGAACATCTTCCGGCAGCACCTGCCAGAGTGCGCTTAGCGGCTGCGAACTGTGCTGCTCCGCCACCCCGCCCCGCGCCAGCCAGAGTGACTCGCTGCGGCTGTAGCTTATCTCGCCGGGAAACAGCGGCTCAAAGTGAATGCTCCTGCCGCCGTTGTCGTTGAGTATCAGGCCTTCATCGCGTATCTGTAAGCGGATATCGAAGGGCGCTTTCCAGCCGGGACCAAACACCCCCACCGGCGCGGGTGTTCTGGTCCGGTAGCTGCTGTAGGCGCGGGAAAGAATAAACGGCAGCGGGCCGGGCAGCGCAA
>NZ_JBJQLJ010000078.1:0-1921 GCF_046486385.1 Escherichia sp. WS33 | reverse complement strand
CGTGCCAATCCGGTGTGTGGAGAACTTCCGGTTCCTCTAACGGTAGTTACAGTAATCTTGGATCACACCGAGGATCATTTACTGGTCGCAATACGGGAAGTGGTACGCTGTTTGTTTACGCCTCTGGAGGGAATGGTGGTTCCGCCGGGGGAGATTGTGCTAACACATCCAGATTGCAGGGATACGTTGCAGGGGCATTGATTAGCACAAATGCGAGCAACAACCCATCTTATGGGAAGACAGCATTCATCTCTTTTGCTGTCCCTGCTGGCGCAACTTATCAGATCACCTCTTATCCGGCCCAAAACTACTCTTGTGGCTCAGGGGTATTTTCAGTATTTGGATACCAAACTTAATTGAGAGTTACACAGGACGCAATACAACCTGTCTTGTGCTCGTATTTGTACCATTTTCGTGAACCAGATGGACTCTCGACTACCTGGCAGTAATGAGAATCCTCAGCATTTCCCATTCTGGCAATGGCACAAAAGTCAAATTGCCCCAAGTAACCAGTGCTGGAAAGTTGAGTAACCTTGAGCTTTCCACCTAATGCCCTCCACACACCGGATTGGCCCCCCTATTTCTATGATTAATCAATACATACTGCATCACAACGATAACTAGCTATTGAAGGTGGGTAAGCTGTTAGTTGCCAGTTTGATCCGGATTTAGATAACGAGCATTCTGAATAATCGTTTGAATTATGGAAACCCGTTGCTCTTACATGGGATAATGCGCAAAAAGTATGCTGCCCCAAGTTTGACTGAGAGTATGGGAAATTAAGCTGATAGGAGGAGACTTTCCCTATGCCTCCTCCTTTTTTCCACACACCGGATTGGCACGGAGGCCAGTGCCAATCCGGTATCTGGACAACGGCAAAAGTGAACTTCACTACCAGTACGTACAATATCGGGAAAAACACCCGAAATCTGAGCATTGGCGTACATGCGTACTGTTCGTGGACATACCTTAATGGTGCGCCTTTTGGTGGGTTTCAGCAGGTATACTCCGACCAAAACAAGGTTTGGTATGTGAATAATTATGCGTGGGGAAATTATGAGTCCGGCGGCACAATTACTGTTACATGCCTGAATCTTCCTGGTGCTGGGATTTAACCGAAGGGGCAACAATAAGCATCAACGTGTTCCTCATCAACGCCATCACCAATGCCATACATGCGTGTACCTGTCATGATAAATCCGGTCGGGCATTGAATGGGTTTGTAGTAGATAGATCCTCCACTTTTCCCGCCAATGAAGTGATTCATTGCTACAGATGATTGATACCACTTACAGGCGGAGTAGTTCACTTTATTGCCACCAGACCACCGACCGGATTGGCACGGAGGCCAGTGCCAATCCGGTACGTGGAGAAGGGCATCAGGTAGCACTGTTCTGACAGGAAAAATAGCAAATGGACAACAGATCCCATTGCCATCTGGTTTTTCTGCCAGCCAGTGTACCTGGAGTGTCAGTAATGCAGAAAATCCGCACGGGTGGAAGCCGAATTATTTTGCGGGGTCAGTTGCAACCTATGATGCCAATCGAATTGTGAAATGCGGCTTCTATGACGAATACAACTTTTATGGCGGTACTCACCGAACTGACCTGTCGGGGAAATGTAGTTACATCGTGGTTTGCCAGTGATAAGTATCGTCACTGGCAAATGGCGTAAACTGTAATTGAACCATTTTGATCTTCGGTCGTGTCGCAACTGGCAGTCCATGCATTGTTGCCTGAAGGCATGGAACGTGTGAGCCATATAAATCCGGTATTTGATCTGCATTGACCGCCTCCACCAATGACTTTCTTGCCAGATGGACATGTTGCCGTTGCTCCAGGCCAACGCCACGCAGTAGCTGAAGCGGTAACAATTTGGCTATCACCTGCGCCAATTTTTTTCCACACACCGGATTGGCACG
>NZ_JBJQLJ010000077.1:0-2072 GCF_046486385.1 Escherichia sp. WS33 | reverse complement strand
GGCCAGGCCTCAGCATTTTATTATGGTGATCCCCTGGGCGAAATGCGCCTGGTAAGCAGAGTTTTTGAAATGTAAGGCCTTTGAATAAGACAAAAGGCTGCCTCATCGCTAACTTTGCAACAGTGCCCACTAGTGAGGGGCGGCAGCGCATCAAGCGGTGAGCGCACTCCGGCACCGCCAACTTTCAGCACATGCGTGTAAATCATCGTCGTAGAGACGTCGGAATGGCCGAGCAGATCCTGCACGGTTCGAATGTCGTAACCGCTGCGGAGCAAGGCCGTCGCGAACGAGTGGCGGAGGGTGTGCGGTGTGGCGGGCTTCGTGATGCCTGCTTGTTCTACGGCACGTTTGAAGGCGCGCTGAAAGGTCTGGTCATACATGTGATGGCGACGCACGACACCGCTCCGTGGATCGGTCGAATGCGTGTGCTGCGCAAAAACCCAGAACCACGGCCAGGAATGCCCGGCGCGCGGATACTTCCGCTCAAGGGCGTCGGGAAGCGCAACGCCGCTGCGGCCCTCGGCCTGGTCCTTCAGCCACCATGCCCGTGCACGCGACAGCTGCTCGCGCAGGCTGGGTGCCAAGCTCTCGGGTAACATCAAGGCCCGATCCTTGGAGCCCTTGCCCTCCCGCACGATGATCGTGCCGTGATCGAAATCCAGATCCTTGACCCGCAGTTGCAAACCCTCACTGATCCGCATGCCCGTTCCATACAGAAGCTGGGCGAACAAACGATGCTCGCCTTCCAGAAAACCGAGGATGCGAACCACTTCATCCGGGGTCAGCACCACCGGCAAGCGCCGCGACGGCCGAGGTCTTCCGATCTCCTGAAGCCAGGGCAGATCCGTGCACAGCACCTTGCCGTAGAAGAACAGCAAGGCCGCCAATGCCTGACGATGCGTGGAGACCGAAACCTTGCGCTCGTTCGCCAGCCAGGACAGAAATGCCTCGACTTCGCTGCTGCCCAAGGTTGCCGGGTGACGCACACCGTGGAAACGGATGAAGGCACGAACCCAGTGGACATAAGCCTGTTCGGTTCGTAAACTGTAATGCAAGTAGCGTATGCGCTCACGCAACTGGTCCAGAACCTTGACCGAACGCAGCGGTGGTAACGGCGCAGTGGCGGTTTTCATGGCTTGTTATGACTGTTTTTTTGTACAGTCTATGCCTCGGGCATCCAAGCAGCAAGCGCGTTACGCCGTGGGTCGATGTTTGATGTTATGGAGCAGCAACGATGTTACGCAGCAGGGCAGTCGCCCTAAAACAAAGTTAACCCAGGATGAGAACCTTGAAAGTATCATTGATGGCTGCGAAAGCGAAAAACGGCGTGATTGGTTGCGGTCCAGACATACCCTGGTCCGCGAAAGGGGAGCAGCTACTTTTTAAAGCATTGACCTACAATCAGTGGCTTCTGGTGGGTCGCAAGACGTTTGAATCTATGGGCGCACTCCCCAATAGGAAATACGCGGTCGTTACCCGCTCAGGTTGGACATCAAATGATGACAATGTAGTTGTATTTCAGTCAATCGAAGAGGCCATGGACAGGCTAGCTGAATTCACCGGTCACGTTATAGTGTCTGGTGGCGGAGAAATTTACCGAGAAACATTACCCATGGCCTCTACGCTCCACTTATCGACGATCGACATCGAGCCAGAGGGGGATGTTTTCTTCCCGAGTATTCCAAATACCTTCGAAGTTGTTTTTGAGCAACACTTTACTTCAAACATTAACTATTGCTATCAAATTTGGAAAAAGGGTTAACAAAGCTATGCAATCGACGGCAAAAAGCTTCGTTCGCTTCGCGCACTACGCCTTTTCCGCGATTGATAGCGACGTTATGTGAATATTGAAATGAGCATTCCAAAGAAAGGAAGTAGAAAAATTATCGTGGGCGAAAATGAGTTTTTGTGGCTCATTAGGTCAAAACTCACATATTCGCAGGACGGCACTGTTGCAAATAGTCGGTGGTGATAAACTTATCATCCCCTTTTGCTGATGGAGCTGCACATGAACCCATTCAAAGGCCGGCATTTTCAGCGTGACATCATTCTGTGGGCCGTACGCTGGTACT
>NZ_JBJQLJ010000076.1:0-2228 GCF_046486385.1 Escherichia sp. WS33 | reverse complement strand
CCTATCTCATCTGCGCAAGGCAGAACGTGAAGACGGCCGCCCTGGACCTCGCCCGCGAGCGCCAGGCGCACGAGGCCGGCGCGCGGACCCGCGCCACGGCCCACGAGCGGACGCCGCAGCAGGAGCGCCAGAAGGCCGCCAGAGAGGCCGAGCGCGGCCGTGAGGCTTGGACGCTAGGGCAGGGCATGAAAAAGCCCGTAGCGGGCTGCTACGGGCGTCTGACGCGGTGGAAAGGGGGAGGGGATGTTGTCTACATGGCTCTGCTGTAGTGAGTGGGTTGCGCTCCGGCAGCGGTCCTGATCAATCGTCACCCTTTCTCGGTCCTTCAACGTTCCTGACAACGAGCCTCCTTTTCGCCAATCCATCGACAATCACCGCGAGTCCCTGCTCGAACGCTGCGTCCGGACCGGCTTCGTCGAAGGCGTCTATCGCGGCCCGCAACAGCGGCGAGAGCGGAGCCTGTTCAACGGTGCCGCCGCGCTCGCCGGCATCGCTGTCGCCGGCCTGCTCCTCAAGCACGGCCCCAACAGTGAAGTAGCTGATTGTCATCAGCGCATTGACGGCGTCCCCGGCCGAAAAACCCGCCTCGCAGAGGAAGCGAAGCTGCGCGTCGGCCGTTTCCATCTGCGGTGCGCCCGGTCGCATGCCGGCATGGATGCGCGCGCCATCGCGGTAGGCGAGCAGCGCCTGCCTGAAGCTGCGGGCATTCCCGATCAGAAATGAGCGCCAGTCGTCGTCGGCTCTCGGCACCGAATGCGTATGATTCTCCGCCAGCATGGCTTCGGCCAGTGCGTCGAGCAGCGCCCGCTTGTTCCTGAAGTGCCAGTAAAGCGCCGGCTGCTGAACCCCCAACCGTTCCGCCAGTTTGCGTGTCGTCAGACCGTCTACGCCGACCTCGTTCAACAGGTCCAGGGCGGCACGGATCACTGTATTCGGCTGCAACTTTGTCATGCTTGACACTTTATCACTGATAAACATAATATGTCCACCAACTTATCAGTGATAAAGAATCCGCGCGTTCAATCGGACCAGCGGAGGCTGGTCCGGAGGCCAGACGTGAAACCCAACAGACCCCTGATCGTAATTCTGAGCACTGTCGCGCTCGACGCTGTCGGCATCGGCCTGATTATGCCGGTGCTGCCGGGCCTCCTGCGCGATCTGGTTCACTCGAACGACGTCACCGCCCACTATGGCATTCTGCTGGCGCTGTATGCGTTGATGCAATTTGCCTGCGCACCTGTGCTGGGCGCGCTGTCGGATCGTTTCGGGCGGCGGCCGGTCTTGCTCGTCTCGCTGGCCGGCGCTGCTGTCGACTACGCCATCATGGCGACGACGCCTTTCCTTTGGGTTCTCTATATCGGGCGGATCGTGGCCGGCATCACCGGGGCGACTGGGGCGGTAGCCGGCGCTTATATTGCCGATATCACTGATGGCGATGAGCGCGCGCGGCACTTCGGCTTCATGAGCGCCTGTTTCGGGTTCGGGATGGTCGCGGGACCTGTGCTCGGTGGGCTGATGGGCGGTTTCTCCCCCCACGCTCCGTTCTTCGCCGCGGCAGCCTTGAACGGCCTCAATTTCCTGACGGGCTGTTTCCTTTTGCCGGAGTCGCACAAAGGCGAACGCCGGCCGTTACGCCGGGAGGCTCTCAACCCGCTCGCTTCGTTCCGGTGGGCCCGGGGCATGACCGTCGTCGCCGCCCTGATGGCGGTCTTCTTCATCATGCAACTTGTCGGACAGGTGCCGGCCGCGCTTTGGGTCATTTTCGGCGAGGATCGCTTTCACTGGGACGCGACCACGATCGGCATTTCGCTTGCCGCATTTGGCATTCTGCATTCACTCGCCCAGGCAATGATCACCGGCCCTGTAGCCGCCCGGCTCGGCGAAAGGCGGGCACTCATGCTCGGAATGATTGCCGACGGCACAGGCTACATCCTGCTTGCCTTCGCGACACGGGGATGGATGGCGTTCCCGATCATGGTCCTGCTTGCTTCGGGTGGCATCGGAATGCCGGCGCTGCAAGCAATGTTGTCCAGGCAGGTGGATGAGGAACGTCAGGGGCAGCTGCAAGGCTCACTGGCGGCGCTCACCAGCCTGACCTCGATCGTCGGACCCCTCCTCTTCACGGCGATCTATGCGGCTTCTATAACAACGTGGAACGGGTGGGCATGGATTGCAGGCGCTGCCCTCTACTTGCTCTGCCTGCCGGCGCTGCGTCGCGGGCTTTGGAG
>NZ_JBJQLJ010000075.1:0-2257 GCF_046486385.1 Escherichia sp. WS33 | reverse complement strand
CGAGCATTATAACGAATGGCACCCGCATAGTGCACTGGGTTATCGCTCGCCACGGGAATATCTGCGGCAGCAGGCCAGTAATGGGTTAAGTGATAACAGGTGTCTGGAAATATAGGGGCAAATCCACTTACTCCATGAATATTTTCTTTGTTAAAAAGGCAAAACGATATTAACTGATGTATTAAATGTTTACCGGATTGCTCCCTGCAGGTGGATTATCAGAATCCGCAGTTATTCGTTATTTATATATATTCAATAAAAAGAAACATCATAAAAAATCCCGCACCCACAGGGTGATGCGGGATAACTGACGTAAGGAATGTTGCCGGGATTTGGTGGTCCCTTGTGCTGATATGAATACAGGTTCTATTCTATACAGAATCCTTTTCAGTACAAGAGACTGTATTACAGTTTGCCATATATGATTACCTGTGGTCCGGAAGAATAAGTGGCTGCGGTTTCAGACTGTCTGCCGGCACATTTTTCTCTCCGTTAAAAACCATAACGGGTTCATTATCTTCGTCTGTCAGCGGATTGAATGGCGTTATATTTTCGGTACGAATACCGGTCAGCCACTGAAAAATGCCTGCGAAATTACGGGCATTGATTTTCCTGCTGACGGACTGATGAGACGTGATGTCACTGGCGGTAATAATCAGGGGAACGCTGTAGCCCCCCTGCACATGACCATCATGATGAACAGGATTAGCACTGTCGCTGACCGACAGCCCATGGTCAGAAAAGTAAAGCATTGCAAAGTGACGGGAATGCCGGCGAAGGATACCATCAAGCTGACCGAGAAAGTTATCCAGTTTACTGATGCTGGCGAGGTAACAGGCAATCTTTCGGGGATACTGCTCCAGGTAATAATTCGGCCAGGAGTTAAGTCGGTCACACGGATTCGGATGAGAGCCAATCATGTGCAGGAAAATCACCTTCGGCGAGGATTTATCCGCCAGCGCACGTTCTGTTTCCTGTAACAACAACATGTCATCCGTTTTACGGGAAGCGAAGCTGCCTTTCTTGAGGAAAACGGTATGCTCCGCATCAGAAGCAATAACAGAGATGCGTGTGTCATGCTCTCCCAGTTTTCCCTGATTGGATATCCACCATGTGCTGTATCCTGCTTTTGCTGCCAGCGCCACCACGTTGTTGCCGGAGTCAGGGTTCTGCTCATAGTCATAAATCAGTGTCCGGCTCAGGGAAGGTACGGTACTGGCTGCTGTCGATGTATAGCCGTCAATAAATAAACCGGGAGCAGTATTCAGCCACGGCGTGGTTGGCACGGGATAGCCATATACCGACATATAATCCCTGCGCACACTCTCACCAGTAACGATAACAATCGTGTCATACAACGGCACACCCGGCAGGATTTTCCAGTTATCAGCCCCGTGCTGACTCAGTTGTTTATAACGCTGCATTTCACGCAATGTGTCAGTTGTCCCCACAACAGTTCCTTTAACCATCCGCAACGGCCAGCTGTTTACAGAGCATAATACGAATAGCAGCAGTGCCAGCCAGTTACGGTGACCGCGGTGGTGTGTCCGCCAGAAAATCACCATGAATACCAGAATCGCGGCACTGACCAGAAAATGATAAACAGGAATCATCCCGGTAAACTCTGCAGCCTCATCAGCCGTGGTCTGCAGCAACGCGACAATAAAACTGTTGTTGATTTTACCGTACGTCATACCCGCAGGCGCATACAGTGCACAACAGAACAGAAATAACAGCGCTGTAATGGATGTGAGGGTATTTCTGTGTGCAAGGAGAAGAAGGAGAAACAGAAGCAGCACATTTCCTGTGGCATTCTTCTCAGTGTATCCGCATGCAATTGTGGTTATTGCAGAAACAACAAAAAAGAATAAAAACAATAAAATCCGGGGTGTGTTTCCCGGACAAAACAGTTTTCTGATATTCATCGGAGTATATCGACAACATTATGATGAAGAGAACAGGATAATAAAAATCAGAAATTATCTGTGAAACAGATAACCCTGCAGTAATAGACTGCAGGGTATTTCTGTTTAATTGCAGAAGATACGCAATTATCTTAATTGCTAAATATACGTATTATCGTTCAGGAGCAGTGTCGTCAGAAGTTATAAGTCACACCAAGCAGGATGTCGGTAATGACTCCAACTTATTGATAGTGTTTTATGTTCAGATAATGCCCGATGACTTTGTCATGCAGCTCCACCGATTTTGAGAACGACAGCGACTTCCGTCCCAGCCGTGCCAGGTGCTGCCTCAG
>NZ_JBJQLJ010000008.1:0-185620 GCF_046486385.1 Escherichia sp. WS33 | reverse complement strand
GCCGCCGCTGGCTGGCATCGTGCGGCCTGACCGTGGAGCAGATGCAAAACCAGATGGACCCGGTGTACACGCCGGCGCGAAAAATCCACCTGTACCACTGCGACCATCGCGGCCTGCCGCTGGCGCTCATCAGCACGGAAGGGGCAACAGCGTGGTGCGCAGAATATGATGAATGGGGCAACCTGCTGAATGAAGAGAACCCGCATCAGCTGCAGCAGCTTATCCGGCTGCCGGGGCAGCAGTATGATGAGGAGTCCGGCCTGTATTACAACCGCCACCGCTATTATGACCCGCTGCAGGGGCGATATATCACTCAGGATCCGATTGGACTGAAGGGGGGATGGAACCTGTATGGATATCAATTGAATCCGATATCAGACATCGACCCCCTGGGTTTATCTATGTGGGAGGATGCAAAATCGGGGGCATGTACTAATGGTCTTTGCGGCACACTATCCGCTATGATAGGTCCAGATAAATTTGATTCTATAGATAGCACCGCATATGACGCCTTAAATAAAATAAATAGCCAATCTATTTGCGAAGATAAAGAGTTCGCTGGTTTAATATGTAAGGATAATAGTGGCAGATATTTCTCAACAGCACCTAACCGAGGAGAAAGAAAAGGATCATATCCATTCAATAGCCCTTGCCCTAATGGTACTGAGAAAGTATCAGCTTATCATACTCATGGTGCAGATAGTCATGGAGAATATTGGGACGAAATATTTTCAGGTAAAGATGAGAAAATAGTTAAAAGTAAAGATAACAATATCAAGTCATTTTATTTAGGTACGCCCAGTGGTAATTTTAAAGCAATAGATAACCACGGGAAGGAAATAACAAACAGAAAAGGATTACCTAATGTCTGCAGAGTTCATGGCAATATGTAAAAAAATATTGTTTAGGAACTGTGTCATTGTATCTTTGTTTGTTTTTACATACAACACATGGGCGCAGTGTAATAATAATATTAAAATAATGCGCAAGTATGAAAGTGAAGGTAAATATACCGTTAGAAATTTGGTTAAAAATAAAGCTATAGCATTGGAATTAGCTGAGATATATGTTAAGAATCGTTATGGACAGGATGCCGCAGAAGAAGAAAAACCATACGAAATCACTGAGTTAACAACAAGTTGGGTTGTTGAAGGTACCATTCACTCAGACCAAATTGCTGGTGGGGTTTTTATTATAGAAATAGGCAAAAATGATGGGAGAATTCTGAATTTTGGCCACGGAAAATAAGTATGTAAGGATAATCAAACATCGTGTGCGCTGATGGCAGAGTAGGTGGAGGACTCCAGACAGTCAAACGATAGAAAAAGATAGCCTTTATGGAGGTTCCTGCAATGTCAAATACATACCAGAAAAGAAAGGCAAGTAAAGAGTATGGTTTATATAATCAATGTAAGAAACTAAATGATGATGAATTATTTCGCTTACTTGATGATCACAATTCCTTGAAAAGGATTTCATCTGCCAGAGTATTACAGTTAAGAGGTGGGCAAGACGCTGTTAGATTGGCAATTGAGTTCTGCTCTGATAAAAATTATATCCGTAGAGATATCGGAGCATTTATACTCGGGCAAATAAAAATTTGCAAAAAATGCGAAGATAATGTTTTTAATATTTTGAACAATATGGCATTGAATGATAAGAGCGCTTGCGTTCGAGCTACGGCAATCGAGTCAACGGCTCAGCGATGCAAGAAAAACCAAATTTATTCACCTAAAATAGTAGAACAATCTCAAATTACTGCTTTTGATAAATCGACTAATGTCAGACGTGCTACAGCATTTGCTATTTCTGTTATCAATGATAAAGCAACAATTCCACTATTGATTAATCTGTTAAAAGATCCAAATGGAGATGTCAGAAACTGGGCCGCATTTGCAATAAATATCAATAAATATGATAATAGTGATATTAGGGATTGTTTTGTGGAGATGCTTCAGGATAAAAATGAGGAAGTCCGTATTGAAGCAATAATCGGACTTTCCTACAGAAAAGATAAAAGGGTTTTATCTGTTTTATGCGATGAGTTAAAAAAAAATACTGTTTATGATGATATCATTGAAGCTGCGGGTGAATTAGGTGATAAAACGCTACTTCCTGTTTTAGATACTATGTTGTACAAGTTTGATGACAATGAAATTATAACTTCCGCTATTGATAAGCTGAAGCGTTCATAGCGTGAGTTGCCTATGCACAGTGGGGGATTCCCGCCGGCACGGTGCAGATGCTCGACCGGCTGGAAAGTGAAATCCTGGCTGACCGGGTGAGTGAGGAAAGCCGCCGCTGGCTGGCATCGTGCGGCCTGACCGTGGAGCAGATGAAAAACCAGATGGACCCGGTGTACACGCCGGCGCGAAAAATCCACCTGTACCACTGCGACCATCGCGGCCTGCCGCTGGCGCTCATCAGCACGGAAGGGGCAACAGCGTGGTGCGCAGAATATGATGAATGGGGCAACCTGCTGAGTGATGAGAACCCGCATCATCTGCAGCAGCTCATTCGCCTGCCGGGTCAGCAGTATGATGAGGAGTCCGGCCTGTATTACAACCGCCACCGCTATTATGACCCGCTGCAGGGGCGGTATATCACTCAGGATCCGATTGGGCTGAAGGGGGGATGGAATTTTTATCAGTATCCGTTGAATCCGGTCATAAATGTAGATCCGCAAGGTTTGGTTGATATAAATTTATACCCCGAAAGTGATCTTATCCATTCTGTAGCTGATGAGATTAATATCCCAGGCGTTTTCACAATCGGGGGGCATGGTACCCCCACATCTATTGAATCCGCAACGCGCAGTATCATGACAGCTAAAGATCTAGCATATCTAATTAAATTTGATGGGAATTATAAAGATGGGATGACAGTTTGGTTATTTTCTTGTAATACAGGTAAAGGACAAAATTCATTTGCTAGCCAATTAGCTAAAGAGTTACATACAAATGTAATAGGACCTGACACGCTATGGACGTGGTGGGGGCGAGGAACTAATGGTAAGTTAAAAATGGATACAGTGCTAACAGCACCAACGAACCTTAATTCAAATAAGGATCTAATGGCTATAACAACAAAAGACCTTGGTAATTGGATAACATATGGGCCATCTGGGCACCCCATTTCTAATATGCAAGGTACGCCAGAAAAACCCAGTGATATAAGATAGGTTGTAGATGTATGAAAGCATGCTTGTTACTATTTTTTTATTTTTCTTTTATTTGTCAATTGCATGGTGCTGATGTGAAAATAAAAGAAAACGAAAGTGTGATGGGATCTACAGCAATGACCTATGATTTAAGTGAAGAAAAGCTGATGAAACTGAAGTATAAATCACAACATGGTGATTCAGAGGCATCATTTCGACTATATCAATATTACTGCTTTACTAAAAATAATATTGATAAACAATTGCGATTCTTGGAAAGATCAGCATCTCAGGGGAATGTTACAGCGCAGTTTAATTATGGGGTCTTTTTATCAGATACAAATCCAACATTATCAGAATATTATAATTTGAATAGAGCTATTTATTGGATGGAATTCGCTGTAAATAACGGTAATATTGATGCAAAGAGCAAACTTCAAGAGCTCAAAAAGCTAAAGCGAATGGATAGAAGGAAGAATAAGGAGAATCCGTAAAAGCAATAGTTCATCAGACTGCCGCAGCAGTAGTATGATGATGAATCAGGGCTGTACTATAACTATTATCGGTAACATTAACCGCAGCAGGGGCGGTATAACACTCAGGCTCCGATTGGGCTGGAAGGTAGGTGGAATTTTTATCAGTATCCGTTGAACCCGATTTCTGGAATCGATCCCCTTGGGATTAGCCACCTGTTTATACAGTATAACTTTAGGTATGCTTTCGTGTGTTTCAGATATACCATGTGATGATAATTTTTATGATGTGCTTAGTATTCCAGTCGCTTCTGGTAATAATATGCAATGTAAAAATAATCCCCGTTGTACACATTTATAAATAGATGGCCAATACCTCAAGGCCTATGGAGTTGGAATGTTAATGACCCGGGAGCAAGCAATAGAAAACCTGACGGCATACGATTAGTACCGTCAGTTAATACAGGAACTTATAATCGCAATGGATTTTCAATACATAGTTGTTTAAACGCTTTTGGTCCGTCTTTAGGACCTCGATTCTGTTCCGAGGGTTGTATAACTGGTTTATCTAATGACATGCAAAAATTAAATGAGTTAATATTTTCAGAGCCAGATAGCACATTAACAGTTACGGACTAAAAAATATGGCAAGGTTATTAACAATTGTATTTTTTTCTCTATTTCTGCGAGTGCAGTTACTGCAAGACAATTTCAGAGAGAGTTAGATTTGGCAGACAAAGCAATATTATGGGCACTAATATCAGCCAGTAATAAAGAGGGACGAAAAGCGTGTTCACTAAGCTATTTTGCCTGTAAGGCCGCAGAGGCTGAACTCGGACTGGCATATATGGCTGCGAATGATAACAAGGAATTTCTCACATCCTTATCTAATATAATGAGGTACAAAATAGATGCTGGACTTTCCGAATCCTATACATGCTATTTATTAAGTAAGGGAAAGATCATAAGACCATATCTGAAAAATCTAAATCCACTCCAACTTGCCGCTGATTGCATTGAAACAGTAAATAAAATAAAAGATAAGAATAAAAAAATCATTGATATAAATTCAGTTAATATTTGTAGTGATGATAAAAATATAAAATTGAGAGTTAATAGTACTATTATGGCCATTGATGATTCTATAAAGTGCATCGATGAATGATAACTTAATTTTATTTAAAAATATATTAATAACTCACTCTCCAGGAGTTTTTTAACTTAGTTTTATAATGAATACGATAATTAAAAGTGAAGAAGAAAATAGTTGTATACATATATTCCATGACCCTACATTGTGATCTATAGATTAAATATTTTTTAAATGTGACTGTCATCCTTCAGATAATAAAGCCATCATCGCAATAGATGGAAAAGCACTCCTGCTCTTTTTTGATTAGAGCCGTCGCAGGAGGAACAACTCATATCATCATTGCGATCTCGACGATGTATAGTCTCATCCTGCGGCAGAACAAGACGGATAAAAAATCCAATGAGAGCACACTCATCCAGAACTTATTAACATAATGAATATTAAAGAAAAATCATCGCAGCTAATGAAGTAATATGCAAAAATAATTAGTCCTTACAAGGAGCAAAGTTCCATAATCTCCCCCCTCCCCCTCAATGATCCAAATAAAGATAATGCATCCAGCTGGTCATTCTTAGCAGCACTTTCCGCATCACCGAAACATGGCTGAAATGGTCGGAGTAAACCGCCACCTGGGCGTAGATGCCGTCGGGTAAGGCATCGATATCATCGTTAGGATCCAGTTCAATGGTTCCCAGCACACCGTCCGTGCCGGGCACGACCGTTAATGATTGCAATACCCCCTGCGCCTGATAAGAACCGCCTGGCACGACAGGTAAAATACTAGTCAGTTTGCCGTGAAACACCTGCCCAGGTAGCGCGTTAAACACCACTTCCGCATCATCGCCGGGTTTCAGACGTAACAGCGAGTTTTGCCGAAATTGGGCGACAATTTGCCGTTTTTGCTCGGGGATGAAGACCATCACCGGACGCAGCGGCAAGGCAGCTGCGTATGTACCTGGGCGGATCAGTACCTGAGTAACGTAGCCATTGCTCGGCGCGCGAATGACAGTCTGCTCAAGGTTATATTTTGCTTCAGTAAGTTGCGCTCTTAAGCTCACAATCTGCGATTGCTCGCCGTTAACCATACTGTCGAGCTGGCTCTGGATCTGCGCCTGCTCCGCCACCGAGCCTTTCACCAGCGCATCCTGCGCGAGGAAATTTTGCCGCGCATCGTCGATGTCACGTTCCGAGAACGGATTCACCGCCGCCTGGCTGCCTTTCAAGTAACGTTGATAATTTTTAAACAGACGGTCGCGCTCCGCTGAAACCTGGGTGGTGTTGGCCTGCGCTTCAGTGAGCTGCGCACGCAGCGTCTTTATATTATGCGTCGCCGTCATCAGGTCAGCCTGAAGTCTGTCAACTCGCGCCTGGTAACGAACCGGGTCGAGCTTAAAAAGCACCTCGCCCTTTTGAATAAGCTGATTATTCTTGTCAGTGACTTCAGTAACAATTCCCGTCACCTGTGGCGTGATAGGGATCGCTATCACTGCCTTTTGCGCGGTAAAAGTGTAAGGGTGGTTGTAGTTCATCAACAAAATCAAACCACTCACCAGAAACACGCCTCCCAGCGCCGCCGTCGCCAGCGTCCACTGATTTACCGGAATGCGGAAGATTTTAAAGACCGCCCACGCCAGCGCCACGTAAGTTAAAACAATCAATAGATCCATAATTAGATCTCCGGGAACGTGGAATAGTCAGTCTTTTTCTCGGCGGCGAGTTGATGCTCCAGCCGGGAAATTCGGTCAGAAAGTGAGGCGATTTCCGGGTCAGTTGCTTTCTCCTGCGACGCAACATGTGACTGCATACCCCAGCCACGCTCCGGTTGATAGAGCGTCGCCCAGATCCACAGAAACGGCCAGATAACATGCAGAGTAAACAGGCTCACCCAGCCCGCCGTATGAATAGCGTCGGCATGGGGGTGATTGCGCTTTTTGGCAATCAGATAAGGGATGTCATGTATCGCGATGATTCCATAAAAAATCACCAGAAAGACGAAGATCAGCACTCCCAACGCGAAATAGTTTAGAAACATATCTGCCTCGGATTCACGTTTATCAGTGTTGTTTTTGGGCTGGCAGCCAGAAGGGAGTCAGGCTGATATTTTGACAATAATCCGGGTTCGCGATTCTCGCCATAACACCAAAGAATAATTTTTAGAGGTGATGAGTTGCTTAGTTACATAACGATTGTATGACGAAGACATAACATGCTGTAGATCACATCAGGTGAACGCCGTAAGAAAATATCTTGTGATTCAGATCACAAAGATTCAACAAACCATCAAAACAAAAATGTGACACTACTCACATTTAAATGCCATTTTTAGCGAAAATCGCCGTCTTGTTGCTTTTTTACACAAGCGTTTTGTGATGAGTATCACGTCAATTACCTCTCTACCCCCTATATTTATGTGACTGATATCACACAAAAGGCCGTCGACTGGACAGTTAACCGATTCAGTGCCAGATTTCGCAGTATCTACAAGGTCCGGCTACCTCTGCCGCCACATTAACAAAAAACCTCGGGCTTCCAGCCTGCGCGACAGCAAACATAAGAAGGGGTGTTTTTATGTCATCCGATATTAAGATCAAAGTGCAAAGCTTTGGTCGTTTCCTCAGCAACATGGTGATGCCAAATATCGGCGCGTTTATCGCGTGGGGTATCATCACCGCGTTATTTATTCCAACAGGGTGGTTACCGAACGAGACGCTGGCGAAGCTGGTCGGGCCGATGATCACTTATCTCCTGCCGCTGCTGATCGGTTATACCGGTGGTAAGCTGGTAGGCGGCGAACGTGGCGGCGTAGTCGGTGCCATCACTACCATGGGCGTTATCGTCGGCGCAGACATGCCGATGTTCCTCGGTTCTATGATTGCAGGTCCGCTGGGCGGCTGGTGCATTAAGCACTTCGACCGCTGGGTAGACGGTAAGATCAAATCCGGTTTTGAGATGCTGGTGAATAACTTCTCCGCAGGCATCATCGGGATGATCCTCGCCATTCTGGCATTTCTCGGCATTGGCCCGATTGTTGAAGCCCTGTCCAAAATGCTGGCTGCGGGCGTTAACTTCATGGTTGTCCATGACATGCTGCCGCTGGCGTCTATCTTTGTTGAACCGGCGAAAATCCTGTTCCTCAACAACGCCATTAACCACGGTATCTTCTCGCCGCTGGGTATTCAGCAGTCCCATGAACTGGGTAAATCCATCTTCTTCCTGATTGAAGCTAACCCAGGTCCAGGTATGGGCGTGCTGCTGGCGTACATGTTCTTTGGTCGTGGTAGTGCTAAACAGTCTGCGGGCGGTGCGGCAATCATCCACTTCCTGGGTGGTATCCACGAAATCTACTTCCCGTATGTGCTGATGAATCCGCGTCTGATCCTGGCCGTTATCCTCGGCGGTATGACTGGCGTGTTCACGCTGACTATCCTGGGCGGTGGTCTGGTTTCTCCAGCATCTCCGGGGTCTATCCTTGCGGTACTGGCGATGACGCCAAAAGGTGCTTACTTCGCTAACATCGCGGGTGTGTGTGCGGCGATGGCTGTCTCCTTCGTTGTCTCTGCTATTTTGCTGAAAACCAGCAAAGTGAAAGAAGAAGATGATATTGAAGCAGCAACTCGTCGTATGCAGGACATGAAAGCTGAGTCTAAAGGCGCATCTCCGCTGTCTGCTGGCGATGTGACTAACGACCTGAGCCACGTACGTAAAATCATCGTTGCCTGTGACGCCGGTATGGGTTCCAGTGCGATGGGCGCAGGCGTTCTGCGTAAGAAAATTCAGGATGCAGGTCTGTCGCAGATTTCTGTTACTAACAGCGCGATCAACAACCTGCCGCCAGATGTGGACCTCGTCATCACTCACCGTGACCTGACCGAACGCGCTATGCGCCAGGTTCCGCAGGCACAGCATATTTCGCTGACCAACTTCCTCGACAGCGGCCTGTACACCAGCCTGACCGAACGTCTGGTTGCTGCCCAACGCCACACGGCAAACGAAGAGAAAGTAAAAGACAGCCTGAAAGACAGCTTTGACGATTCCAGTGCTAACCTGTTCAAGCTAGGCGCGGAGAACATCTTCCTCGGTCGCAAAGCGGCAACCAAAGAAGAAGCGATTCGTTTTGCTGGCGAGCAGCTGGTGAAAGGCGGTTACGTTGAGCCGGAATACGTTCAGGCGATGCTGGATCGTGAAAAACTGACCCCGACTTATCTGGGTGAGTCTATCGCGGTGCCACACGGTACGGTTGAAGCGAAAGATCGCGTACTGAAAACGGGCGTGGTGTTCTGCCAGTACCCGGAAGGCGTGCGCTTCGGTGAAGAAGAAGATGACATTGCCCGTCTGGTGATTGGTATTGCAGCCCGTAACAACGAGCACATTCAGGTTATCACCAGCCTGACCAATGCACTGGATGATGAGTCCGTCATCGAGCGTCTGGCACACACCACCAGCGTGGATGAAGTGCTGGAACTGTTGGCAGGTCGTAAGTAATCCAATCCCACCCTCTCCACATGGAGAAGGTGGGGTTAATTGCCTGATGCGCTACGCTTATCAGGCCTACAGGATGCATCACGATTTGTTGAATTTGCACGTTCTTGTAGGCCGGATAAGGCGCTTACGCCGCATCCGGCGCTGCCCCTCTCCTCACGGAGAGGGTTTGGGTGAGGGAAAAGCCTCACCCCAGCCCTCTCGGGTAAAAACATTGATGAAGGTTAATACTATGAAAGCATTACATTTTGGCGCAGGTAATATCGGTCGTGGCTTTATCGGTAAACTGCTGGCAGACGCGGGTATCCAACTGACGTTTGCCGATGTCAATCAGGTGGTACTTGATGCCCTGAATGCCCGTCATAGCTATCAGGTTCATGTGGTTGGTGAAACCGAGCAGGTAGATACCGTTTCCGGCGTCAATGCTGTCAGCAGCATTGGTGATGATGTCGTTGATCTGATTGCTCAGGTCGATTTAGTCACTACCGCCGTTGGCCCGGTTGTGCTGGAACGTATTGCTCCGGCTATCGCCAAAGGGCTGGTGAAACGCAAAGAACAAGGTAATGAATCCCCGTTGAACATCATCGCCTGTGAAAACATGGTACGCGGTACCACGCAGCTGAAAGGCCATGTGATGAACGCCCTGCCGGAAGACGCCAAAGCGTGGGTAGAAGAACACGTTGGCTTTGTCGATTCCGCCGTTGACCGCATCGTACCGCCTTCGGCTTCGGCAACTAACGATCCGCTGGAAGTGACGGTAGAAACTTTCAGCGAATGGATTGTCGATAAAACGCAGTTCAAAGGCGCACTGCCGAACATCCCAGGCATGGAGTTAACCGACAACCTGATGGCATTTGTCGAACGTAAACTCTTCACCCTGAACACGGGTCATGCTATAACCGCGTACCTCGGAAAACTGGCCGGTCATCAGACCATTCGTGACGCTATTCTCGACGAGAAAATCCGCGCGGTGGTAAAAGGTGCGATGGAAGAAAGTGGTGCGGTACTGATCAAGCGCTACGGCTTTGACGCAGACAAACATGCGGCGTACATCCAGAAAATCCTCGGTCGTTTTGAGAACCCGTATCTGAAAGATGATGTAGAGCGCGTAGGCCGTCAGCCGCTGCGTAAACTGAGTGCTGGCGACCGTCTGATCAAGCCATTGCTCGGTACGCTGGAATACAGCCTTCCGCACAAGAATCTGATTCAGGGGATTGCTGGTGCAATGCACTTCCGCAGTGAAGATGATCCGCAGGCTCAGGAACTGGCAGCACTGATCGCTGACAAAGGTCCGCAGGCGGCGCTGGCACAGATTTCCGGTCTTGATGCCAACAGCGAGGTTGTATCCGAGGCGGTAACCGCTTATAAAGCAATGCAATAATGGTGGACCAGGCGCAGGACACCCTGCGCCCGAATAACAGATTGTCAGATATGCAGGCAACAATGGAACAAACCCAGGCCTTTGAAAACCGTGTGCTTGAGCGTCTGAATGCTGGCAAAACCGTGCGAAGCTTTCTGATCACCGCCGTCGAGCTTTTGACCGAGGCGGTAAATCTTCTGGTGCTTCAGGTATTCCGCAAAGACGATTACGCGGTGAAGTATGCTGTAGAACCGTTACTCGACGGCGACGGTCCGCTGGGCGATCTTTCTGTGCGTTTAAAACTCATTTACGGGTTGGGCGTCATTAACCGCCAGGAATACGAAGATGCGGAGCTGCTGATGGCATTGCGTGAAGAACTAAATCACGACGGCAACGAGTACGCCTTTACCGACGACGAGATCCTTGGACCCTTTGGTGAACTGCAATGCGTGGCGGCGTTACCACCGCCGCCACAGTTTGAACCAGCAGACTCCAGTTTGTATGCAATGCAAATTCAGCGCTATCAACAGGCTGTGCGATCAACAATGGTCCTTTCACTGACTGAGCTGATTTCCAGAATCAGCTTAAAAAAAGCCTTTCAAAAGTAAGCAACGTCTGCTTACTGCCCCTCTACCTGCTTCGGCCGATAAAGCCGACGATAATACTCCAGACGTTGTAGATATAACGGCACGCTTTCATCGGGTATTCCGGACGGAATCGCGTTACGGGGAGGAAGTTTTTTCAGATACTCCCGGAACGCCTGGCTTGATGCCATGAAATCTACGGCTTTATCGATAAGAAGCGGAACGTTTTCACCTAATTTGCCCATGATGATATCTCCGTATTACCCCGCGCCGGGAATGCGCGGCCGCCAATTTTAGTTTAGGTTCCCGGTAAAGATGACATTAAGGAAAACGTGCTGAATCCTCAATAATCATCCGCTGCTGTTTATTATCTTTTTTCTATAGATTTCTTAATTAATCAATAAATTGCGTAGTTTTTAAGCATGTTAATGATTACGTTACAGAACTATTGCAATGTCATCAGTTGTGAACAAAGCACCTGGTCGCGCATACTAGGGGCTATAAATTTATCTTTATCAGAAGCCATCACATGAAAGAAGTCGAAAAAAACGAAATCAAACGTCTCAGCGATCGTCTGGACGCCATCCGCCACCAGCAGGCCGATCTGTCGCTGGTTGAAGCCGCAGACAAATATGCCGAGCTGGAAAAAGAGAAAGCCACGCTGGAAGCAGAAATTGCTCGCCTGCGTGAAGTTCATAGCCAAAAACTGAGTAAAGAAGCACAGAAGCTGATGAAGATGCCGTTTCAGCGCGCAATTACCAAAAAAGAGCAGGCTGATATGGGCAAGCTGAAGAAAAGTGTTCGCGGACTGGTGGTTGTGCACCCAATGACCGCGCTGGGCCGTGAAATGGGCCTGCAGGAGATGACTGGATTCTCTAAGACTGCGTTTTAAGCGCCTCAGACGACTGGTTCGATCATATCAACCCGCATCTGGCTTGCCTTAGCTGGTCAATGCGGGGACTCTCCTGTCTACTCGCCTAATTACCAAACAATTCACTCCCTTTACTTCGATTTACCGCTGGTTGATATTCTGAAAATGCATTTTTACCGTAATAGCCATCTATAAACAATAAAAATATATAGAAGATATCATTTGTTAATTAACAAGCATTTACGTCTCTTTTTTTCGGATTTAATTGTGAAATTTTAATCATCATATTCACAAAATCAATTATCTGTAAAATTTTTCCCAGACATGGTTTCTTTCATATTTGACATTTATTAATAATCATCATTAGAATCCACGAAAAATAATATATTCATACAAACACAGACATCTTTTGAAACGAATGATACATTTTTATGATGAATGCTTAAAACAATATTTAATCGACACACATCACTGTCATTAATGTAAAGCAACATAGATCACCAATAATACAATGGACAACTCTACCGGCATTGATCGCTGGTCGGAGGAAATAAGGATTTTTACATGAACTTGAAGAAGATTTTTTTCAGTGCTGTCACTGTTTCAGTTCTCTGCGCATTAACGGGATGTGACTACATTGAAGAAGGCAAGCCAGAAAGTAGTTTATTGAAACAACAAGAAGAACATAACAATAAAATTGATCTACTTGAAAAACAACAAGCACAGCTAAAGAGTCAACTGGAAACTATTCAAAAACAACAAACTGGCATAATAAGCAGTACAAAGACTTTAACTCACGTAATTAAATCCGTTAAAGATCAACAAAACACTTTTATTTTTACCGAGTTTAACCCAGCAAAAACGAAGTATTTCATCCTGAACAATGGTTCGGTGGCTTTAGCGGGTCGAGTGTTATCCATTGACGCCACAGAGAATGGCAGTGTTATTCATATTTCACTGGTCAACTTATTAAGTACACCTATCTCAAATATTGGTTTTAATGCGACATGGGGTGGTGAAAAACCTGTCGATGCCAAAGAGTTTGCCCGGTGGCAACAATTACTTTTCAACACATCAATGAAATCCACATTGAAATTATTACCAGGTCAATGGCAAGACATTAATTTGACCCTGAAGGGTGTATCGCCCAATAACCTGGGATATCTGAAGTTAGCCATCAACATGGAAAATATTCAGTTCGACAATCTTCCCTCTGCTGAAAATCGGCAGAAAAGAAGCAAAAAATAAATGCAGTTAGTACGCTTATAACAAGGAATAGCGAGCATCATTAATGAACAAAATATTTAAAGTTATCTGGAACCCTGCGACAGGGAATTATACTGTTACCAGCGAAACGGCAAAAAGCCGTGGCAAGAAATCTGGGCGCAGTAAGCTGTTAATTTCTGCGCTGGTTGCGGGTGGAATGTTGTCGTCGTTTGGGGCATTGGCGAATGCCGGGAATGACAACGGTCAGGGTGTTGATTACGGTAGTGGATCAGCTGGCGACGGCTGGGTTGCTATAGGCAAAGGGGCGAAAGCAAATACTTTTATGAACACCAGTGGTTCCATTACTGCTGTGGGTTATGACGCTATAGCTGAAGGCCAATATAGCTCTGCCATCGGGTCAAAAACCCATGCGATTGGCGGTGCATCAATGGCCTTTGGGGTTAGTGCAATATCAGAAGGCGATAGAAGTATAGCACTGGGTGCCTCTTCGTATTCATTGGGCCAATACTCAATGGCCCTCGGCCGTTATTCAAAAGCATTGGGTAAATTGTCTATTGCTATGGGGGACTCTTCCAAAGCGGAAGGAGCAAACGCCATTGCCCTGGGAAATGCCACTAAAGCTACTGAGATTATGAGTATTGCTCTTGGCGACACCGCCAATGCGTCAAAAGCGTATTCAATGGCGCTGGGAGCAAGTAGCGTCGCATCTGAAGAAAACGCAATTGCCCTGGGGCGTAGCAGTGTAGCTAGCGGTACTGACAGCCTCGCATTTGGCAGACAATCACTTGCCAGCGCAGCGAACGCTATTGCGATAGGTGCTGAGACCGAAGCCGCTGAAAATGCAACTGCTATTGGCAATAATGCGAAGGCAAAAGGGACTAATAGCATGGCAATGGGGTTCGGAAGCCTTGCCGATAAAGTCAATACTATCGCATTAGGAAATGGCAGCCAGGCTCTGGCAGATAATGCAATCGCCATAGGCCAGGGCAACAAAGCTGATGGCGTGGATGCCATCGCTCTGGGTAATGGTAGCCAGTCGAGAGGCTTAAACACCATTGCCTTAGGCACAGCCAGTAATGCAACTGGTGATAAGAGTCTTGCGCTTGGTAGTAATAGCAGTGCCAACGGTATTAACTCTGTCGCGCTGGGCGCAGATTCCATTGCGGATTTAGACAATACCGTCTCTGTCGGCAATAGTTCATTAAAACGCAAGATCGTTAATGTGAAAAATGGCGCGATCAAGTCTGACAGTTACGATGCCATTAATGGTTCACAGCTTTATGCCATTAGCGACTCGGTAGCAAAAAGGCTTGGAGGAGGGGCTGCAGTAGATGTTGATGACGGTACTGTTACAGCACCAACCTACAATTTAAAAAATGGTAGCAAAAATAACGTAGGGGCTGCGCTCGCTGTACTTGATGAAAACACCCTGCAATGGGACCAAACCAAAGGCAAATACAGCGCTGCTCATGGTACTAGTAGCCCAACTGCCAGCGTAATCACCGATGTTGCGGATGGCACGATTTCAGCCTCCAGTAAGGATGCGGTTAACGGTTCCCAACTGAAAGCTACCAATGACGATGTCGAAGCCAATACCGCCAATATCGCTACTAATACCAGCAACATTGCCACGAATACGGCAAATATTGCCACCAATACCACCAATATCACCAACCTGACGGATTCCGTTGGTGACCTTCAGGCTGATGCCCTGCTCTGGAACGAAACTAAAAAGGCATTCAGTGCAGCTCACGGCCAGGATACCACCAGCAAAATCACCAACGTTAAAGATGGCGACCTGACGACTGGCAGCACCGATGCCGTTAACGGCTCTCAGCTGAAAACCACCAACGATGCCGTGGCGACGAATACCACCAATATCGCCACTAACACCACCAACATCTCTAATCTGACTGAGACGGTGACTAATCTTGGTGAGGATGCGCTGAAATGGGATAAGGACAATGGTGTCTTCACTGCAGCTCATGGCAACAATACCGCCAGCAAAATCACCAATATCCTGGACGGCACAGTCACTGCAACCAGTTCCGATGCCATTAACGGTAGCCAGCTTTATGACTTAAGCAGCAATATCGCCACCTACTTCGGCGGCAATGCTTCTGTGAATACTGACGGTGTGTTTACCGGTCCAACCTACAAAATCGGTGAAACAAATTATTATAACGTCGGCGATGCACTGGCTGCGATTAACTCCTCATTTAGCACGTCTCTCGGCGATGCTCTGCTTTGGGATGCCACCGCAGGTAAATTCAGTGCCAAACACGGTACTAATGGTGACGCAAGCGTGATCACTGATGTCGCAGATGGTGAAATTTCAGACTCCAGTTCTGACGCAGTAAACGGCTCACAACTCCACGGCGTGAGCAGTTATGTTGTTGATGCGCTGGGAGGTGGTGCCGAAGTCAATGCAGACGGCACCATCACTGCGCCGACGTACACCATTGCTAATGCTGATTACGATAATGTCGGTGATGCCCTGAATGCTATCGATACCACTCTTGACGACGCTCTGCTCTGGGATGCGGACGCCGGTGAAAATGGTGCATTTAGCGCCGCTCACGGAAAAGATAAAACTGCCAGTGTAATCACTAACGTCGCTAACGGTGCAATCTCTGCTGCCAGCAGCGACGCGATTAACGGCTCACAACTCTATACCACCAATAAGTACATCGCTGATGCGCTGGGTGGTGACGCAGAAGTCAACGCTGACGGCACCATCACCGCACCGACTTACACCATTGCGAACGCCGAGTACAACAACGTCGGTGACGCCCTGGATGCGCTTGATGATAACGCCTTGCTGTGGGATGAGACTGCCAATGGCGGTGCTGGAGCCTACAATGCCAGCCATGACGGTAAAGCCAGCATCATCACTAATGTCGCTAATGGCAGTATTAGTGAGGACAGTACCGATGCAGTGAACGGTTCTCAGTTGAATGCGACGAATATGATGATTGAGCAGAACACCCAAATTATCAATCAGCTCGCTGGTAACACCGACGCAACCTATATCCAAGAAAACGGTGCGGGTATTAACTATGTGCGTACTAACGACGACGGCTTAGCGTTCAACGACGCCAGCGCACAGGGTGTTGGCGCTACAGCTATAGGTTATAACTCTGTCGCCAAAGGCGATAGCAGCGTAGCTATTGGTCAGGGCAGCTACAGCGACGTTGATACGGGTATCGCCCTGGGTAGCAGCTCTGTTTCCAGCCGAGTGATTGCAAAAGGCTCCCGTGACACCAGCATAACGGAAAATGGCGTTGTTATTGGTTACGACACCACGGATGGCGAACTGCTCGGTGCATTGTCTATCGGTGATGACGGTAAATATCGTCAAATCATCAACGTAGCCGATGGTTCCGAAGCCCATGACGCCGTTACGGTTCGTCAATTGCAGAATGCGATTGGTGCGGTCGCAACCACGCCGACTAAATACTTCCACGCTAATTCAACGGAAGAAGATTCACTGGCAGTGGGAACTGACTCGCTGGCAATGGGTGCGAAAACCATCGTGAATGGCGATAAAGGTATTGGTATCGGTTATGGTGCCTACGTGGACGCGAATGCACTTAACGGCATTGCCATTGGTAGCAATGCGCAAGTCATTCATGTCAACAGTATTGCGATAGGTAATGGTTCTACGACCACTCGTGGCGCTCAAACCAATTATACCGCCTACAACATGGACGCACCGCAGAACTCTGTCGGTGAATTCTCAGTCGGTAGTGCGGATGGTCAACGTCAGATCACTAACGTCGCAGCAGGTTCGGCTGATACCGATGCGGTCAACGTGGGTCAGTTGAAAGTAACGGATGCGCAGGTTTCCCAGAATACCCAGAGCATTACTAACCTGAACAATCAGGTCACTAATCTGGATACTCGCGTTACTAATATCGAAAACGGTATTGGCGATATCGTCACCACCGGTAGCACCAAGTACTTCAAGACCAATACCGATGGTGTAGATGCCAGCGCGCAGGGTAAAGATAGCGTCGCGATTGGTTCTGGCTCCATTGCTGCCGCGGATAACAGCGTCGCACTGGGTACAGGGTCTGTGGCAACCGAAGAAAATACGATCTCTGTAGGCTCATCTACTAATCAACGTCGTATCACCAACGTAGCCGCAGGTAAAAACGACACCGATGCTGTTAACGTGGCACAGTTGAAGTCTTCCGAAGCTGGCGGTGTGCGTTACGACACCAAAGCTGATGGTTCTATCGACTATAGCAATATCACCCTCGGTGGCGGCAACGGCGGTACGACTCGTATCAGCAACGTCTCCGCTGGCGTCAACAACAACGACGCGGTGAATTACGCGCAGTTGAAGCAAAGCGTGCAGGAAACGAAGCAATACACCGATCAGCGAATGGTTGAGATGGATAACAAACTGTCTAAAACTGAAAGCAAGTTGAGCGGTGGTATCGCTTCTGCAATGGCAATGACCGGTCTGCCGCAGGCTTACACTCCAGGTGCCAGCATGGCCTCTATTGGTGGCGGTACTTACAACGGTGAATCGGCAGTTGCTTTAGGTGTATCGATGGTGAGCGCCAATGGTCGTTGGGTCTACAAATTACAAGGTAGTACCAATAGCCAGGGTGAATACTCCGCCGCACTCGGTGCCGGTATTCAGTGGTAATGATCCATTAAGTTAGTGTGACTAAGGGCAAACGCCAAATTGCCTGATGCGTTACGCGCATCAGGCAAGATAAGGCGCTCCGGGTCAACAATCTAAGGGCAATTCTCTGATGAGGATTGCCCTTTTCTTTACCAGACATCTCCCCCCACAAGAATTGGCCCTACCAATTCTTCGCTTATCTGACCTCTGGTTCACAATTCCCCAATTAAAACTCACATCAATATTGCCAATACATAACATTTAGTTAACCATTCATTGTCATTATCCCTACACAACACAATTGGCAGTGCCACTTTTACACAACGTGTGACAAGGAGATGAGCAACAGACTCATTACACGATGTGCGTGGACTCCAGGAGACCTGCAATGAATCTCTGGCAACAAAACTACGATCCCGCCGGGAATATCTGGCTTTCCAGTCTGATAGCATCGCTTCCCATCCTGTTTTTCTTCTTTGCGCTGATTAAGCTCAAACTGAAAGGATACGTCGCCGCCTCATGGACGGTAGCAATCGCCCTTGCCGTGGCTTTGCTGTTCTATAAAATGCCGGTCGCTAACGCGCTGGCCTCGGTGGTTTATGGCTTCTTCTATGGTTTGTGGCCCATCGCGTGGATCATTATTGCAGCAGTGTTCGTCTATAAGATCTCGGTGAAAACCGGGCAGTTTGACATCATTCGCTCGTCTATTCTTTCGATAACCCCTGACCAGCGTCTGCAAATGCTGATCGTCGGTTTCTGTTTCGGCGCTTTCCTTGAAGGAGCCGCAGGCTTTGGCGCACCGGTAGCAATTACCGCCGCATTGCTGGTCGGCCTGGGTTTTAAACCGCTGTACGCCGCCGGACTGTGCCTGATTGTTAACACCGCGCCAGTGGCATTTGGCGCGATGGGCATTCCAATCCTGGTTGCCGGACAAGTAACAGGCATCGACAGCTTTGAGATTGGCCAGATGGTGGGGCGGCAGCTACCGTTTATGACCATTATCGTGCTGTTCTGGATCATGGCGATTATGGACGGCTGGCGCGGTATCAAGGAGACGTGGCCTGCGGTCGTGGTTGCGGGCGGCTCGTTTGCCATCGCTCAGTACCTTAGCTCTAACTTCATTGGGCCGGAGCTGCCGGACATTATCTCTTCGCTGGTATCACTGCTCTGCCTGACGCTGTTCCTCAAACGCTGGCAGCCAGTGCGCGTATTCCGTTTTGGTGATTTGGGGGCGTCACAGGTTGATATGACGCTGGCCCACACCGGTTACACTGCGGGTCAGGTGTTACGTGCCTGGACACCGTTCCTGTTCCTGACAGCTACCGTAACACTGTGGAGTATCCCGCCGTTTAAAGCCCTGTTCGCATCGGGTGGTGCGCTGTATGAGTGGGTGATCAACATTCCGGTGCCGTACCTCGATAAACTGGTTGCCCGTATGCCACCAGTGGTCAGCGAGGCTACAGCCTATGCCGCCGTGTTTAAGTTTGACTGGTTCTCTGCCACCGGCACCGCCATTCTGTTTGCTGCACTGCTCTCGATTGTCTGGCTGAAGATGAAACCGTCTGACGCTATCAGCACCTTCGGCAGCACGCTGAAAGAACTGGCTCTACCCATCTACTCCATCGGCATGGTGCTGGCGTTCGCCTTTATCTCGAACTATTCCGGACTGTCATCAACACTGGCACTGGCACTGGCGCACACCGGTCATGCATTCACCTTCTTCTCGCCGTTCCTCGGCTGGCTGGGGGTATTCCTGACCGGGTCGGATACCTCATCTAACGCCCTGTTCGCCGCGCTGCAAGCCACCGCAGCACAACAAATTGGCGTCTCTGATCTGTTGCTGGTTGCCGCCAATACCACCGGTGGCGTCACCGGTAAGATGATCTCCCCGCAATCTATCGCTATCGCCTGTGCGGCGGTAGGCCTGGTGGGCAAAGAGTCTGATTTGTTCCGCTTTACTGTCAAACACAGCCTGATCTTCACCTGTATGGTGGGCGTGATCACCACGCTTCAGGCTTATGTCTTAACGTGGATGATTCCTTAATGATTGTTTTACCCAGACGCCTGTCAGACGAGGTTGCCGATCGTGTGCGGGCGCTGATTGATGAAAAAAACCTGGAAGCGGGCATGAAGTTGCCCGCTGAGCGCCAACTGGCGATGCAACTCGGCGTATCACGTAATTCACTACGCGAGGCGCTGGCAAAACTGGTGAGCGAAGGCGTGCTGCTCAGTCGACGCGGCGGCGGGACGTTTATTCGCTGGCGTCATGACACATGGTCGGAGCAAAACATCGTCCAGCCGCTAAAAACGCTGATGGCCGATGATCCGGATTACAGTTTCGATATTCTGGAAGCCCGCTACGCCATTGAAGCCAGCACCGCATGGCATGCGGCAATGCGCGCCACACCTGGCGACAAAGAAAAGATTCAGCTTTGCTTTGAAGCAACGCTAAGTGAAGACCCGGATATCGCCTCACAAGCGGACGTTCGTTTTCATCTGGCGATTGCCGAAGCCTCACATAACATCGTGCTGCTGCAAACCATGCGCGGTTTCTTCGATGTCCTGCAATCCTCAGTGAAGCATAGCCGTCAGCGGATGTATCTGGTGCCACCGGTTTTTTCACAACTGACCGAACAACATCAGGCTGTCATTGACGCCATTTTTGCTGGTGATGCCGACGGGGCGCGTAAAGCAATGATGACGCACCTTAGTTTTGTTCACACCACCATGAAACGATTCGATGAAGATCAGGCTCGCCACGCACGGATTACCCGCCTGCCCGGTGAGCATTATGAGCATTCGAGGGAGAAAAACGCATGATTATTTCCGCAGCCAGCGATTATCGCGCCGCAGCGCAACGCATTCTGCCGCCGTTCCTGTTCCACTATATGGATGGTGGTGCATATTCTGAATACACGCTGCGCCGCAACGTGGAAGATTTGTCAGAAGTGGCACTGCGCCAGCGTATTCTGAAAAACATGTCTGACTTAAGCCTGGAAACGACGCTGTTTAATGAGAAATTGTCGATGCCGGTAGCACTGGCACCGGTGGGTTTGTGTGGCATGTATGCGCGTCGTGGCGAAGTTCAGGCAGCCAAAGCGGCGGACGCGCATGGCATTCCGTTTACTCTCTCGACGGTTTCCGTTTGCCCGATTGAAGAAGTCGCGCCAGCCATCAAGCGCCCAATGTGGTTCCAGCTTTATGTACTGCGCGATCGCGGCTTTATGCGTAACGCGCTGGAGCGAGCAAAAGCAGCGGGTTGTTCGACGCTGGTTTTCACCGTGGATATGCCGACACCGGGCGCACGCTACCGTGATGCGCATTCAGGTATGAGCGGCCCAAATGCGGCAATGCGCCGCTACTTGCAGGCGGTGACGCATCCGCAATGGGCGTGGGATGTGGGCCTGAACGGTCGTCCACATGATTTAGGTAATATCTCAGCTTATCTCGGCAAACCGACCGGACTGGAAGATTACATCGGCTGGCTGGGGAATAACTTCGATCCGTCCATCTCATGGAAAGACCTTGAGTGGATCCGCGATTTCTGGGATGGCCCGATGGTGATCAAAGGGATCCTCGATCCGGAAGATGCGCGCGATGCAGTACGTTTTGGTGCTGATGGAATTGTGGTTTCTAACCACGGTGGCCGCCAGCTGGACGGTGTACTCTCTTCCGCTCGTGCGTTGCCCGCTATTGCAGATGCGGTGAAAGGTGATATCGCCATTCTGGCGGATAGCGGAATTCGTAACGGGCTTGATGTCGTGCGTATGATTGCGCTCGGTGCCGACACCGTACTTCTGGGTCGTGCTTTCCTGTATGCGCTGGCAACAGCGGGCCAGGCGGGTGTAGCTAACCTGCTAAATCTGATCGAGAAAGAGATGAAAGTGGCAATGACGCTGACTGGCGCGAAATCGATCAGCGAAATTACGCAAGATTCGCTGGTGCAGGGGCTGGGTAAAGAGTTGCCTGCGGCACTGGCCCCGATGGCGAAAGGGAATGCGGCATAGTCGTTTGCGCCCCCTCCCCCTAACCCTCTCCCTCAGGGAGCTGTCTCTTGATCAGATCTCCTGATCAAGAGACAGGGGGAGGCCGGGGTGAGGGGAAAAGGCCGCACTGCTCACCAATTTTCTGCTATCCTGCCCCCGCACTAAGGGGGCAGTATGCTAAACATCGTACTTTACGAACCAGAAATTCCGCCAAATACTGGCAACATCATCCGTCTTTGCGCTAATACCGGCTTTCGTCTGCATATCATCGAACCGATGGGATTTGCCTGGGACGATAAGCGCCTGCGCCGCGCGGGGCTGGACTATCACGAGTTTACCGCCGTTACGCGTCATCATGACTTTCGCGCGTTCCTCGAAGCAGAAAATCCCCAGCGCCTGTTTGCCCTCACCACGAAAGGTACGCCTGCTCACAGCGCCGTAAGCTATCAGGATGGCGATTATCTGATGTTCGGCCCGGAAACACGCGGCCTGCCAGCGAGCATTCTTGATGCCCTGCCCGCTGAACAAAAAATTCGCATTCCGATGGTGCCGGACAGCCGCAGCATGAACCTGTCCAATGCGGTGTCAGTTGTGGTGTATGAAGCCTGGCGGCAGCTGGGATATCCGGGAGCGTTGTTGAGAGATTAGTTACTGTATGCCGGATAGATGATTACATCGCATCCGGCACGATCACAGGACATTAGATCCCATCCCCATACTCAAATGTATGGTTAATACCGTTGAAATGCTGGTCCATATCCATTGATGGCTTATCGCTGTCTGGTTTACCGACAATACGAGCCGGAACGCCAGCGGCGGTTGTATGCGGCGGCACCGGTTGCAGCACCACGGAACCTGCGCCAATCTTCGCGCCGCGACCAACTTCAATATTGCCGAGGATTTTCGCGCCCGCGCCAATCATCACACCTTCACGAATTTTCGGGTGACGGTCACCACCAGATTTACCCGTACCGCCAAGCGTCACAGATTGCAGAATCGATACGTCGTTTTCAATTACCGCCGTTTCACCCACAACGATGCCCGTGGCGTGGTCGAGCATAATGCCACGGCCAATTTTTGCTGCCGGGTGAATATCGACCTGGAACGTCACAGAAACCTGGTTTTGCAGAAAGATTGCCAATGCGCGACGCCCCTGATTCCACAACCAGTGACCGATGCGATAGGCCTGCAAGGCATGAAAACCCTTCAGGTATAACAACGGGGTTGAGTATTTATCGACTGCCGGGTCGCGGGTACGCACCGCCTGAATATCACAGGCCGCAGAGGCGATCATTTCCGGGTCAGCGGCGTAGGCTTCTTCCACCACTTCACGGATAGCAATAGCAGGCATAATTGGCGATGACAGCTTGTTCGCCAGCATGTAGCTCAGTGCACTTCCAAGGTTTTCGTGCTTGAGTAGCGTCGCGTGGTAAAAACTGGCCAGCATTGGCTCACAGTCCGCCAGCGTTCTGGCTTCGGCTTTAATATTGTTCCAGACAATTTCCAGTTCTTCACACGACATTGCTTACTCCACACGATGAGATAATGACCGGCCCGTTCTGCGCGGGCCGGGTCATAGCGGTAACAAAGGTTCCCTGGGGTTAGTGGCTGCTGCGCTCGTCCTTGCGTGCACGACCTAATAACGTCAATGCTGCCTCGCGCGCGTTTTTTCCGCAATATAATACTTGATAAATTTCCTCGGTTATTGGCATTTCAACGCCGAAGCGATGCGCCAGTTCGCGGACTTCTTTCGTATTGCGGTAGCCTTCCACCACCTGACCAATCTTCTCCTGCGCGCTTTGTACATCCATGCCCTGACCGAGCATCATGCCAAAACGGCGGTTACGCGACTGGTTGTCGGTACAGGTAAGCACCAGATCGCCAAGCCCCGCCATGCCCATAAAGGTGGCAGGATCGGCACCCAGCGCCGCACCAAGACGCGACATTTCAGCCAGCCCACGGGTGATCAGCGCCGTACGCGCATTCGCACCAAAACCGATACCGTCGGACATCCCCGCGCCAATGGCAATGACGTTTTTCACCGCACCGCCAAGCTGCACACCGATGAAATCCGGGTTGCTGTAAACGCGGAAACTTTTGCCACAGTGCAGCAATTGTTGGAGATCATCGGCAAAGGTCTGGTCGGTAGAGGCCAACGAAATAGCCGTCGGTAAACCTGCCGCCAGTTCTTTCGCAAACGTTGGGCCAGAGATAACCGCCAGCGGAATTTGATCGCCTAAGGCCTCACGCGCCACGTCCTGTAACAGACGTCCGGTTTCCGCTTCCAGCCCTTTGGTCGCCCACACCAGACGCGCATCAGGACGCATCAGCGGTTTAATCTGGCGCAGCACTTCACCAAAGACATGGCTGGGTACGACGACGAGAATATTACGGCTGGCTGCCAGCGCAGTGGCGAGATCGCTTTCAAGATGGAGCGTATCGGGAAAAGGCACATCGGGGAGAAACGCGGCGTTACAGCGGTCGCGTTCAAGCGTTGCGATATGTTCAGGGTCATGGCCCCAGAGGACAACCTCGTGGCCATTTCTTGCCAGGGTGATGGCAAGAGCGGTGCCGTACGAGCCGGCACCGATCACAGTCATTGAAGCATTACGTTGGTTCATCAGGCATCCTGATGTTCTTCAGTACCTTCGCCAGCCTGCTGCTGCAAATAGTTCATGAACAGCGCATCGAAGTTAACCGGCGCAAGGTTCAGTTGCGGGAATGTACCGCGGGATACCATGCTGGTGATGCACTCACGAGCATACGGGAACAGAATGTTCGGGCAGTATGCGCCCAGGCAATGTGCCATCTGGGTGCCTTCGATACCCGCGATGGAGAAAATACCGCCCTGCTGAACTTCACACAGGAACGCGGTTTCTTCGCCCAGGGAGGCCGTTACGGTAACACGCAGTACCACTTCGTAAACGTCATCTGCCAGTTGAGTAGATGCCGTATCCAGATCAAGTTTAACTTCTGGCTGCCAATCTTTCTGGAAAACGTGCGGCGCGTTCGGCGCTTCGAAAGAAATATCCTTGGTATAAATACGTTGGATCTGGAAAGTCATTTCGGTGTTGTTTTGTTCTGACATGTGTAGAAAACCCTTAAGTGTTGTCCTTAAATACTGCGCAATGTAATGCCAACGTTCACACGTTATTTCAGCAGGGGATCCAGTCCACCACGTGCATCCAATGCATACAAGTCATCACAGCCGCCAATGTGCTGTGCGTCAATAAAAATCTGGGGAACCGTGGTGCGACCGCTGCGTTTGATCATCTCTTCACGCTTGGCGGCATTGCCATCGATCGGCAACTCCTGGAAACTCACGCCCTTGCTGCTCAGCAGTGCTTTTGCACGATGGCAATACGGGCAGGTTTCTTTAGTATAGATTTCAACATTGGCCATAAATTAGCTCCTGTTTTTTACCCTGAAATTTCATGTTGCAGGGCGGCAGCAAAATGGAGTGTCCCCAGAAGCTTATAACAATAAGTCGCTGGGGGCCTAATTGCAGCTAACGGCCTGCATCATGAAAGACGACAGGTAAATTATTTGCCGCGCACCAAAGGCAAGTTTTCGCCAGCCCAGCCAGCGACGCCCTCTTTCAGCACGAATACTTGCGCAAAACCAGCTTTCGTCAGCGCATTTGCAGGCTCCTGGCACTGCAGGCCAGAACCGTCTACCACGATAACCGGTTTGTCTTTGTGCTTCTCAAGCTCACCAACATTGTTGGCTTTGATTTCGCTCGGCAACAGATTGATAGAACCTGCGATATGGCCTTTACGGAAGTCATCACGCTGACGTAAATCCACAACCACAGCGTCTTCTTTGTTGATCAGACGCGTAGCTTCACCACGACTAATCACCTTCACTTTCGAGGTCAGGCTCTTAAACGTAGTCACAAGAACCGCCACCAGTAACGCGATCCAGGCGATACTCAGTATGGGATGACGGCCAACAAATTGCATAATTTCTTGCATGGGGGGTAACAACTCCCGACGTAGTGATTAAAAAAACCAGGAAAGGAGTATACCTGCGCGGTGCGGCAAATACAGCCAGCGCGTTAACTGGAATGCAATTTTGCGGGGCGCGACGAAAAAAAAGCGTAAATCTGGCATCGGCTTGCCGCGAGCGGTCGTATATTTTGATCTTCAGAGGCTATTTTATCGATTCAGCTGTAGTAAAATTACGCAAATTTTGACTCTTGAGTATGAGGTTGTCGCAATGTCGGTTTCTAAAAAACCTATGGTACTGGTGATTCTGGATGGCTATGGCTATCGCGAAGAACAGCAGGATAACGCCATTTTTAGTGCTAAAACCCCGGTAATGGATGCACTGTGGGCCAATCGTCCGCATACCCTGATCGACGCTTCCGGTCTGGAAGTCGGTCTGCCTGACCGTCAGATGGGTAACTCCGAAGTAGGCCACGTTAACCTGGGTGCCGGCCGCATCGTGTATCAGGACCTGACTCGTCTGGACGTTGAAATCAAAGATCGCGCTTTCTTTGCTAATCCAGTGCTGACTGGCGCGGTAGATAAAGCGAAAAACGCAGGTAAAGCAGTACACATTATGGGTCTGCTCTCCGCAGGCGGCGTACACAGCCACGAAGATCACATCATGGCGATGGTAGAACTGGCAGCTGAACGCGGCGCAGAAAAAATCTACCTGCACGCATTCCTTGACGGTCGCGACACCCCGCCGCGCAGTGCTGAATCCTCGCTGAAAAAATTTGAAGAGAAATTTGCTGCGCTGGGTAAAGGCCGCGTAGCGTCCATCATTGGTCGTTACTACGCGATGGACCGCGATAACCGTTGGGATCGCGTTGAAAAAGCCTATGACCTGCTGACTCTGGCGCAGGGTGAGTTCCAGGCCGATACTGCCGTTGCTGGTTTGCAGGCAGCTTATGCTCGCGACGAAAACGACGAGTTCGTGAAAGCGACCGTTATTCGTGCAGAAGGTCAGCCAGATGCGGCAATGGAAGACGGCGATGCGCTGATTTTCATGAACTTCCGTGCTGACCGCGCGCGTGAAATCACTCGTGCATTCGTGAACGCTGATTTCGATGGCTTCGCGCGTAAGAAAGTGGTTAACGTCGATTTCGTGATGCTGACCGAATACGCCGCTGACATCAAAACTGCGGTTGCTTACCCACCCGCTTCCCTGGTTAACACCTTCGGCGAGTGGATGGCGAAAAACGACAAAACTCAGTTGCGTATTTCCGAAACCGAAAAATATGCCCACGTTACTTTCTTCTTCAACGGTGGCGTAGAAGAGTCGTTCAAAGGCGAAGATCGCATTCTGATCAACTCACCGAAAGTGGCTACCTACGATCTGCAACCGGAAATGAGCTCCGCAGAGCTGACCGAAAAACTGGTTGCGGCCATCAAGAGCGGCAAATACGACACCATTATCTGTAACTATCCGAACGGCGACATGGTAGGTCACACCGGGGTGATGGAAGCGGCGGTTAAAGCGGTTGAAGCACTGGATCACTGCGTGGAAGAAGTCGCGAAAGCGGTTGAGTCCGTGGGTGGACAACTGCTGATCACCGCTGACCACGGTAACGCTGAACAGATGCGCGATCCGGCAACGGGTCAGGCACACACGGCACACACCAACCTGCCAGTTCCGCTGATTTATGTTGGTGATAAGAACGTGAAAGCGGTTGAAGGCGGCAAACTTTCTGACATCGCGCCGACCATGTTGTCGCTGATGGGTATGGAAATCCCGCAAGAGATGACTGGTAAGCCGCTGTTCATCGTGGAATAATCCCTCCCCATGAGGGGAAAGGCGATTAATACCATGACACGGGCCGTGAAACCGCGCAGGTTTGCAATCAGGCCCATCATCTACGCCAGCGTTCTTAGCGCTGGCGTATTGTTGTGCGCCTTTTCCGCCCACGCGGATGAGCGTGACCAACTCAAATCTATTCAGGCCGATATCGCCGCAAAAGAGCGCGCGGTACGCCAAAAGCAACAACAACGCGCAAGCCTGCTCGCACAATTGAAAAAGCAGGAAGAAGCGATCTCTGAAGCCACCCGTAAGCTGCGCGAAACGCAAAACACGCTCAATCAACTCAATAAACAGATTGATGAGATGAACGCGTCGATTGCCAAACTGGAGCAGCAAAAAGCCGCCCAGGAGCGCAGCCTCGCCGCGCAACTGGATGCCGCATTCCGTCAGGGCGAGCATACCGGTATTCAGCTAATTCTCAGCGGTGAAGAAAGCCAGCGTGGACAGCGTTTACAGGCTTATTTCGGCTATCTCAACCAGGCGCGACAAGAAACCATTGCCCAGTTGAAGCAAACGCGTGAAGAAGTCGCCATGCAGCGTGCTGAACTGGAAGAGAAACAAAGCGAGCAACAAACGCTGTTATATGAACAGCGCGCCCAACAGGCGAAACTGACTCAGGCTCTGAACGAGCGTAAAAAGACGCTGGCGGGGCTGGAATCTTCCATCCAGCAAGGTCAGCAGCAGCTAAGTGAACTGCGTGCCAACGAATCCCGTCTGCGTAACAGCATTGCCCGTGCGGAAGCCGCGGCGAAAGCGCGTGCTGAACGAGAAGCGCGTGAGGCCCAGGCGGTTCGCGACCGCCAGAAAGAAGCGACGCGCAAAGGCACCACCTATAAACCGACCGAAAGCGAAAAATCGCTGATGTCCCGAACTGGTGGCCTGGGTGCGCCGCGTGGTCAGGCATTCTGGCCGGTTCGCGGGCCGACGCTGCATCGCTATGGTGAACAGCTACAGGGCGAACTACGCTGGAAAGGAATGGTTATCGGTGCCTCTGAAGGTACTGAAGTTAAAGCGATTGCCGACGGTCGGGTGATTCTGGCTGACTGGCTGCAAGGTTACGGTCTGGTGGTGGTGGTTGAGCACGGTAAAGGCGACATGAGTCTTTACGGCTATAATCAGAGCGCACTGGTGAGCGTTGGTTCGCAGGTTCGCGCGGGCCAGCCAATTGCACTGGTGGGCAGCAGTGGCGGTCAGGGTCGGCCTTCACTCTATTTCGAAATTCGCCGCCAGGGTCAGGCGGTCAATCCACAGCCGTGGTTGGGAAGATAAGTTTTGTTTCCATTTCGTCGTAACGTTCTTGCATTTGCCGCTCTGTTGGCGCTCTCCTCCCCCGTACTTGCTGGCAAACTTGCCATCGTCATTGATGATTTTGGGTATCGCCCGCACAACGAAAACCAGGTGCTGGCGATGCCCTCCGCTATCTCCGTCGCTGTATTACCCGATTCACCGCACGCCAGAGAGATGGCGACCAAAGCGCATAACAGCGGGCACGAAGTGTTGATTCATCTCCCGATGGCACCACTGAGTAAACAGCCGCTGGAGAAAAATACGCTGCGCCCGGAGATGAGCAGCGACGAAATTGAGCGCATTATTCGTAGTGCGGTCAATAACGTGCCCTATGCCGTGGGGATCAACAACCACATGGGTAGCAAGATGACCTCTAACCTGTTTGGTATGCAGAAAGTGATGCAGGCACTGGAGCGTTACAATCTTTACTTCCTCGACAGCGTAACCATCGGTAATACCCAGGCGATGCGCGCCGCGCAAGGTACTGGCGTGAAGGTGATCAAACGGAAGGTGTTCCTCGACGATTCGCAGAACGAAGCGGACATCCGTGTGCAATTTAATCGCGCAATTGATCTGGCGCGTCGCAACGGTTCAACCATTGCCATTGGGCATCCTCACCCTTCAACGGTACGCGTGCTACAACAGATGGTTTATAACCTGCCGCCAGACATTACGCTGGTGAAAGCCAGCAGCTTGCTGAATGAACCGCAGGTTGATACTTCTACACCGCCGAAAAACGCTGTGCCTGATGCACCGCGTAATCCGTTCCGTGGCGTGAAGCTGTGCAAACCGAAGAAACCGATAGAACCTGTTTATGCTAATCGCTTCTTTGAAGTATTAAGCGAAAGCATCAGCCAGAGCACGCTGATCGTTTACTTCCAGCATCAGTGGCAAGGCTGGGGCAAACAGCCCGAAGCGGCGAAGTTTAACGCTAGCGCAAATTAAAGGCGCTACGCGTAATGCGATGGTGCGACCGCGTTTTGTCGCGCCATTGCCATAAGCGGAAAGACCACAGTAACGCCTGGTAACCGACCTTCACGCTGCGCACATTGGTAATCAGGCGCTTATACATACCGGAAGTAAATATCTCGGCAATCATCCGTTGGCGGGTAAGAATATCCGGCTCTTTGCGCACCGCATGGCAAACACGCAATGCTTCGTAAGTTATTTGCTGATGAAATTCCGGATAAATCGTAATTTTGTCGGCATAATTTCGATTTAATTTCTCCAGCAGGCGGGTAATCTTAATATAGTGACGTTGATAATTAAGGTTTTTATTCCCTTGTCTATGCAACCGACTCACTGACGTATTATGCAGATAATATTTATATAATGATTGCTCGGTATATCGCGCACGCAGCGCGTTAAACATGAATTCTGTTGTCCAGACAATATCCTGATGATGTAATCCGGCAATAAATTTAATGTTATTTTTAACAATAACATCACGGCGATAAACCCCCATCCAGACAACGTGAGTCCAACGGCGCGAAGAAAGCCCCATCCGCAGCCAGTCCGGGCCGGTTAATACGCCGGTTGAGCGAAGGCGATCGCTGGGGATGGATTGCCAGGTTTCTCCCGTTTCACGAAAACACCAGTCAGCGTTACACTGCGCCACGTCGAGGTCATCCTCTAACGCCATGGTCATCAGCGTTTCGTACATGGTGGGATAGACCTCATCGTCAGCATCGACAAAAGCGACATATTTGCCCGTCGCCACCTCGATCCCACGATTACGCGCTACCGATGCGCCAGCATTCGCCTGATGCAACAAACGAACGTGCGGATAGTTTTCTGCGTAATGCTTTGCTATTTCAACAGAATTATCCGTTGAACCATCGTTAATAATAATGATTTCCAGAGCAGTCCAGGTTTGCGTAATTAAAGATTCCATACAAGTGCGGAAATCATCGCCCGCATTATATAACGGAATAATAACACTAAGTTTATTGGTGCTGTTCATCATAAATTACCGACGACCTCTGAAGTTATCCTGACGTTTTACAGGCTTTGTATTAAGAAACTATTAAGCCTGTGAGATATTATTTTTACAGGTGAGAGAGTCACTTCAGGGTAGAGAGATAATGAGAGCAGCTATATAAGAGATCAGCGCAATTACGATATCTTTATTACACTGACAGGATTTTACATATTTAACGGATTATCCTCAGGCAAAAGGGCTGGAATACCAGCCCTTGTTCGTGTTAATCCCAACTCAGAATTACTTTCCCGGACTGGCCCGAACGCATAGCGTCAAAGCCCTTCTGGAAATCATCAATAGAGAAACGATGGGTAATGATCGGCGAGAGATCCAGACCTGACTGAATCAGCGCCGCCATCTTGTACCAGGTTTCAAACATCTCACGACCGTAAATACCTTTAATGAACAAGCCTTTAAAGATTACTTTGGTCCAGTCGATAGACATATCGGACGGTGGAATACCCAGCATCGCAATGCGACCGCCGTGGTTCATGGTGTCGAGCATGGTACGAAACGCTGGCGGCGCACCGGACATTTCCAGACCGACATCAAAGCCTTCGGTCATGCCCAGTTCTGCCATCACATCATTAAGGTTTTCTTTAGCGACGTTGACCGCACGGGTGATACCCATTTTGCGCGCCAGCTCAAGGCGGTATTCGTTAACATCGGTGATCACCACATTGCGTGCACCAACGTGTTTCGCCACCGCCGCAGCCATAATACCTATCGGACCTGCACCAGAAACCAGCACATCTTCGCCCACCAGATCGAACGACAGCGCGGTATGCACGGCGTTACCGAAGGGATCAAAAATGGAAGCCAGGTCGTCGGAGATATTGTCGGGGATTTTGAAAGCGTTGAACGCCGGAATCACCAGATATTCGGCGAAGCAGCCCGGACGGTTAACACCGACACCAATGGTGTTGCGGCACAGATGGGTACGACCGCCACGACAGTTGCGACAGTGACCGCAGGTGATATGGCCTTCGCCAGAAACGCGATCGCCGATTTTGAAGCCTTTCACTTCCTGACCAATACCTACCACTTCACCGACATATTCATGGCCTACGACCATCGGCACCGGGATGGTTTTTTGCGACCACTCATCCCAGTTATAGATGTGAACGTCAGTCCCGCAGATGGCTGTTTTACGGATTTTAATCAGCAGATCGTTATGCCCGAGTTCCGGTACAGGAACGTCGGTCATCCAGATGCCCTCTTCCGCTTTCAGTTTGGATAACGCTTTCATCTCACATCCTCAGGCGATAACGCCCAGTTGTTTACCAATACGCGTGAATGCTTCTACTGCACGCGTAATTTGCTCAGGGGTATGCGCCGCAGACATCTGGGTACGAATACGCGCCTGACCTTTCGGAACGACCGGATAGAAGAAACCGGTGACGTAAATGCCCTCTTTTTGCAGCTCACGGGCAAATTTCTGCGCCACTACTGCATCGCCAAGCATGACCGGAATAATGGCATGATCGGCTCCCGCCAGGGTAAAGCCCGCCGCCGACATTTGCTCACGGAACTGGCGCGCGTTCGCCCACAGACGGTCACGCAGTTCGCTGCCCGCTTCGACCATCTCCAGTACTTTGATGGACGCGGCAACAATGGCCGGTGCCAGCGAGTTGGAGAACAGGTACGGACGAGAACGCTGGCGCAGCCACTCAACCACCTCTTTGCGCGCCGCGGTATAACCACCAGAAGCCCCGCCCAGCGCTTTACCAAGCGTACCGGTGATAATATCGACCCGGCCCATCACATCGCAGTATTCATGGGAACCACGACCATTTTCACCGACAAAACCGACCGCGTGGGAGTCATCCACCATCACCAGGGCATCGTATTTATCTGCCAGATCGCAAACGCCTTTCAGGTTGGCAATCACGCCGTCCATTGAGAACACACCATCGGTGGCAATCAGCACATGACGCGCACCGGCTTCACGCGCTTCTTTCAGACGTGCTTCCAGCTCCTGCATATCGTTGTTGGCATAGCGATAGCGTTTAGCTTTGCACAGACGCACACCATCAATAATAGACGCGTGGTTCAGTGCGTCGGAGATAATGGCGTCTTCCGCACCCAGCAGCGTTTCAAACAGTCCACCGTTAGCATCAAAGCAGGAAGAGTAGAGAATCGCATCTTCCATCCCCAGGAATGCCGCCAGTTTTTGTTCAAGCTCTTTATGGCTGTCCTGAGTGCCGCAAATAAAACGCACCGAAGCCATGCCGAAACCGTGAGAATCCATTCCCGCCTTTGCTGCCGCAATCAGATCCGGATGATTCGCCAGCCCGAGATAGTTGTTGGCACAAAAGTTAATGACGTGGCTTCCATCAGCCACAGTGATATCTGCTTGCTGCGCAGACGTAATAATGCGCTCTTCTTTAAACAACCCTTCCGCCCGTGCGGTTTCCAGATCGTTGGTTAACTGCTGATAAAATTCTCCACGCATTGCGATTCTCCAGACAGGGCAAATTCCAGCACATATTACCCAAACTTATAGGTCGCGACGAGATGACGCGTTAACACTTCTGCAAAATTCAGGATAAATAACGTCCATCAATCTCACTTTTGGCGAATGGCTGAAGCCAACGCCGTGTAGTGATATGATAGAAGTATTCGTGTCTGAGATTGTCTCTGACTCCATAATTCGAAGGTTACAGTTATGATCATCGTTACCGGCGGCGCGGGCTTTATCGGCAGCAACATCGTTAAGGCCCTGAATGATAAAGGCATCACCGATATTCTGGTGGTGGACAACCTGAAAGACGGCACCAAGTTTGTGAACCTGGTGGATCTGGATATCGCGGACTATATGGATAAGGAAGACTTCCTGATCCAGATTATGGCTGGCGAAGAGTTCGGCGATGTCGAAGCGATTTTCCACGAAGGCGCATGCTCTTCCACCACCGAGTGGGACGGCAAGTATATGATGGATAACAACTATCAATACTCCAAGGAGCTGCTGCACTACTGCCTGGAGCGCGAAATCCCGTTCCTGTACGCTTCTTCCGCAGCCACCTACGGCGGACGCACCTCCGACTTTATTGAATCCCGCGAGTACGAAAAACCGTTGAACGTCTACGGTTACTCAAAATTCCTGTTTGATGAATATGTTCGCCAAATCCTGCCTGAAGCGAACTCGCAGATTGTTGGCTTCCGTTATTTCAACGTTTATGGACCGCGTGAAGGCCATAAAGGCAGCATGGCGAGCGTCGCGTTCCATCTCAACACTCAGCTTAACAACGGTGAATCACCGAAGCTGTTTGAAGGTAGCGAGAACTTCAAACGCGACTTCGTCTATGTGGGCGACGTGGCAGATGTAAACCTGTGGTTCCTGGAAAATGGCGTTTCCGGTATCTTCAACCTCGGCACCGGTCGTGCAGAATCCTTCCAGGCAGTAGCAGATGCTACGCTGGCTTATCACAAGAAAGGCCAGATCGAATACATTCCGTTCCCGGATAAGCTGAAAGGCCGCTACCAGGCGTTCACTCAGGCAGATCTGACAAATCTGCGCGCGGCGGGTTACGACAAACCATTCAAAACCGTTGCTGAAGGTGTAACGGAATACATGGCCTGGCTGAATCGCGACGCATAAGAGCTCTGCATGAAAATACTGGTGATCGGCCCGTCTTGGGTTGGCGACATGATGATGTCGCAAAGTCTCTATCGCACGCTCCAGGCGCGCTATCCCCAGGCGATAATCGATGTGATGGCACCGGCATGGTGCCGTCCATTATTATCGCGGATGCCGGAAGTTAACGAAGCTATCCCTATGCCTCTCGGTCACGGAGCGCTGGAAATCGGCGAACGCCGCAAACTGGGTCATAGCCTGCGTGAAAAGCGCTACGACCGCGCCTACGTCTTACCCAACTCCTTCAAATCCGCATTAGTGCCTTTCTTCGCGGGTATTCCTCATCGCACCGGCTGGCGCGGCGAGATGCGCTACGGTTTACTCAACGATGTACGCGTGCTCGATAAAGAAGCCTGGCCGCTAATGGTGGAACGCTATGTCGCGCTGGCCTATGACAAAGGCGTGATGCGTACCGCACAAGATCTGCCGCAGCCATTGTTATGGCCGCAGTTGCAGGTGAGCGAAGGTGAAAAATCATATACCTGTAATCAATTTTCGCTTTCATCAGAACGTCCGATGATTGGTTTTTGCCCGGGGGCGGAGTTTGGTCCGGCAAAACGCTGGCCACACTACCACTATGCTGAGCTGGCAAAGCAGCTGATTGATGAAGGTTATCAGGTGGTTCTGTTTGGCTCGGCGAAAGATCATGAGGCGGGCAATGAGATTCTTGCCGCTTTGAATACCGAGCAGCAGGCATGGTGTCGGAACCTGGCGGGGGAAACACAGCTTGATCAAGCGGTTATCCTGATTGCAGCCTGTAAAGCCATTGTCACTAACGATTCTGGCCTGATGCACGTTGCGGCGGCGCTCAATCGTCCGCTGGTTGCCTTGTATGGTCCAAGTAGCCCGGACTTCACACCGCCGCTATCCCATAAAGCGCGCGTGATCCGTCTGATTACCGGCTATCACAAAGTGCGTAAAGGTGACGCTGCGGAGGGTTATCACCAGAGCTTGATCGACATTACTCCCCAGCGCGTACTGGAAGAACTCAACGCGCTATTGTTACAAGAGGAAGTCTGACGGATGCGGGTTTTGATCGTTAAAACATCGTCGATGGGCGATGTTCTCCATACGTTGCCCGCACTCACTGATGCCCAGCAGGCAATCCCAGGGATTAAGTTTGACTGGGTGGTGGAAGAAGGGTTCGCACAGATTCCTTCCTGGCACGCTGCCGTTGAGCGAGTTATTCCTGTGGCAATACGTCGCTGGCGTAAAGCCTGGTTCTCGGCCCCCATAAAAGCTGAACGCAAAGCGTTTCGTGAAGCGCTACAAGCAGAGAACTATGACGCAGTTATCGATGCTCAGGGGCTGGTAAAAAGCGCGGCGCTGGTGACGCGTCTGGCGCATGGCGTAAAGCATGGATTGGACTGGCAAACCGCTCGCGAACCGTTAGCCAGCCTGTTTTACAATCGTAAGCATCATATTGCAAAACAGCAGCACGCCGTAGAACGCACCCGCGAACTGTTTGCCAAAAGTCTGGGCTATAGCAAACCGCAAACCCAGGGCGATTATGCTATTGCACAGCATTTCCTGACGAACCTGCCTACAGATGCTGGCGAATATGCCGTATTTCTTCATGCGACGACCCGTGATGATAAACACTGGCCGGAAGAACACTGGCGAGAATTGATTGGTTTACTGGCTGATTCAGGAATACGGATTAAACTTCCGTGGGGCGCGCCGCATGAGGAAGAACGGGCGAAACGACTGGCGGAAGGATTTGCTTATGTTGAAGTATTGCCGAAGATGAGTCTGGAAGGCGTTGCCCGCGTGCTGGCCGGGGCTAAATTTGTAGTGTCAGTGGATACGGGGTTAAGCCATTTAACAGCGGCACTGGATAGACCCAATATCACGGTTTATGGACCTACCGATCCGGGATTAATTGGTGGGTATGGGAAGAATCAGATGGTTTGTAGGGCTCCGGGGAATGAGTTGTCTCAATTGACAGCAAATGCTGTTAAGCGGTTCATTGAAGAAAACGCTGCCATGATTTAAATTACAACTCTTTAATAGATAATTTTGAAATAAAATCAGCTTCCTTGCTGATTTTATTTCACATATTCATTACTTCTCAAATAAACATTGGTCCGATTGTGCTTTAAAATAAGCACAAAGCAATATTATGGTGATAAACACAGCAGTCGGAACCGGTTTAGAAAAGAGTATTACATCACTTAGTCCTACTACCAGTAGTGAAAAAAGCAAGATTAAAATATAAGGTTCTTTAGCAGTTCTTAAGGCATATATGAGTATTGCTGAAAATGCTAAAATTGTTAATACAACTCCAGGAATACCACGCGTTGATAACGTATCTATGAGATCGTTATGCAAATGAGAATCTACATAGGGTAAAGCGCCACTCAATCTAGGCTCTTTTTCTTCTAGTTCATGTATTTTTTCCGCACGTTTTTCCAGTGATTGTCCTATTGGAGAATATGTTTTTAAGCCAACTTCATACATTGCCAGACGGGCACCGACTGAAGTTCTGGTGTTATCATGCGAATAATTAACTAAATCGTTATTTAAGTCATTCATTCTCATAAGCAATGTATCTTTAAAAGAAAATACACCTGCTAATAATGCAATCGTAATAAAACAATATAACTTATAATTAATTCGCTTATTAATATAACTATCCATTACGATTAATATTAACGCAAAGAATGGAAACACTAATATGGCTGCACGCGTCTCAGTTACTATGACAGCACATAAACTAAGCATGAAGTTAATTGTATATAATGTTGTTTTATGTCTTAAGTCGGATTTTAAAATGAGAATTGATGCCAGTAAAGAAGGAAAAAGGATGATGTAGCCTGCTGTTGTAGCGTGGGAAGCTGATAATGCAACACGGTCGACGTTTAAATAGAAATGTTGCCACATGGCATGCGCAAAAAAAAGTAACTGCGTTGCCAGGGATGCGAACAGAATTAGTTTCCCAAATTTTATTTTTGTTCTCATCTCATTTTTAGCAAAAAGAACTAAGAAAATAAAAGCGCTACACAAGGCAATTTTTCCAGTTTCCATTGGGCCACGATATGCATTGGTATAAACAGAGCCTGAAACTTTATAATGTGAATACCAGATGATATTTACGATACCCAAAAGACATAATGAGATGAAAATTAACAAAGTAGGATTATTAGTTATTGTTTTTTTTGGTGTCGCAAGAAAATACAATGCAGATATAATTCCAGCTGCATGAAGAAACTTTGTTGCAACATCATCCCATAAAGACAAAGTCATTAAAGAAAAAATACATAATATGAGAATTAAAGACTTTATACCAGAATTAATTTCATTCCAACAAAACGACATATAGTTTCAACCTATGCTACGAGGATGGGTTATTTAATGCAAGATCTAACGTTTATTCTTTTTTCTATTTACCAGTCTTACCATCCTCCAGAGAATATAATTTTTTGATGCTAATATTTTTGCTCGTCTCTTATCTCTCTTGCCAGGAAGATTACAATCTCTTAATTCTTTATCATTGCTTTCAACTAATTGATTCAATAGTTTAAAATCACCATTAAGTAGAACATTCCATAAATAACGAGTTTTATGATAAGCTCTATTTTGACTCAATAATGTATGAATTTCTTCTTTCCGGTTACCTTTGTATAACTGCATCACAGAAGAGTAGATTCTTTCGTGCGCAAATGACTCATGTCGATAATGAGTGATGGTTCTACATGAGTTCATTAAGGAATTTTCTCTATAGTTATGCTTATACATATAATATGGAACCGCATACATATCGCATGTAATTAGCAGTCGATAGATAAAATCAAGATCTTCTCCTAGTCGTAAATCTTCATCAAAAAAAAGATTATTCTCTTCCAGAAGTTGTTTTCTTATAAACAAGCACCCTATATGGAATCTAACCTTTTTATAAAAAAAGTCGAAAAGTAAAGATCCTTCATTAAACTCTGTATTTATAGGTGAGTAAGTAACACCATCTTTTATATAATGGCCATAAAGCCCACAATAAATCGCATCCCCTCCCGTCTCATGTTGTCTGGTATACATCTTCAGCAGATAGTTAGGATCTATCTCATCATCATCATCCATAAAACATATAAACTGTCCTTGCGCCTTGCGGATACCTGTATTCCTGGCAGACGAAACACCGCCATTTTCTTTATTGATAATAATTAATCGAGAGTGGGTTAACCCATACTCTCTCAAAACGTTTGATGTGTTATCTTTAGAACCATCATTAACAATAACAATTTCAAAATTTGGGTAAGTTTGTTTTTCTAATTTCGTTAGAGTTTCAGTAATGTAATCAGATGAATTATACGTCGGTATTATTATGGATACTAAAGGGTAATCATTGCTCATCGTGTTCTCTTGCCTGAACTAATAAAATATGATAGTACTCATCCTTAATTATTATTGTAACTCAGACATCCATGATTTTTATTATTATCCAAATAGTTTTCTTTTATACTTATTTAATTTAAATTTAATGAAGTAAATAAAAGCGTTAAACGTATCACCATTTTTCTTTGCATGTTGATATTTCACTTGATACTGCTTTTCATTCGTGGCTGGAATAAACGCCACATCATTCCAGCAAGAAGCCTGATAAGCCTCATTAAAATACTTCTGGCAGGGATAATTCGTCCAGTCGTTCCAGGGCTTCGTTACGCCAACATAATGAATCAGCTTAGTATCATCGGTAATGGTCTTTTTATAATCTTCATCGCTTTTATTTTTTAACTCATAGTCAATGCCATAAAAGCAATCATAATCGCCGCTAATAAAAATACAATGACCAAAGAACAGAATATTTAAAATATCCTGATCAAGGCATTTATACTTCGTGTGCTGCGGGTCACTTGCCAGCATAGCAATGGCTTTATTCATAAAATCATTTTTCGCCCATGCTTCAAGCTGCAGATATACTACACCGGCGTTGAAATAATTCCCTGGAAGTCCCTCTATAGCCAGACGCTTCGCTGGTTTTTCCTGCATAAAAGGCACATCTTTAATAACAGCTGCGAACTTATCCTCATCAAAATTAATATCAAGCAATCCAGCTAATGAGCCTTTACAGATGACATCAGCATCGATATATAACAGATTTTCAATAGTTTCACTCAAATACTGGAACGCAACTAAACGGAAGAATGTTGCATAAGACCACTGTTTCAGGCTGGGGAAGATATCAATAAAGGCATTGGAGACTTTATAAATTATTACTTCAACGTTAGCATTTTTGCTGGTAAAAGCATTAACACGTTGTAGATAATCTTCATCAATGTAGTCGGTAAAGAGATGAAACTTAACCGCAAGGTCCGGGTTATGCATAACAACTGATTGCATAGATACTGCCGCACCAAATAAAAAGTTACGGTCAATACCGTAAGCGATATTTAACACACGATCGGTGTTAGCAATTTCCCCAGAGACAGCGACTTCAGTAATACTCTCAGCTAATAAATCCATGTTGGTTCCGTTTTGACTGTGTGGTTTACGCTTTGCCTTTTAATTTTTTAATAAATTTGCGTAGTTTGGTTCTGTAGATTACTGAATAGTAGCCATAATCTTTTATTTCGTTGGCAATACCCAGGTGACGTTCCATGGCCAGACGATCACGAGCTTTACGCTCTGCCGTACAGCTTTTACCGGATAGGTCAATTATCCTGACACCATCTTTACTAACGATAAAATTACCCCGGTGTGGGTCGCCCGATAGCATATTTAAGGCATGCAATTTTTCCATTGAAGCCTTAATTTCTGTTTTAACATTTTCTGGAATAATCGGCATATCATTGAGCTCTACGCCCTCGACATACTCGATAAGCATAATAAAAACACTGGCATAGTTGAAAATTTTACGCTCAGCCAGAAAATAAAAATCATTAGGAAAAGTAAGACCTGCACTTCTGACACGATCGGTTTCAACGATCAAATTCTGATAGTAGTCACCTTTTACAAAAGATTTTAAAAAACGTTCATTCCTTTTCGTTTTCGGGGCAAAGACTTTAAAAACATAGCGACCATATTTCGTATCAATCAATGATACTTTGGTATCATCAATATTACGTAATACTTTTACTGTTTTAAAATTATAGGCCAGTATTTCATCAAAGATTTCTTTATATTTATTATCATTATCTTTGTAATAAAATGAGAAGCCGCGATAACGTATACTTGTAATCATAAGAGTAATTTATTTCTTAAGCTTGTACTTAATTAATGAAGTTATGCCTTTTATATACTCACCATGGGCAAACAGATGCTTATATTGTTTCTGCATTTCTGCAACAGTCCGCGCCTCTTTAAGAGGATATTTCTTCCAGGGAGATTGTTCACGCGCGATATTAAAGTATGATGCAGACGGATATCCAGCCCAGCTATGCCATGGTTTAGTTATCCCTGTATAGTGAATCAACACTGTTTTATCGGTAATGGTTTGCTGATACTTTCGATGACTACGATCATAAAGTTCGTTTTTCAGGGTATAAATAGTATCAAAATCCTTCGCAAGGTAGATATTATTCATATTAAATGCGATATTCAACGCATCCTGATCTAAATATTTAAGAGAGCCATATTTAGTTTCCCCTCGTAAAAGTTTGAGTAAATACGGTGTCAAATTTGCTTCATGCCATTTTTTAAGATTGACATAGATAACGCCTGCATTGAAATAACGTCCATTCATTTCGGGAATGTTGAGGCGTTTTGCACATGCCGCCTGAGTACTATCATTGTCAGGAATGACCGCAGCAAACTCATCTTTAAATATAATTTCTGTGAGAGGTTTCAGGCTTCCTTTACAAACAACATCGGCATCCAGATACAGCAGTGTGGAAATACTTTCACTCAGATATTCAAAAGACAATACCCTGAAGTATGTCGCGTACGACCAAAACTGTGACGTCGGCAGATCAGCAAAGTATTTGGGGTCAATTAAATATACAATAATTGAGGTATTAAATTGTTTTGCTGTTTCATTAAATGACTTTAAATAATCATCATCCACATAATCAGTGAAAACATGAAAGACAAAATTAATATCTGAATTATTAATCAAAACGGAAGAAATTGAAACGCCAGCACCATACAAAAAATTCTTATCGATACCGTAGGAAACATTTAGCTCTGGGGCGTTTTCTTTTTTATTATCTGCTAAATACGAAAACCGTTCTTTTATAAATTCATTCATTTAACTTTTCTCAATTTCATTTTATTATCTTTAAATAAAAATAATAAATATAATTCATTATCCCGTTAATTGGTTTGTTTTGTTTAAAATTATGCTTGGCGCAATAACGAGCATAGTTTGAGTTAACTGGCCGCATTAACGGTTCATTTTTCCAGGGCGATGCTTCTTTGGCTTTGATAAAAGGTTGCGCACTTGGATAACCGGCCCAGTAATGCCAGGGTTTTGTCGGGCCGACATAATGAATTAATACGGTTTCATCATTAATTGGACAAACAAATGATTTTTTTAATTCATAATTTAAACTAAATTGCGTATTGTATTTAGCATCAATGAATTTAACTTTCCCTAACAGGATAAGATTAAGGATATCTTGATCCATATAGGTTAAACGGGAAACGATGGCTTTATCAGCAAGCATCGACATCGCTTTAGCAGAAACGGACTCCTGCGCCCACGCTAGTGTATTAATTAACAGGACACCTGAATTAAAGTAACCCTTTTCAAGTTCATTACACTGCAGACTTTGACCCCGTAACGACCACCAGTTAGCATCGCGTTCAGTAACAACAGCAGCAACGTTATTGGCAAGATCCATTGTTATCAGCGGCTTTAAGTTTCCCTGACAGGCGATATCAGCATCCAGGTAAAGGATCTTATCTTGTTGATCAATAAAGTAATCTGCAATTACAAAACGGAAATACATGGCAATAGACCAATTTTTGGTCGTCGGTAATGCCTTAAGCCGTTCACAATTTACCAGATGGATCTGGATACAGGTACGATAGCTTTTCGCCAATTGGGCTAAACGCTGGATATCGGCTTCAGGGATATCATCAATAAAAACGTGGAAAACAAAACTCACGTCGTTGTTATGTAACAAAACTGACGTGATTGAAACACCACAACCAAAAAGAAAGTTTTTATCAATGCCATAAGCAACATGGAATGATGATGCCACTGACGCCGCTGGCCTTTCATCGAAGATGATTGTCTTATTGATCATCTCTTGTGGATTAAAATAGTGGGCACTCATATTTCTCTCCGGAAATTACAACGATTTTCGAATCGTTCTTTCCCTGATTTTTGTGGCTTTTGCTTCTGCTTGCGACAGCAGTCCTTGTTCCAGCTTGAGAATGTCTTTAAGCGGGGCGGCAAAATACACTTTCATAAACCGCCAGATATCCCGCTGAGTCAGGCCGATATTCATCGAAGAAAAATAAAGCCCAATAAGATCTTTATCGCGCCAACGACGTGGAACGCGCGTGCGAAGCTGCGCCCGGTGCAGGTCAATTACCGAAATTTTTAACTCCTCTTCCTTACCGGAAAAAGGCAAGTGCAGCAGGAAATGACAGATATAACAGTCACGGTGATTAATGCCCGCAGCATGCATATCGCGCACCATCGTCGCGACACGCTTAATAAGCATACGCTTTACGCGAACATCTGGTGGGTTGGTCGCCCAGTCAGCACAGTAATCTTCCAGACTTATGGTTGGTGTCAGATCTTCGGTAATAATAAATGAAGTTCTGGTCAGCGGATTCATGCCTTTTTCGCCAAATGCCACCCCATACATAGTATCAACGCCGACATCCCGCAGTCGATGAATCGCATTCCATTCGCGGTCAGCGCCTAATACTGGCATCCGCAATGAGAGTAAATTTTTGATTATCTCTTTCAGGGTCGTGCCGCGATGCCATTTGAGAAAATAGCTTTTGCCCGCCATTTCAAAGCGCAGAGTACGGCGAGTTTCCAGTTCACGAAATACCTCACCCTGCAAGGTTTTAACTTCCTCAAAAGGATCTTTGCCGCGCCATAACGTGGCAAACGGCTCTTTAAGTTCAACCATCCAGACCACCCGTTATGATATCCGCCGCTTTCTCTGGCAGACTGTATAAATCTTGTGTATCAGCATAATGTCGCGCATTTTCCGCCCAAGCCTGGCGCAATGAAGATTGCGTTAACGCTTTGCGTAAAATCTCATTCAATGTTTCCTGGCGGAATGGCTCAGCAATAGCCTCGCCGCAATTAGCGTCGACAATATAATGCGCATAGCCACAAACGGCAGTTGTTAGTACCGGTAATCCTGCAGTAATCGCTTCCAGCAGCACAATTCCCGCCGCTTCCTGGTAGGCAGGATGCAGTAATAAATCCGCCGCCGCCATTAATTCCGAGACATCGTTGCGCCCCGAGAAGAAGTGAACATTACTGCGCACGCCGCGTTTTTCTGCCAGTGCCTCAAATTTTCGCGGTTTATCCTGCCCAACAACATATAGCAATGTGTTGTGGCGCAGCGAATCCGGTAACGAAGCAAGTGCTTCAATGGAACGATCGACACCTTTACGCGTGAAGTCTGAACCGACCTGCAACAATAAATATTGTTGTTCGGTTATTCCATTCTTCTTACGGAAGATTTCACGGCTATTGGCTGGCTGCTGGCTATATTTACGATCAGGATAAATCCCCGGTGGCAGAATATGAAAACGCTCCGCTTCAGTCTGATAATGTTTCTGGAAATCGGCGATTTGCTTATCTGTCAGCATCAGCAGCTGTGTCGGCTTGCCCTGTTCGAAGGTTGCCCGCTCAAAGGCGGCATAATGGCGATAACGTGACGTCAGGCGATAGAAAAAGCCTTTTTCCTGCGCTACTTTCTCGGCATAACAAACATCAGCGGCATAATAAACGTCCAGCCCCGGCATTTTGTTGAATCCAACGACTTTATCGACGGGATGTTCGCGTAAATGTTTTTGCACCCAGGCAAAATACTCCGCATTGCGCCCGTGATTGGTATGCGATTTAACCGGCACTTTGATCAGTTCAAATACATCAGGGCATTCGCCTTCCCACGACTGGGTATAAACCCGAACATGATGACCTCGGGCGGCGACTGTCTGAGCAATACGCATAAAATCACGCTGCAAACCGCCAAAGGGAAAATATTTATATAAACAAAAAGCAACGATCATAACGACGTACCTGTCGTGGAGGAGGGCAGTAATTTATCGACAGCAGCAATGACATCTGCCGCCGGAATAACCGAAAGATACATCTCATTTCGGTCACGCTGATCGCGCGTTGGCATTTCCCGGTAATCTCCCGCCCAGAATTGAATCATGTTATTTGACCAGGGACGCCAGAAAATATGGTCTGTCGCACCAAACAGCGATATCAGCGGCGTATTAACTGCAGCGGCAATATGCGCCGGTGCGGAATCAACGCCAATAAACAGCTGCGCATGATCGATTAACGCACCAAGTTCCGGGAAGGTCACCTTTCCAGCCAGCGCCGTTACTGGTGGCGTCTGGCATCCCTGCGCAATTTCATTGACGCAGGCCAGATCGTCTTTATCCGGGCCGGACGTCAGAACGACTTCATAACCACGAGCATGTAAGGCATCAATCACAGCGGAAAACTTGGCGTTGTCCCAGCATTTGAAGATTTGCCGCGCCGTAGGTTGGATAACCACATAATTTTGTCCAACACCAGCGTGATCAAGTTCGCGACGCATACGTTTCCAGCTTGCAGGCGGGTAACTCATGGTTGTCTGCTTCACCAACGAATCAAGTCCCAATGGTGTCAGCACGGATAAGTTACTTTCCACCACATTTCCACCCTGCAACGGCACCAAATGGGTGAAACTTTTACGCCAAAAAGCAGACTGCCGATGATGATAATCCTGGGAAATTTTCACACGGGCATTTAATAAGCGAACCAGTATAGCAACCATCCATTGATCGGTAAGATTGACGATAAGGTCATACTTATTGGCACGTAATACCTTGATGAGATGAAAAAAGTTGGCAATTTTTTCTGAGGCTTTTGCTTTTTTATTTTTTATGCCGTAGAGCGCGTTAATCTCTGGATTTTCAGACAGGATCGGGATGGTGTCCTGATAAAGCAGCACATCGATTTTTGCGTCAGGGTAATTTTTTTTCAGCGAACTAATGACGGGAGTAGTTAATAACATATCCCCATGAAAACGCATCTTAATGAGCAAAATTCTTCGAAATGGCTTATCCACAAGTAACTCTTTTTGTTGAGATTATCCGATTAAGGTGAAGCAGAAAAAGCACGCTACCGCCCCAGGCTCAACAGCTACCTGAATACTGATACCGCACTGATATTGACGCGCTAGTGTATCACTTCTTTCGCGGCAATCCGACCCGAATGATTTTTAAGCACATTGTTGATTTTCAATAAAGAAATCAATCAAATAAAATCATTAGCAACCATATTCTTTCACTGTTGCTCTGCGATTCCTTCCTGCACGTACAGCAGAAATCAATGAATCGCATAAAAATACAAAAAAAGTATAGATGTTCAGCAAGAATTGGCGGGTAAATTGCTATTTAAGTCAAAAACGGGAAAAGTAATGGTAAAGCCACAGCTAAATACATAGAATCCCCAGCACATCCATAAGTCAGCTATTTACTATGCTCGAATTGCTTTACACCGCCCTTCTCTACCTTATTCAGCCGCTGATCTGGATACGGCTCTGGGTGCGCGGACGTAAGGCTCCGGCCTATCGAAAACGCTGGGGTGAACGTTACGGTTTTTACCGCCATCCGCTAAAACCAGGCGGCATTATGCTGCACTCCGTCTCCGTCGGTGAAACTCTGGCGGCGATCCCGTTGGTGCGCGCGCTGCGCCATCGTTATCCTGATTTACCGATTACCGTTACAACCATGACGCCAACCGGTTCGGAGCGCGTACAATCGGCTTTCGGGAAGGATGTTCAGCACGTTTATCTGCCGTATGACCTGCCCGATGCGCTCAACCGTTTCCTGAATAAAGTCGACCCCAAACTGGTGTTGATTATGGAAACCGAACTATGGCCTAACCTGATTGCGGCGCTACACAAACGTAAAATTCCGCTGGTGATCGCTAACGCGCGACTCTCTGCCCGCTCGGCCGCAGGTTATGCCAAACTGGGTAAATTCGTCCGTCGCTTGCTGCGTCGTATTACGCTGATTGCTGCGCAAAATGAAGAAGATGGTGCACGTTTTGTGGCGCTGGGCGCAAAAAATAATCAGGTGACCGTTACCGGTAGCCTGAAATTCGATATTTCTGTAACGCCGCAGTTGGCTGCTAAAGCCGTGACGCTGCGCCGCCAGTGGGCACCACACCGCCCGGTATGGATTGCCACCAGCACTCACGAAGGCGAAGAGAGTGTGGTGATCGCCGCACATCAGGCATTGTTACAGCAATTCCCGAATTTATTGCTCATCCTGGTACCCCGTCATCCAGAACGCTTCCCGGATGCGATTAATCTTGTCCGCCAGGCTGGACTAAGCTATATCACACGCTCTTCAGGGGAAGTCCCCTCCACCAGCACGCAGGTTGTGGTTGGCGATACGATGGGCGAGTTGATGTTACTGTACGGCATTGCCGATCTCGCCTTTGTTGGCGGTTCACTGGTTGAACGTGGTGGGCATAATCCGCTGGAAGCTGCCGCACACGCTATTCCGGTATTGATGGGGCCGCATACTTTTAACTTTAAAGACATTTGCGCGCGGCTGGAGCAGGCAAGCGGGCTGATTACCGTTACCGATGCCACTACGCTTGCAAAAGAGGTGTCCTCTTTACTCACCGACGCCGATTACCGTAGTTTCTATGGCCGTCATGCCGTTGAAGTACTGTATCAAAACCAGGGCGCGCTACAGCGTCTGCTTCAACTGCTGGAACCTTACCTGCCACCGAAAACGCATTGAGGTTGTTATGCAAAAACGGGCGATTTATCCTGGTACTTTCGATCCCATTACCAATGGTCATATCGATATCGTGACGCGCGCCACGCAAATGTTCGATCACGTTATTCTGGCGATTGCCGCCAGCCCCAGTAAAAAACCGATGTTTACCCTGGAAGAGCGTGTGGCGCTGGCACAGCAGGCAACCGCGCATCTGGGGAACGTGGAAGTGGTCGGGTTTAGTGATTTGATGGCGAACTTCGCCCGTAATCAACACGCTACGGTGCTGATTCGTGGCCTGCGTGCGGTGGCGGATTTTGAATATGAAATGCAGCTGGCGCATATGAATCGCCACTTAATGCCGGAACTGGAAAGTGTGTTTCTGATGCCGTCGAAAGAGTGGTCGTTTATCTCTTCATCGTTGGTGAAAGAGGTGGCGCGCCATCAGGGCGATGTCACCCATTTCCTGCCGGAGAATGTCCATCAGGCGCTGATGGCGAAGTTAGCGTAGCGTTTATGCCGGATGGTATGCCATCCGGCGCGCATGAATTACTTCTGGCACTGCCGACAATAAAACGTTGCCCGCTGCGCATGTTTAGTCGCCACAATCGGCGTACCGCACACCCGACACGGCTCGCCTTTTCGCCCGTAAACCTGCAATTCCTGCGCGAAATAGCCCGGTTTACCATCACTTTGCAGAAAATCTTTCAGCGTTGTACCACCCTGCTCAATCGAACGCAGCAACACCGCTTTAATCACCCGAGCTAACAATTCACACTCTGCCAGCGACAGTGATGACGCCAGCCGATCCGGATGGATCCCCGCCGCAAACAGTGATTCGCTGGCATAGATATTCCCTACCCCTACCACCAGCTTGTTATCCATCAGCCACGGTTTAATCGCCGTTTTTTTCTTCGCGCACTTCTGATGCAGATACTCACCATTGAAATCGTCGCTGAGCGGCTCCGGTCCAAGATGGGCCAGCACATTATGCCCTTCCAGCTCTTTGGTCCACAGCCAGGCACCAAAGCGGCGCGGATCGGTGTAGCGCAGCACTTTACCGTTGCTCATCACCAAATCCACATGGTCATGCTTTTCAGGGGGAAGTTCTTCTGGAAGGATGCGCAGGCTGCCAGACATCCCCAAATGAATGATAATCCAGCCCTCAGGCAGCTCCAGCAGCAAATATTTAGCCCGCCGCTGCACGCTAAGCACTGGTTGGTCGCTTAAACGGTAGATCTCTTCTGAAACCGGCCAGCGCAAGCGTCCGTTGCGCACCACTGCATGAAGAATGGTTGCACCAACGAGATGCGGTTCTATGCCGCGACGGCTGGTTTCAACTTCGGGTAATTCAGGCATAGCATCTCCAGGAATGAACAGATGCAATCAATATGGGGGCAAGCAGATAACAAAAAACCCCGCCGGAGCGAGGTTTTTTGTTACATCAAAGCGAGAATTATTTGATTTTCGCTTCTTTGTAGATCACGTGCTGACGAACAACTGGATCGAATTTTTTCAGTTCCAGTTTTTCCGGCTTAGTACGTTTGTTCTTCGTAGTGGTATAGAAGTGACCAGTACCAGCAGAAGAAACCAGCTTGATTTTCTCACGAATACCTTTAGCCATGATTTATTTCCTCTAAGTACTTAGTACTTTTCGCCACGGGCACGCAGTTCAGCCAGAACTGTATCGATGCCTTTTTTATCGATTACACGCATACCTTTAGCAGATACGCGCAGGGTGACAAAACGCTTCTCGCTCTCAACCCAGAAACGGTGAGAGTGCAGGTTCGGCAGGAAACGGCGTTTAGTCGCGTTCAGTGCGTGGGAACGGTTGTTACCGGTCACCGGACGCTTGCCAGTAACTTGGCAGACTCGGGACATGTCTATTCTCCAAAAATCAAATTAGCTCGAGCTTCGTATGGGGTATTGGCGCCTCGTCAGGCTTTACAGCCCGGTCATCGCAGTTCTATGTGAACTCTCGATTGCCAGGCCCAAATGCCAAACCCGAGATTCTCAAAGGTGGCGTAGTATACGCTGACTCAGCGATGTGCTCAAGTCCCGAACAGACAAAGATCCCGAAGGATCGCGCATAGCGGGTTAAATCCAGCCGCGTTCGGCAAAAGAAACATACTCTCCACGCCCAATCACGATATGGTCGAGCACGCGTAAATCCATGAACTGACAACTCTTTATTATCCGTTCAGTAATGAGTTTATCCGCTTTACTGGGTTCAGCACAACCCGAAGGGTGATTATGTGCAAGGATCAGCGCCGAGGCGTTTATTTTTATCGCTTCGCGGATAATTTCCCGAGGATGGACTTCAACATGGTTTAGCGTGCCGGAAAAAAGTCGGCTATGCGTTATAACCCGGTGTTGTGAGTCGAGAAAGATCACCATAAAGATCTCCCGCTCCTCACCCGTGAGCTGGCTTTGTAAAAATTCCCGCGTCATCTCCGGGCTGAGTAAAGGGCTTTCTTCACGCATCCGCACGTTGTAGTAACGCCGCGCCAGTTCAGCAATCCCCTTTAACTGGGCAAATTTCGCCACGCCAATTCCATGAACGCCACTAAATTGTTCATATTCAGAGGTTAACAAGCCATAAAGAGAGCCGAAATTCTCCAGCATCTCTTTTGCCAGGGTTAATACATCTTTACCGCGCGTTCCGGTACGCAGAAATAGCGCCAGCAGCTCGACATCCGTTAAGGCGCTAATACCAAACTTCAGCATTTTTTCGCGCGGCATCAACAGCTGTGAATTGTTTTTCACCTTCACCTCCTTTGTGGTGCTCGCATCCTGTCATAGCCGTTCCGTTAAATCGACGGCCAGTTTTCAATCCTGGAAAGCGCCTCGCAAAGTGATTCTCAGGTGAAGGCACGACAACAAAAGTATTGTGATAAAATCGCCAACTTCTGGTGTCACCCAACAGGAAAAATCATCATGAGCCTGGCCGGTAAAAAAATCGTTCTCGGCGTTAGCGGCGGTATTGCTGCCTATAAAACCCCTGAACTGGTGCGTCGTTTGCGCGATCGCGGGGCCGACGTCCGCGTAGCCATGACCGAAGCGGCAAAAGCCTTTATCACCCCACTTAGCTTGCAGGCGGTTTCTGGTTATCCCGTTTCCGACAGTCTGCTGGACCCGGCAGCCGAAGCCGCTATGGGCCATATTGAGCTGGGTAAATGGGCTGATTTAGTGATTCTCGCCCCTGCCACGGCAGATTTGATTGCCCGTGTTGCTGCCGGAATGGCGAATGACCTGGTATCGACGATTTGTCTGGCTACACCTGCGCCTGTAGCCGTGCTCCCCGCCATGAACCAGCAGATGTACCGTGCCGCTGCCACGCAGCATAATTTAGAGGTGCTTGCTTCCCGTGGTTTGCTCATCTGGGGGCCAGACAGTGGCAGTCAGGCTTGTGGTGATATCGGTCCTGGGCGAATGCTCGATCCGTTAACCATTGTGGATATGGCGGTAGCGCATTTTTCGCCCGTCAACGACCTGAAACATCTGAACATTATGATTACCGCCGGCCCGACGCGTGAACCGCTCGATCCCGTGCGTTATATCTCTAATCACAGCTCCGGCAAGATGGGTTTTGCTATCGCCGCCGCCGCTGCCCGTCGTGGCGCGAACGTCACGCTGGTATCAGGTCCGGTTTCACTACCGACGCCACCGTTTGTTAAACGTGTTGATGTGATGACCGCGCTGGAAATGGAAGCCGCCGTGAATGCTTCTGTACAGCAGCAAAATATTTTTATCGGCTGCGCCGCCGTGGCGGATTATCGCGCAGCTACCGTGGCCCCAGAGAAAATCAAAAAGCAGGCCACGCAGGGTGATGAATTAACAATAAAAATGGTTAAAAACCCCGATATCGTCGCAGGCGTTGCCGCACTAAAAGACCATCGACCCTACGTCGTTGGATTTGCCGCCGAAACAAATAATGTGGAAGAATACGCCCGGCAAAAACGTATCCGTAAAAACCTTGATCTGATCTGCGCGAACGATGTTTCCCAGCCAACTCAAGGATTTAACAGCGACAACAACGCATTACACCTTTTCTGGCAGGACGGAGATAAAGTCTTACCGCTTGAGCGCAAAGAGCTCCTTGGCCAATTATTACTCGACGAGATCGTGACCCGTTATGATGAAAAAAATCGACGTTAAGATTCTGGACCCGCGCGTTGGGAAGGAATTTCCGCTCCCGACTTATGCCACCTCTGGCTCTGCCGGACTTGACCTGCGTGCCTGTCTCGACGACGCCGTAGAACTGGCTCCGGGTGACACTACGCTGGTTCCGACCGGGCTGGCGATTCATATTGCCGATCCTTCACTGGCGGCAATGATGCTGCCGCGCTCCGGATTGGGACATAAGCACGGTATCGTGCTTGGTAACCTGGTAGGATTGATCGATTCTGACTATCAGGGCCAGTTGATGATTTCCGTGTGGAACCGTGGTCAGGACAGCTTCACCATTCAACCTGGCGAACGCATCGCCCAGATGATTTTTGTTCCGGTAGTACAGGCTGAATTTAATCTGGTGGAAGATTTCGACGCCACCGACCGCGGTGAAGGCGGCTTTGGTCACTCTGGTCGTCAGTAACACATACGCATCCGAATAACGTCATAACATAGCCGCAAACATTTCGTTTGCGGTCATAGCGTGGGTGCCGCCTGGCAAGTGCTTATTTTCAGGGGTATTTTGTAACATGGCAGAAAAACAAACTGCGAAAAGGAACCGTCGCGAGGAAATACTTCAGTCTCTGGCGCTGATGCTGGAATCCAGCGATGGAAGCCAACGTATCACGACGGCAAAACTGGCCGCCTCTGTCGGCGTTTCCGAAGCGGCACTGTATCGCCACTTCCCCAGTAAGACCCGCATGTTCGATAGCCTGATTGAGTTTATCGAAGATAGCCTGATTACTCGCATCAACCTGATTCTGAAAGATGAGAAAGACACCACAGCGCGCCTGCGTCTGATTGTGTTGCTGCTTCTCGGTTTTGGTGAGCGTAATCCTGGCCTGACCCGCATCCTCACTGGTCATGCGCTAATGTTTGAACAGGATCGCCTGCAAGGGCGTATCAACCAGCTGTTCGAGCGTATTGAAGCGCAGCTGCGTCAGGTATTGCGTGAAAAGAGAATGCGTGAGGGTGAAGGTTACACCACCGATGAAACCCTGCTGGCAAGCCAGATCCTGGCCTTCTGTGAAGGTATGCTGTCACGTTTTGTCCGCAGCGAATTTAAATACCGCCCGACGGATGATTTTGACGCCCGCTGGCCGCTAATTGCCGCGCAGTTGCAGTAATATGACGCCGGATGACTTTTCATCCGGCGAGTTTCTTTAAACGCCAAACTCTTCGCGATAGGCCTTAACCGCCGCCAGATGTTCCGCCATTTCCGGCTTCTCTTCCAGATAGGCAATCAGATCTTTCAGGGTGATGATAGAGATCACTTTGCAGTTGTAATCACGCTCAACTTCCTGAATCGCCGAAATCTCGCCGCGCCCCCGTTCCTGACGATCAAGCGAAATCAATACGCCAGCAAGCGTCGCGCCATTAGCCTGAATAATCTCCATCGATTCGCGAATCGCCGTTCCGGCGGTGATCACATCATCTACCAGCATTACGCGTCCTTGTAACGCGCTACCAACCAGATTGCCGCCTTCACCGTGGTCTTTTGCCTCTTTGCGGTTAAAGCAGTACGGCAGGTCAAGGTCATGATGCTCCGCCAGCGCCACGGCGGTAGTGGTCGCAATCGGGATCCCTTTGTAAGCAGGGCCAAACAGCAGATCGAACTCAAGGCCGGAATCCACCAACGCTTCAGCGTAAAAACGGCCTAACAGTGCCAGATCGCGCCCGGTATTAAACAGCCCGGCGTTGAAGAAATAGGGGCTTTTGCGCCCGGACTTCAACGTAAACTCGCCAAACTTTAACACCTGCTTGCCAAGCGCAAATTCAATAAACTGGCGCTGATATGGTTTCATGCCTTCGCTCCTCATCTTACTTTTCTACAGACAAAAAAAAGGCGACTCATCAGTCGCCTTAAAAATCAGTTTGCCAGCGCCGCCTTCTGCGTCGCTACAATGGATTCGATTCCCCCTCGGGCCAGAGCCAACAAGGTGAGTAGCTCTTCATGGGTGAACGGCTCGCCTTCTGCCGTCCCCTGCACTTCAATGATGCGCCCGTCTTCGGTCATCACTACGTTCATGTCGGTCTCTGCGGCAGAGTCTTCAACGTATTCCAGATCGCAAACCGCTTCGCCGTTCACAATTCCGACAGAAACTGCGGCTACCATCCCTTTCATCGGATTGGTTTTCAGCTTGCCGTTTTCCACCAGCTTCTGTAGCGCATCTGCCAGCGCCACGCAGGCACCCGTAATCGACGCGGTACGCGTGCCACCATCAGCCTGAAGCACGTCGCAGTCCAGCGTAATGGTGAACTCACCCAGCGCTTTCAAATCTACTGCCGCGCGAAGAGCACGGGCGATCAGACGCTGGATTTCCATTGTGCGTCCACCCTGCTTACCTTTCGCCGCTTCACGAGCGTTACGGGTGTGGGTAGAACGTGGCAGCATGCCGTACTCTGCGGTGATCCAGCCCTGGCCCTGACCTTTCAGGAAGCGCGGCACGCCTTCTTCAATAGAGGCGGTACACAACACTTTGGTATCGCCAAATTCGACCAGCACCGAGCCTTCTGCATGTTTTGTATAGTTACGAGTCAGGGTAACGGGACGCACCTGATTATTGCTACGGCCTGCTGGACGCATATTGAAATCTCCGGCTTGAAACAAATGTGGCTGCGCATTATACGGACTTCCGGCGGTTATTCCTATCCTGACAAGGCATCGATGGCTATAATCCTTCCACCTCTCCTTTTATAAACAGGAACGTCTATGATCCGCAGTATGACCGCCTACGCCCGGCGTGAAATCAAGGGTGAATGGGGGAGCGCAACCTGGGAAATGCGCTCGGTAAACCAGCGTTATCTGGAAACTTACTTTCGTCTGCCGGAGCAGTTCCGTAGCCTTGAACCTGTCGTTCGCGAGCGTATTCGTTCTCGCCTGACGCGCGGTAAAGTGGAATGTACCCTGCGCTATGAGCCAGATGTTAGCGCGCAAGGTGAGCTGATCCTCAACGAAAAACTGGCTAAACAGCTGGTAACTGCCGCGAACTGGGTAAAAATGCAGAGTGACGAAGGGGAAATCAACCCGGTTGATATTCTACGCTGGCCGGGCGTGATGGCAGCCCAGGAGCAGGATCTTGACGCCATTGCCGCTGAAATTCTCGCGGCGCTGGATGGTACGCTGGACGACTTTATTGTCGCGCGCGAAACCGAAGGTCAGGCACTGAAAGCATTGATCGAGCAGCGTCTGGAAGGCGTCACCGCCGAAGTGGTCAAAGTCCGCGCCCATATGCCGGAAATCCTGCAATGGCAGCGTGAGCGTCTGGTCGCGAAGCTGGAAGATGCTCAGGTTCAGTTGGAAAACAACCGTCTGGAGCAGGAGCTGGTTCTGCTGGCACAACGAATTGACGTTGCCGAAGAACTGGACCGCCTGGAAGCGCATGTCAAAGAGACCTACAACATTCTGAAGAAAAAAGAAGCCGTTGGTCGTCGTCTGGACTTTATGATGCAGGAATTCAACCGCGAGTCGAACACTCTTGCGTCGAAGTCTATCAATGCCGAAGTGACAAACTCCGCGATTGAGCTGAAAGTGTTGATTGAGCAGATGCGCGAGCAGATTCAGAACATTGAATAACTCGTAACGCCAATTCTTACTTTTCAGCCTTCACAAATGCCGCCCACTCAAACAGAGCGGCATTTTTCTTCCCCGCAACTTCAATTCTGTTTTGCGTGCCTGCTCCAGATTTTGCGATGTTTTTTTGCCCAGCACACTGAGAACGTGAGATACTCACAACTGTATATAAATACAGTTACAGATTTACTTTCTTTGCAATCGATATCACATGGAGTGGGCAATGAACGAACATCATCAACCTTTTGAAGAAATACGGCATTATGGCACTGAAGGGCAAGAATTTTGGTCAGCTAGAGAATTGGCACCGTTACTGGATTATCGGGACTGGCGCAATTTTCAAAAGGTACTGGCCCGCGCGACTCAAGCGTGCGAAGCCAGCAATCAAGCTGCATCTGACCATTTCGTTGAAACCACCAAAATGGTTGTATTAGGTTCAGGGGCTCAACGAGAACTTGAAGATGTTCATCTCTCCCGCTATGCCTGTTACCTGGTAGTACAAAACGGCGACCCTGCGAAACCGGTTATTGCGGCAGGGCAAACTTATTTTGCTATCCAGACCCGACGGCAGGAGCTGGCTGACGATGAAGCTTTCAGGCAACTTCGTGAAGACGAAAAGCGTCTTTTTCTGAGAAATGAATTGAAAGAACATAACAAACAATTGGTTGAGGCAGCGCAGCAAGCTGGGGTAGCGACAGCTATCGATTTCGCCATATTTCAGAATCATGGTTACCGGGGGCTGTATGGTGGATTAGATCAGAAAGCCATCCATCAGCGGAAGGGGCTGAAAAAGAGTCAGAAGATCCTGGATCATATGGGTTCAACAGAACTGGCGGCTAATCTCTTTCGAGCTACCCAAACAGAAGAAAAACTCAAGCGGGATGGCGTGAATTCAAAACAGCAAGCTAATACCACACACTTTGACGTGGGTAGCAAGGTGAGGCAAACCATTCAGGAACTTGGCGGAACCATGCCTGAGGAGTTGCCGACCCCGCAGGTCAGCATCAAGCAGTTGGAAAACAGTGTAAAAATTACAGAGAAGAAATAGCAGAAACTAAAAACTCTTTTTGTTGATTGAGATACCCGATGCGTAAGCCAAAGTCCAGGTGCGGTGAACACAATGGCTAAACATTGCACCTTTCTTTTCCACCCCTCAATTTTAACCTATTTTTTCTTATGCATTTTCTCAGACAAGAAGTCAGAAGAATGCATCTACGCTACAGAAAATAGCGATTTCACATAACTACAAGTTATCAATTTCCTCTCACCTTAAAAAATCTCAATCGTGACAATACGCACAAATCGCTACCCTGCCAGACAGATTTTTAGGGAGAGAACCATGCTGTTACACATTTTGTATTTGGTTGGCATTACTGCCGAAGCCATGACGGGGGCTCTGGCGGCCGGGCGACGCCGCATGGATACATTTGGCGTAATTATTATTGCGACCGCCACCGCAATTGGCGGAGGGTCAGTGCGCGATATTCTGCTGGGCCACTATCCGCTCGGCTGGGTCAAACACCCGGAATATGTGATTATCGTCGCTACCGCCGCAGTACTCACCACTATCGTTGCTCCTGTAATGCCTTACCTGCGCAAAGTGTTTCTGGTGCTCGATGCGCTTGGACTGGTGGTCTTTTCTATCATCGGCGCACAGGTTGCACTGGATATGGGGCACGGCCCAATTATTGCCGTTGTCGCGGCGGTAACCACCGGCGTGTTTGGCGGCGTTTTGCGCGATATGTTCTGTAAACGTATCCCACTGGTATTCCAGAAAGAGTTGTATGCCGGTGTCTCATTTGCCTCCGCCGTGCTGTACATCGCGCTGCAACACTATGTTTCTAACCATGATGTGGTAATTATCTCCACCCTGGTATTCGGCTTTTTTGCCCGCTTACTGGCGCTACGCCTTAAGCTGGGATTACCGGTCTTTTACTACAGCCACGAAGGACACTAAGGTTCAAAACCTGTGATCTGCTGGGCAGCCAGCCAACTGCCCAGCTTCTTGATTTGCGCATTTTCCTTCCATTCAATAACCTGTCTGGCGCGCCCCGATCCAGTCCCCGGCAGCTGCTGCCAGAACTGCTCCGTGCTAAATAAAAGTTGCGACCAGGACCGTTCATCACTGGCATTAAGCGCCGCCCGGGTTAGCGGTATTCCCATTGCCATCACCCAGCGAGTAAAAGGCTGCTTACGAGCCAGATTAAACCGATGCCATAGCTGCGCACTTTTACTTTTCGCGATCCCCGGCGTGTTCTGTAATTGCTCTGGCGTTAATAAAAGCCAGGAAAAGATATGCTCAAAGCGATGAGTCTGATGCAGCGCGCGCCAGCCGGCCTCACCAATACCATCCAGCCCCAGAACCTGTTTTGACCCCAGCCAGACTAAGCGTGAAATGAACTGTTCCTGACAAACATCAGAAGCAAAGTAGCAGGTCAACGAGTTAAAGCGGTTTTCTGGTGGTGTCGGTTTTGTACGTTCTGCACCGCGCCAGACCACATCATCAATGCGAGGAATACCCTGACCGGCAAGGCTGACGAGGATCTGATCACCAGGCGCAATATCCCACTCCTGCCAGCGCCTGACGGAACCAATATTCACCCGCTGGACTTTTTTATCATCCAGCATGACAGGTGCGAGTGACGCAACCACCGATATTTTACCGCTCTTACCCACCGCAAACTGAATCGCCTTCACTTCGGCAACCTGAGCTACAGGTTGATATTTCCAGGCCACCAGCCATTCTGCCTGGCCTGGTAGCCAATGGCGGGATTCGGGTTCTTTCGCCCCTCGCACAACCACGCCATCGGTGACGAAGGGTAATTTCGCTTTCCACCACTCATTGCGTACGCGCGCAACCTCATCAGCATTTTTAACCGCACGGGTATACCTCTGCGTTAGAGTAAAACCTGCGGTAGCCAGCTCCTTTAAACGATCGGTCATTAACTGCGGTCCATCCGGCCATGCCCAGACAAAAACGCCCAGAGAATTCAGCGTGTCGCTATCGTCCTGGCGCATCATCAGGCCAGCAACTTTTGCGCGGGCATTTATTCCCCCCATTTGTTGTTGGATATGCCCCTCGCGCTGGAGAAATATTTCCCCCTGAAGCGTACTGTTGGCTAAAGGCCCGCTAACGGTTTGCGGCACAGCGGAAATTAAGCTAACTTTCTGCGTCCAGTCCTCGCCTTTCAGGCCATTACCGCGACTGATTGCTTTGTTCAGTTTCCCGTCCCGATAAACCAGGGTTACCGCAACGCCATCAACTTTTGGCTGCACCCAAAGATCGCTACGTTCTCGCATCCACAGACTTAATGCGTTTTTATCCACCATTTTGCGTACACCCGTATGGGCAACCGGATGCATAACCGCACCATTTAAAGGCGGCATCATCACGTCGCGGGGCTCGCTCCCAAAGCAGCGTTGCCACTGCGTAAGACGGGCGCTTAACTGATCGTAAACACCGTCTTCCACCTCACTTTTTCCTTCCTTCCAGTAGTCATCGTCCCACTGTTTTATTTGCTGTTGCAGGCGGGAAATTTCTTCCTGTGCTCTGGCTGGCGACCAGGCCGGACAGACCGCCCACACAGATGATTGCCAGCACAAGATACTTATTAATATCGCCATCCATACTTTCATCATCACCTCCGCTGTAGGTAGTCAGGCAGATATACAACGTGATGAAAGCAAAGCCGAGTGGCAAAAACGGAGTCTGCGAGGACGCTTCCTGAAAATCGTCTTTATTGCAGTGAATGACAGGCAAATGCGGAAGCAGCTACGCAAAACGCAACAACTTTGCGCAAAAAGTGTGAGCAAGGGCTACGTCACATGGCCGCGCCGTGTATAATAAGCTCGTATGTAGGCTTTATTTCGCTAATCACATACGAAAGATACTCATGGCTCAAGGCACGCTTTATATTGTTTCTGCCCCCAGTGGCGCGGGTAAATCCAGCCTGATTCAGGCTTTATTAAAAACCCAACCGTTGTATGACACCCAGGTTTCTGTTTCACACACCACACGCCAACCGCGTCCTGGTGAAGTCCACGGTGAACATTATTTCTTTGTTAATCATGATGAATTTAAAGAAATGATTAGCAGAGATGCGTTCCTCGAACACGCAGAAGTTTTTGGTAATTACTATGGCACTTCGCGTGAGGCCATTGAGCAAGTACTGGCGACCGGTGTCGATGTTTTTCTCGATATCGACTGGCAGGGCGCGCAGCAAATTCGCCAGAAAATGCCGCACGCGCGGAGTATCTTTATTTTACCGCCGTCCAAAATTGAACTGGACCGCCGTCTACGCGGTCGCGGTCAGGACAGCGAAGAGGTCATTGCAAAGCGTATGGCGCAAGCTGTTGCAGAAATGAGCCATTACGCCGAATATGATTATCTGATTGTGAATGATGACTTCGATACCGCGTTGACCGATTTGAAGACCATTATTCGCGCCGAACGTCTGCGCATGAGCCGCCAAAAGCAGCGTCATGACGCTTTAATCAGCAAATTGTTGGCAGACTGAACCTGATTTCAGTATCATGCCCAGTCATTTCTTCACCTGTGGAGCTTTTTAAGTATGGCACGCGTAACTGTTCAGGACGCTGTAGAGAAAATTGGTAACCGTTTTGACCTGGTACTGGTCGCCGCGCGTCGCGCTCGTCAGATGCAGGTAGGCGGAAAGGATCCGCTGGTACCGGAAGAAAACGATAAAACCACTGTAATCGCGCTGCGCGAAATCGAAGAAGGTCTGATCAACAACCAGATCCTCGACGTTCGCGAACGCCAGGAACAGCAAGAGCAGGAAGCCGCTGAATTACAAGCCGTTACCGCTATTGCTGAAGGTCGTCGTTAATCACAAAGCGGGTCGCCCTTGTATCTGTTTGAAAGCCTGAATCAACTGATTCAAACCTACCTGCCGGAAGACCAAATCAAGCGTCTGCGGCAGGCGTATCTCGTTGCACGTGATGCTCACGAGGGGCAAACACGTTCAAGCGGTGAACCCTATATCACGCACCCGGTAGCGGTTGCCTGCATTCTGGCCGAGATGAAACTCGACTATGAAACGCTGATGGCGGCGCTGCTGCATGACGTGATTGAAGATACTCCCGCCACCTACCAGGACATGGAACAGCTTTTTGGTAAAAGCGTCGCCGAGCTGGTAGAGGGGGTGTCGAAACTTGATAAGCTCAAGTTCCGCGATAAGAAAGAGGCGCAGGCCGAAAACTTTCGCAAGATGATTATGGCGATGGTGCAGGATATCCGCGTCATTCTCATCAAACTTGCCGACCGTACCCACAACATGCGCACGCTGGGCTCACTTCGCCCGGACAAACGTCGCCGCATCGCCCGTGAAACTCTCGAAATTTATAGCCCGTTGGCGCACCGTTTAGGTATCCACCACATTAAAACCGAACTCGAAGAGCTGGGTTTTGAGGCGCTGTATCCCAATCGTTACCGCGTAATTAAAGAAGTGGTGAAAGCCGCGCGCGGCAACCGTAAAGAGATGATCCAAAAAATCCTCTCTGAAATCGAAGGGCGTTTGCAGGAAGCGGGAATACCGTGCCGCGTCAGTGGTCGCGAAAAGCATCTTTATTCGATTTACTGCAAAATGGTGCTCAAAGAGCAGCGTTTTCACTCAATCATGGACATCTACGCTTTCCGCGTGATCGTCAATGATTCTGACACCTGTTATCGCGTGCTCGGGCAAATGCATAGCCTGTACAAGCCGCGTCCGGGTCGCGTGAAAGACTATATCGCCATTCCTAAAGCGAACGGCTATCAGTCGTTGCACACCTCGATGATTGGCCCGCACGGCGTGCCGGTTGAGGTCCAGATCCGTACCGAAGATATGGATCAGATGGCGGAGATGGGTGTTGCCGCGCACTGGGCTTATAAAGAGCACGGCGAAACCAGTACTACCGCACAAATCCGCGCCCAGCGCTGGATGCAAAGCCTGCTGGAGCTGCAACAGAGCGCCGGTAGTTCGTTTGAATTTATCGAGAGCGTTAAATCCGATCTCTTCCCGGATGAGATTTACGTTTTCACACCGGAAGGGCGAATTGTCGAGCTGCCTGCCGGTGCAACGCCCGTCGACTTCGCTTATGCAGTGCATACCGATATCGGTCATGCCTGCGTGGGCGCACGCGTTGACCGCCAGCCTTACCCGCTGTCGCAGCCGCTTACCAGCGGTCAAACCGTTGAAATCATTACCGCACCGGGCGCTCGCCCGAATGCCGCGTGGCTGAACTTTGTCGTTAGCTCAAAAGCGCGCGCCAAAATTCGTCAGTTGCTGAAAAACCTCAAGCGTGATGATTCTGTAAGCCTGGGCCGTCGTCTGCTCAACCATGCTTTGGGTGGTAGCCGTAAGCTGAATGAAATCCCGCAGGAAAATATTCAGCGCGAGCTGGATCGCATGAAGCTGGCAACGCTTGACGATCTGCTGGCAGAAATCGGCCTTGGTAACGCAATGAGCGTGGTGGTCGCGAAAAATCTACAACATGGGGACGCCTCCATTCCACCGGCGACTCAAAGCCACGGGCATCTGCCGATCAAAGGCGCTGATGGCGTGCTGATCACCTTTGCGAAATGCTGCCGCCCCATTCCTGGCGACCCGATTATCGCCCACGTCAGCCCCGGTAAAGGTCTGGTGATCCACCATGAATCCTGCCGTAACATCCGTGGCTACCAGAAAGAGCCAGAGAAGTTTATGGCTGTGGAATGGGATAAAGAGACGGCGCAGGAGTTCATCACCGAAATCAAGGTGGAGATGTTCAATCATCAGGGTGCGCTGGCAAACCTGACGGCGGCAATTAACACCACGACCTCGAATATTCAAAGTTTGAATACGGAAGAGAAAGATGGTCGCGTCTACAGCGCCTTTATTCGTCTGACCGCTCGTGACCGTGTGCATCTGGCGAATATCATGCGCAAAATCCGCGTGATGCCAGACGTGATTAAAGTCACCCGAAACCGAAATTAATGTTTTATGAACCCAACACGTTATGCACGCATCTGCGAAATGCTCGCCAGGCGGCAGCCTGATCTGACCGTCTGCATGGAGCAGGTCCACAAACCTCATAACGTTTCTGCGATTATTCGTACCGCAGATGCCGTTGGCGTACATGAAGTTCACGCCGTCTGGCCTGGTAGCCGCATGCGCACCATGGCTTCGGCAGCGGCGGGTAGTAACAGCTGGGTACAGGTGAAAACACACCGCACCATTGGCGATGCCGTCGCTCATCTCAAAGGCCAGGGAATGCAGATTCTGGCAACCCATCTTTCTGATAACGCTGTCGATTTCCGCGAAATTGATTACACTCGCCCGACCTGCATTTTGATGGGACAGGAGAAAACGGGCATCACGCAGGAAGCATTGGCCCTGGCGGATCAGGACATCATCATTCCGATGATCGGCATGGTGCAGTCGCTGAATGTTTCCGTTGCCTCAGCCCTCATTCTTTACGAAGCCCAGCGTCAGCGGCAAAATGCAGGCATGTACCTGCGTGAAAACAGCATGTTGCCGGAAGCAGAGCAACAACGCCTGTTGTTTGAAGGCGGCTATCCGGTGCTGGCGAAAGTCGCAAAACGCAAAGGCCTGCCTTATCCCCACGTCAATCAGCAAGGCGAGATCGAAGCTGATGCCGACTGGTGGGCTACTATGCAGGCTGCAGGGTAAGTGCCATGAAAGGTCGCCTGTTAGATGCTGTCCCACTCAGTTCCCTAACGGGCGTTGGCGCAGCACTTAGTAACAAACTGGCGAAAATCAACCTGCATACCGTGCAGGATCTACTCTTACACCTTCCCCTGCGCTACGAAGATCGCACCCATCTCTACCCCATCGGAGAACTACTGCCGGGCGTTTATGCCACGGTGGAAGGCGAAGTGCTGAACTGCAATATCTCCTTCGGCGGTCGGCGGATGATGACCTGCCAGATCAGCGACGGTTCCGGCATCCTCACCATGCGCTTTTTCAATTTCAGCGCGGCAATGAAAAATAGCCTGGCGACGGGCCGCCGTGTACTGGCTTATGGCGAAGCAAAGCGCGGTAAATATGGTGCGGAGATGATCCACCCGGAATACCGCGTGCAGGGCGATCTCAGCACGCCAGAATTACAGGAAACGCTCACGCCGGTTTATCCAACAACGGAAGGCGTAAAGCAGGCCACGCTGCGTAAATTAACCGACCAGGCGCTGGATCTGCTCGACACCTGCGCCATTGAAGAACTCCTGCCGCCGGAACTGTCACAAGGAATGATGACGCTACCGGAAGCGTTGCGCACTTTGCACCGCCCGCCACCGACGCTACAGCTTAGCGATCTGGAAACCGGGCAGCATCCGGCGCAACGTCGTCTGATTCTGGAAGAACTGCTGGCGCACAACCTCAGCATGTTAGCCTTACGTGCCGGAGCACAGCGTTTTCATGCCCAGCCGCTGAGCGCCAATGACACGCTGAAAAATAAACTCCTCGCCGCCTTACCGTTCAAGCCAACGGGCGCACAGGCACGCGTAGTGGCGGAGATCGAGCGCGATATGGCGCTGGATGTGCCGATGATGCGTCTGGTGCAGGGCGATGTAGGTTCCGGTAAAACGCTGGTCGCCGCCCTCGCCGCGTTGCGTGCGATTGCCCACGGCAAACAGGTAGCATTGATGGCACCAACCGAATTACTCGCCGAGCAGCACGCCAATAACTTCCGCAACTGGTTTGCACCGCTCGGTATCGAAGTGGGCTGGCTCGCCGGTAAGCAGAAAGGTAAAGCACGGCTGGCACAGCAGGAAGCCATCGCCAGCGGTCAGGTGCAGATGATTGTCGGTACACACGCCATCTTCCAGGAACAGGTGCAGTTTAACGGCCTGGCGCTGGTGATTATCGACGAACAGCATCGTTTTGGCGTGCATCAGCGTCTGGCATTGTGGGAGAAAGGCCAGCAGCAGGGCTTCCATCCGCATCAGTTGATCATGACCGCCACGCCGATCCCCCGCACGCTGGCAATGACTGCGTATGCCGATCTCGATACCTCGGTGATAGATGAGCTGCCGCCAGGCCGCACGCCAGTGACTACGGTCGCTATTCCTGATACCCGCCGTACCGACATCATTGACCGCGTGCGCCACGCCTGCATAACTGAAGGTCGTCAGGCATACTGGGTTTGTACGTTGATTGAAGAGTCGGAATTGCTGGAAGCGCAGGCGGCGGAAGCTACCTGGGAAGAGTTGAAACTGGCGCTACCAGAGTTGAACGTTGGCCTGGTACACGGGCGGATGAAACCTGTCGAGAAACAGGCGGTGATGGCGTCGTTTAAACAAGGTGAGCTACACCTGCTGGTTGCCACAACCGTTATTGAAGTCGGCGTTGATGTGCCTAACGCCAGTCTGATGATTATCGAAAACCCGGAGCGTCTGGGTCTGGCGCAGTTACACCAGCTTCGCGGGCGTGTAGGTCGTGGTGCGGTGGCTTCTCACTGCGTGCTGCTCTACAAAACGCCGCTCTCCAAAACCGCGCAAATTCGGCTGCAAGTGCTGCGCGACAGCAACGACGGTTTTGTGATTGCACAGAAAGACTTAGAGATTCGCGGACCGGGTGAACTGTTAGGTACGCGTCAGACGGGTAATGCTGAGTTTAAAGTGGCGGATTTACTGCGCGATCAGGCGATGATCCCGGAAGTTCAGCGCCTGGCGCGACATATTCACGAACGTTACCCACAACAAGCAAAAGCCCTGATAGAACGCTGGATGCCGGAGACGGAACGTTACTCCAACGCATGACCAGACTCATCACAAGACAAGTCACGCAGTAAATCTTCAATCTGGATAGTGAGGATATCCATTGCCTCATACGCATCCTGTGCAATTCGCGCCGCCATTGCGCCTTCCGGTTCACCACGCAGAATTTCAGCCGCTGCCTGTACGCCAGCCACAATCATTTCAGGTGTTAACATTTGGCGAAGAAAAGCGCGATTATCAGAGGACCAGCCATCTTTATGGCCTAATGGATGCCCCCAGCCTATCCATTCTTGCGACCATAACGGATTGGCTTCTATGGGATAAATTAGATGCGCGGCATACTGAATAGCACACACCGCTTTTCCTGGCGTATCCAGCGCCCACCAGCGCGACCAGAGAGAATGAATTAACGGCGCGGCCCCACCCAGAGTATTGAACACCGCCAGCCAGCAAAGAACGTTATTGAAACCACGCTCGTTATCCATACGCTGCAACGCGGTGTCCAGTAAAAATTGCCGTACCTGCTGGCGTTGGGAAGCATTCATCATCTCCTGCCAGAGATAGGGCCGACACAATGCCTTCATTAAGGATTCTTCGAAGTGATCACCATAACCGCCAGCTAAAACGGTTTCATGCCATTGCGCCAGGCAGAGCGGAAACAGATAGCGAAACAACTCTATTTGCATCGGTTCGTTATAAACGAGATTGAGTACATAGTAAGCACTCAAATCCCATACGCTGATCTGCTGCCACTCTTTAGCCGCCAGCGCCTTGAGTTCGGCATCTGCGTAATCAAATTCCGTTTCCCATACACAGAGCACTGGCGGCTCATCACCAAAAATATGGCGACAGTGTTCACGTAGCGTTTCCGGTTCCTTCCGACGCTTTTTCATTTTTAACCGGCAAAAATCGGCAACATTAAATACAGCTTAATCACCAGCGCATTGACGATATCGATAAAGAACGCACCGACCATCGGCACCACCAAAAACGCCATGTGCGACGGGCCAAAGCGTTCAGTGATCGCCTGCATGTTGGCGATTGCCGTTGGCGTTGCACCGAGGCCAAAACCACAGTGACCCGCAGCCAGCACTGCCGCATCGTAGTTTTTGCCCATCATGCGCCAGGTAACGAAGATGGCATACAACGCCATGAAGATGGTCTGTACCACCAGAATCGCCAGCATCGGCAGCGCCAGCGAAGCCAGCTCCCACAGTTTCAGCCCCATCAGCGCCATCGCCAGGAACAACGACAGGCTTACGTTACCCAGCACGGATACCGCACGCTCAAAGACGCGGTAAAAGCCCATCATTGACAGACCGTTGCTCAGAATCACGCCAACAAACAGTACACAGACGAAGGTCGGCAGTTCAAAAGCAGTGCCAGCCAAAAGTTGCGCAACAATTTTCCCCACCGTCAGGCAGATAGCAATCAGCGCGATAGTTTCAATCAGCACCAGCGAGGTGATCATGCGGCCCACATCCGGCTTTTCAAACGCCGTCGGGACTTCCTGGTCATCCGGAATACCGTTCGGCGTGGTGGAGTGTTTCACCAGATAGCGCGCCACCGGACCGCCAATCAAGCCGCCCAGCACCAGACCGAACGTTGCACAGGCCATCGCCACTTCCGTCGCATTGGTGAAGCCATAACGTTCAATGAACAATTTACTCCACGCAGCGCCCGTACCGTGACCGCCGGAAAGCGTAATAGAACCGGCCAACAGCCCCATCAGCGGATCAAGCCCTAACAGGCTAGCCATACCAATGCCAATGGCATTTTGCATCACCAACAGACCAACAACCACAATCAAGAAGATGCCAACCACACGCCCACCGGCACGCAAACTGGCAATGTTGGCGTTCAGGCCAATGGTGGCGAAGAAAGCCAGCATTAACGGATCGCGCAGGGACATATCAAAGTTGACTTCCCAGCCCATGCTTTTTTTCAGTACTAGTAGCGCCAGCGCCACCAACAAACCACCCGCAACAGGTTCCGGTATGGTGTATTTCTTCAAAAAGGAGACGGAATGGACCAACTTACGCCCGAGCAGCAACGTCAGCGTTGCGGCAACAAGCGTTGCTAAAGTATCGAGATGAAACATAGTTACTCCTTTGTATCCGCATCACTCTTTCATACTCGTCATACTTCATCGCGCAGTGGCAACTTCATGAACTATGACGGGTATCGAGTTATGCTTTCCTGGGTCAAATTCTCAGCTGTTAATGAACAAATGGCATGGATTTTAAGCAGAAAAATACCAAAAGTTATATAAAAAAGTGCATTTATCTCATTTAAATATTTAGATGAGGATGTGGCAAACGTTTGCTTTTCTCTTTCGGTCAGCTAAAATGCCCGCTTTGCTACCACGGGATTGTTTTCGATGTCTGTTTCCACCCTCGAGTCAGAAAATGCGCAACCGGTTGCGCAGACTCAAAACAGCGAACTGATTTACCGTCTTGAAGATCGTCCGCCGCTTCCTCAAACCCTGTTTGCCGCCTGTCAGCATCTGCTGGCGATGTTCGTTGCGGTGATCACGCCAGCGCTATTAATCTGCCAGGCGCTGGGTTTACCGGCACAAGACACGCAACACATTATTAGTATGTCGCTGTTTGCCTCCGGTGTGGCATCGATTATTCAAATTAAGGCCTGGGGTCCGGTTGGCTCCGGGCTGTTGTCTATTCAGGGCACCAGCTTCAACTTTGTTGCCCCGCTGATTATGGGCGGTACCGCGCTGAAAACCGGTGGTGCTGATGTTCCTACCATGATGGCGGCTTTGTTCGGCACGTTGATGCTGGCAAGTTGCACCGAGATGGTGATCTCCCGCGTTCTGCATCTGGCGCGCCGCATTATTACGCCGCTGGTTTCTGGCGTTGTGGTGATGATTATCGGCCTGTCGCTAATTCAGGTTGGGTTAACGTCCATTGGCGGCGGTTACGCAGCCATGAGCGATAACACCTTCGGCGCACCGAAAAATCTGCTGCTGGCAGGCGTGGTCTTAGCCTTAATTATCCTGCTTAACCGTCAACGTAACCCTTACTTACGCGTGGCCTCACTGGTGATTGCGATGGCGGCCGGATATGCGCTGGCGTGGTTTATGGGCATGTTGCCAGAAAGCAACGAACCGATGACGCAAGAACTGATTATGGTGCCAACGCCGCTCTATTACGGTCTTGGCATTGAATGGAGTCTGCTGCTGCCGCTGATGCTGGTCTTTATGATCACTTCGCTGGAAACCATTGGCGATATCACGGCGACCTCTGACGTTTCCGAACAGCCAGTGTCCGGTCCGCTGTACATGAAACGCCTGAAAGGTGGCGTGCTGGCAAACGGCCTGAACTCGTTTGTTTCGGCGGTGTTTAACACCTTCCCGAACTCCTGCTTCGGGCAAAACAACGGAGTGATCCAGTTGACTGGTGTTGCCAGCCGCTATGTCGGTTTTGTCGTCGCGCTGATGTTGATCGTGCTGGGTCTGTTCCCGGCAGTGAGCGGTTTTGTACAACACATTCCAGAACCGGTTCTGGGCGGCGCAACGCTTGTAATGTTTGGCACCATCGCCGCCTCCGGTGTGCGTATCGTTTCTCGTGAGCCGCTGAACCGTCGGGCGATTCTGATTATCGCGCTGTCGCTGGCGGTTGGTCTGGGCGTGTCTCAGCAGCCGCTGATTTTGCAGTTTGCCCCTGAATGGCTGAAAAACCTGCTCTCCTCCGGGATCGCCGCGGGCGGTATTACTGCCATCGTGCTGAATCTGATTTTCCCACCAGAAAAACAGTAATTCACTGGCGGCGGTAAGATAATTACCGCCGCAGTCTCACCTCTTTCACCATTCCCGCCTTGAGGATTGCGCGTAAATCGTGCATAACTCCCTTATGTGCATTTCACGGGATGGAAGACCATGAAATTTATTGGGAAGCTGCTTCTCTACATTCTCATCGCTCTGTTAGTGGTGATCGCTGGCCTCTATTTTCTTCTGCAAACCCGCTGGGGAGCAGAACATATCAGCGCATGGGTTTCCGAGAATAGCGACTATCATCTGGCCTTCGGGGCGATGGATCACCGTTTTTCCGCGCCATCTCATATCGTGCTGGAGAACGTCACGTTTGGCCGTGATGGCCAGCCCGCGACCCTGGTGGCAAAAAGTGTCGACATTGCGCTAAGCAGTCGGCAACTGACCGAACCACGCCATGTCGATACCATCCTGCTGGAAAACGGGACGCTGAATCTCACCGACCAGACCGCGCCGCTACCGTTCAAAGCCGATCGTCTGCAACTGCGTGATATGGCGTTTAATAGCCCGAATAGCGAATGGAAACTGAGCGCGCAGCGGGTAAATGGCGGCGTAGTTCCGTGGTCACCAAAAGCCGGTAAAGTGCTGGGTACGAAGGCGCAGATTCAGTTTAGTGCCGGATCGCTTTCGCTCAATGATGTTCCTGCCACCAATGTACTGATTGAAGGCAGTATTGATAACGATCGCGTTACGCTGACTAACCTGGGTGCCGACATCGCCCGCGGGACATTAACCGGAAACGCGCAGCGTAACGCCGACGGCAGCTGGCAAGTGGAAAACCTGCGCATGGCGGATATACGTCTACAAAGCGAAAAATCGCTAACCGACTTCTTTGCGCCATTACGCTCTGTCCCGTCGTTGCAGATTGGTCGCCTGGAAGTGATCGATGCTCGTTTGCAAGGTCCGGACTGGGCGGTGACCGACCTCGATCTCAGCTTGCGCAACATGACCTTCAGTAAAGATGACTGGCAGACACAGGAAGGCAAACTGTCGATGAACGCTAGCGAGTTCATTTATGGTTCGCTGCATTTATTTGACCCGATTATAAACGCGGAATTTTCCCCGCAGGGCGTAGCGCTGCGCCAGTTCACCAGCCGCTGGGAAGGGGGTATGGTCAGAACGTCAGGGAACTGGCTGCGTGACGGGAAAACGTTGATCCTTGATGATGTGGCAATTGCCGGGCTGGAATATACCTTGCCGAAAAACTGGCAACAGTTGTGGATGGAAACGACACCCGGTTGGTTAAACAGCCTGCAACTGAAGAGATTTAGCGCCAGCCGCAATCTGATCATTGATATCGACCCTGACTTCCCGTGGCAGCTCACCGCGCTCGATGGTTACGGTGCCAACCTGACGCTGGTTACCGATCATAAATGGGGCGTCTGGAGTGGCTCGGCGAATCTGAATGCCGCCGCCGCGACATTCAATCGTGTTGATGTTCGTCGCCCGTCGCTGGCGCTGACCGCCAACAGCAGCACGGTGAATATCAGCGAACTGAGTGCATTTACTGAAAAAGGCATTCTGGAAGCCACCGCCAGTGTTTCACAAACGCCACAACGTCAGACACATATCAGCCTGAATGGACGCGGTGTGCCGGTGAATATTTTGCAACAGTGGGGATGGCCTAAATTACCGTTGACTGGCGACGGCAATATTCAGCTTACCGCCAGTGGCGATATTCAGGCCAATGTCCCGTTGAAACCTACGGTTAGCGGGCAATTGCATGCCGTGAACGCCGCAAAGCAGCAAGTGACTCAAACCATGAATGCTGGCATCGTTTCCAGCGGTGAAGTTACATCGACGGAGCCGGTGCGGTAAACATCAATCTCGCCGGGTACGACTCAGACGTACCCGGCATTCCATCAATAGATTACAACGTAATTGTCAGCGCATTCCCTTGAGGCTTCACCACCAGCCCCTGCTCACTTTCAGCCTGCGAACCGTCTTGCAGACCATTTACTTTCACAACATTGCGCAGGCACAGCGTCCAGTTCTTCGCCTCGCCCGCACCAGTCACAGTAATCGTGTTGCCAGTACGTGCTGCTTTTAAAGTAAAGATCACCGATCCGTCAGTAGCGGGCACTTCACAGACGGCTTCATGCCCGTCTTGCAGATTAAAGAGGTGGAATGCCGTGCCTTCGTGCCACACGTAATCGGGACGTTGATCGTTGTTGCCCAGCGCCAGTAGGGTGTTATCACGCACATAAATGGGCAGACTCAGGAAGCTGTGCTGCTGTTTATGCCAGCGACTACCGTCGAGCTCATCGTTGTGCCACAGGTGTGTCCAGCGACCTTCCGGCAGGTAGAACTGCACATCGCCCGCTTCAGTGAACACCGGCGCAACCATCACGTTGTCGCCTAACATGTATTGACGGTCAAGGTAATCACAAGCCGGATCGTCCGGGAACTCCATCATCATGGCCCGCATCATCGGCGTACCCCGCGCGTTCGCACGCGCAGCTTCACGATACAGATACGGCATCATGCGGCATTTCAGTTGCGTGAAGAAGCGCACCACATCACAGGACTCATCATCGTAGGCCCACGGCACACGATAAGATTTGCTACCGTGTAAACGGCTATGGCTGGAGAGCAAACCAAACGCGCACCAGCGTTTGTAAACGTGCGCCGGAGCGGTATTTTCAAAGCCGCCGATATCGTGGCTCCAGAAGCCAAAACCTGAAAGGCCAATAGACAAACCACCGCGCAGGCTTTCCGCCATTGATTCGTAGTTAGCGTAACAATCGCCACCCCAGTGTACCGGGAATTTCTGCGCACCGACGGAGGCCGAGCGGGCAAACAAGACAGCTTCTTCCTCACCAACGGTGTCCTTGAGCACGTTCCACACCAGTTCGTTGTAGATGTACGCATAATGGTTATGCATTTTCTGCGGATCGGAACCGTCAAACCACTGAACATCAGTTGGGATACGTTCGCCAAAGTCGGTCTTAAAGCAATCAACGCCCATCGCGACCAGACCTTTCAGTTTGTCGGCGTACCATTTGCAGGCATCCGGATTGGTAAAGTCATAAATCGCCAGACCTGGCTGCCATTTATCCCACTGCCATAGCGAACCGTCCGGGCGTTTGAGTAAATAGCCTTTCTCTTGTAACTCTTTAAAGACGGGGGATTTTTGACCGATATAGGGGTTAATCCAGACGCAGATTTTCAGTCCTTTCGCTTTCAGGCGGCGGATCATCCCTTCCGGGTCAGGGAAAGTCAGCGGGTCCCACTCAAAATCGCACCACTGGAAGGCTTTCATCCAGAAACAGTCAAAGTGGAAAACATGCAGCGGCAGATTGCGTTCCGCCATACCATCGATAAAGCTGTTTACCGTCGCTTCGTCGTAGTTGGTGGTAAATGAAGTGGTTAGCCACAGGCCGAAGGACCACGCGGGCGGCAGCGCCGGACGACCAGTAAAGCGGGTATAACGATCAAGTACCGCTTTCGGCGTCGGGCCGTCGATAACAAAGTATTCGAGATATTCACTCTCAACGCTGAACTGCACTTTGGAGACTTTCTCCGATCCCACTTCAAAAGAGACACACTGGGGATGATTGACCAGTACCCCATAACCACGGTTAGTCATGTAGAACGGGATATTTTTATACGCCTGTTCAGTACTTGTGCCGCCGTCCCGGTTCCAGGTCTCTACCGTCTGGCCATTGCGCACCAGGGCAGTAAAGCGCTCTCCCAGACCGTAAACTGTTTCGCCAACGCCAAGATCAAGCCGCTCAAACATATAATTGCGTTGATTATTCGTGTCCTGCACGTAGCCATTATTTTTCACCTGACTACCGGTAATACGTTCGCCGTTGCGCAGAAAATCCAGTGACCAGAACTCACCTTTGCTGACACGCGCGCTTAAGTTGCCACTTTTAAACTCAGCATAACGTTCTGTGTTTTCGATTGTGACCTTCACGTCCTGCAAAATATTGAGCGGATAATGAGGACCGTTATTCAGCGCCCCCTGAAAATGCTCAATCCGCACACCGACAATACCTTCCTGTGGGGAGAAAAAGCGCAACGTAAATAAAGGAGTATCAAGCTGCCAGGTACGTTCACGCACATCACGGGGGGCAGCATAGACCACCATTTCATTATCCTGCTGTTCAACCTCGAACACCTGAAGCGGGTGAATCAAATTGAGGCCAGGTTGAATCAACCAGTTTCCATCGCTAATTTTCATTGCCGTTCCTTAGTTCTGCACTTCTTGAGAGGTGAATTGTTGCTGGCAACGGCGTTTACCCTGAGCCAGCTGTTCCATAACGGTTTTCAGATTGTGCGTCGTGAGTGAGTAGTAGCGTTTAGCGATAATCGCGCTCAGCAAATAACAGATCGCCGGAACAATCGTGAATAGCGCAATAATGATGCTAATCGTGGCGCTGTTCTGCGCTTTTTCTGCCGCATCATATCCGCCATAAGCCAGCATCCAGCCGATAAGAGCGCCGCCGAAGGCCAACCCCAGTTTGAGCACAAACAGCGTGCCAGCAAAACTGATCCCGGTCAGGCGTTTACCATTGCACCACTCGCCGTAGTCGACGGTATCGGACATCATTACCCACTGGATAGGTGTCACCAGTTGATGCAACACACCAATCACGAAGATGAAGACAAACATAGTGATGCTGGCCTGCATGGGAACAAAGAACATCGCGAGGCTAATCACTGCCAGCAGGGCGTTCGTCCACCAGAAGATAGTGACTTTACATTTCCAGTCGGTCAGAGGTTTTGCCAGTGCGGAACCAATCAGGTTACCCACGCAATAAGTGGTGAGAAAAGCGACAAACACTTCCGGCGTGCCCAAAATCCATGTGACGTAATACATCATCGCCCCACCGCGTACGCACACCGCCAGGATATTGAAAATGGTTAGTAAACCGACAATCCGCCACTGGTCGTTTTGCCAGATATCACGTAAATCTTCCCGCATAGACGTTGTTGTAGGTGGTGCTTCAACGCGTTCTTTAGTGGTGAAGAAACAAAATGCCAGCATCATGAATGCCACCACGGAAAGGACCGCGATACCGCCCTGGAAACCGAGTGGTTTATTATCACCGCCAATTAAATTAACCAGTGGCATCATCAGAACAGTAGAAAGCATGCCTCCCGCGGTCGCCAGCACAAAACGCCAGGATTGCAGCGAGATACGCTGAGTCGGGTCATTGGTGATTACACCACCCAATGCGCAGTAAGGGATATTGACGACGGTATAAAGTAAGGTAAGTAGGGTGTAAGTAATTGCTGCATAGATCATTTTGCCGTTCATACTGAGATCTGGCGTGCTATAGGCCAGTACACAGACGATCCCGAATGGCAGTGCGCCAAACAGTACCCACGGACGAAATTTACCCCAGCGAGAGCGCGTTCGATCGGCCAACAACCCCATGCAAGGATCGGAAATCGCATCCAGTGCACGAGCGACCAAAAACATGGTTCCGACAAATCCGGCAGGAATGCCAAAAATATCGGTATAAAAGAACATCATATATAACATTACGTTATCGAAAATAATGTGGCTGGCGGCGTCTCCCATGCCATAACCAATTTTCTCTTTAACGGACAACACTTCACTCTTCATCTGCTTTTCCTTGATGCTATAGGGGTGCTGAGACCGATAACGCATTTTGTAAACCATCCCTGTGAGAGCGAATATTCCGATATCTGGTTATTAATTTATGATTCTTGTTTTATGTGATCGTGGTAGCGTTAATTCCGCTCATATATCATTGTAAAATATGGGTTTTATATGAACTATAATGCTTTCGTGATAATACGCTGCGTGTATTAGGCGGAAAAAACTGATCTGGGGGATGTAGAAACTCAAGGAAGTAGCTATAATGCGCCCCGCCTCCATGTAGCAATCGAGGCGCGGAAGATCGTCGTCTCCGGTGAGGCGGCTGGACTTCAAATCCAGTTGGGGCCGCCAGCGGTCCCGGGCAGGTTCGACTCCTGTGATCTTCCGCCAAAATGCCTCTCCTGACGTTCTCCAACCCCTTGTAATACTGTCAATCCAGATATTTTCTACTGCTCAATATTCAATCGGCTTCAGGAATACCTGGTCTAAGGTTTTGTGATGGACGATGAGCGGCTGAAGAATCCGCCTGTCGGTTCTTCTGTCCTCGAACGCATCCGCGATATTCACGCCAGTATGCGCCGTGTTTATTTGCAGGTGATTTGCCCCCCTGCTGACTCTCAGCCAACTGTATCGCCATTAAGGTGAAGATGTTGTTTTACTCGCCCCAGAACACCCTTTTTTATACGACTATTCTATTTCTTTAACCGCTGGCGAAAAAAACTGACTATAAACTTCACCAATAATCAGACTGCCATCAAGATTAATTTGTTCATTTAATATATCAAATCAACTTGTTTTATTTTTACTATCAAAAATAGCTCATTGCCTTACTATAATTAATATATAAATTCGGTAATTAATTCTTAACATGCTTTTACTAATAATCTCAATTGCTGGCCCTATAATATTGCGCTAGCATTGCTTTCTGGTTGTATCAGCGATACTCAAAAATTCTTAATACAATACTCATTCGACTGGTACTTATTTGTAACTCAGTTATATTTTTTCGCCCGGTGATTCAGAAGAATGCAAAAAACGGCTACCACTCCATCAAAAATACTTGATCTCACTGCCGCGGCATTTTTACTTGTCGCCTTTCTGACGGGTATTGCGGGCGCTCTTCAGACTCCTACCCTAAGTATATTCCTCGCAGATGAACTGAAAGCCCGTCCTATAATGGTAGGTTTTTTCTTCACCGGTAGCGCTATTATGGGAATTCTGGTCAGTCAATTTCTGGCAAGGCACTCCGATAAACAAGGCGACCGTAAATTACTGATTCTGCTATGTTGCTTATTTGGAGTGCTGGCCTGCACGCTTTTTGCGTGGAATCGCAACTACTTCATTCTCCTCTCAACGGGCGTACTTCTGAGTAGTTTTGCTTCCACCGCAAACCCGCAAATGTTCGCCCTCGCCCGTGAACACGCCGACAGAACAGGCCGTGAGACGGTCATGTTCAGTACATTTTTACGTGCTCAGATCTCGCTTGCCTGGGTTATCGGGCCACCGCTCGCTTATGAACTGGCAATGGGATTTAGTTTTAAAGTGATGTATCTCACCGCAGCCATCGCATTTGTTGTTTGCGGACTGATAGTCTGGTTGTTTTTGCCATCAATACAAAGAAATATTCCTGTCGTTACCCAACCCGTAGAAATTTTACCCTCCACCCACAGGAAGCGGGATACGCGGCTACTTTTTGTGGTCTGTTCAATGATGTGGGCGGCGAATAATCTCTACATGATAAATATGCCGCTATTTATTATTGATGAACTGCATCTAACCGATAAACTGGCTGGAGAAATGATTGGTATCGCTGCCGGTCTGGAAATTCCGATGATGTTAATCGCAGGCTATTACATGAAACGTATTGGCAAGCGACTATTAATGCTCATTGCTATCGTGAGTGGAATGTGTTTTTACGCCAGCGTACTCATGGCGACGACTCCGGCGGTTGAGCTGGAATTGCAAATTCTTAATGCCATCTTCCTTGGTATTCTCTGTGGTATCGGCATGCTTTATTTTCAGGACTTGATGCCTGAAAAAATAGGCTCTGCGACAACGTTATATGCAAATACTTCACGCGTCGGCTGGATTATCGCCGGCTCTGTTGACGGAATTATGGTTGAAATCTGGAGCTACCATGCGTTGTTCTGGCTGGCGATAGGGATGTTGGGTATTGCGATGATTTGCCTGCTGTTTATTAAAGATATTTAGCTCACCAGTCTGGGCTAAGAAAAATCGGCGTGGCGCAAACAGAGCCATCCTCGCCATTTTTGCTATCATGCCTGCATACATAAACGACAAAACAGTATGCAGAGGGAAAAATGGGTTCCACCAGAAAGGGGATGCTGAACGTTCTGATTGCCGCCGTGTTGTGGGGAAGTTCAGGGGTCTGCGCGCAATACATCATGGAGCAAAGCCAGATGTCGTCGCAGTTTTTGACTATGACGCGTTTGATATTCGCCGGTTTGATTCTACTGACGCTGTCATTTGTTCATGGCGATAAAATCTTTTCTATTATTAACAATCATAAAGATGCCATTAGCCTGCTGATTTTTTCCGTGGTTGGCGCGCTAACTGTACAGCTCACTTTTTTGCTAACCATCGAAAAATCGAACGCAGCCACGGCAACGGTGCTGCAATTCCTCTCACCGACGATTATCGTCGCCTGGTTCTCACTGGTGCGTAAATCGCGCCCGGGCATTCTGGTTTTCTGCGCTATTTTGACATCGCTGGTCGGGACTTTTTTATTGGTGACACACGGTAATCCGACGTCATTATCGATCTCTCCTGCCGCGTTGTTCTGGGGCATTGCCTCGGCATTTGCTGCTGCATTCTATACCACCTATCCCTCAACGCTAATTGCCCGCTATGGCACGTTACCAGTCGTCGGCTGGAGTATGCTGATTGGCGGTCTGATTCTGTTGCCTTTTTATGCCAGACAAGGAACAAACTTTGTCGTTAACGGCAGTTTGATTCTGGCGTTTTTTTATTTGGTGGTCATTGGTACGTCCCTGACATTTAGTCTGTACCTGAAAGGAGCACAATTAATTGGCGGTCCAAAAGCCAGCATTTTGAGCTGTGCAGAACCATTAAGTAGCGCGCTACTCTCTTTGCTGTTGCTGGGGATCACGTTCACATTACCGGACTGGCTGGGAACGCTGCTGATTCTGTCATCGGTGATTTTGATTTCAATGGATTCCCGTCGCCGCGCCAGAAAAATAAATCGTCCGGCGCGGCATGAGTGAGAATTACCAGCCAGGCACCGCGCCACCGTTAAAAATGGTTTCTGCCGCTTTAGCGACTTCGGGTGATTGATAAGATTGCAGAAATTCCTTCACGTTTTCTGCATTCTTATTATCTTCCCGTGCCACCAAAATATTCACATACGGCGAATTCTTATCTTCAATAAATACGCTGTCGTGCACCGGAGAAAGCCCTGTCTGCTGAATGTAAGTGGTGCTGATAATCGCTACATCAACTTTGGGATCATCCAGTACGCGCGGGAGCTGCGCCCCCTCGAGTTCCATAATCTGCAAATGACGAGGATTATCGGTTATATCCAGCGCGGTAGGTAATAACCCTTTTCCCTCTTTCAGAGTAATTAGCTTCTCTTTTTGCAACAGTAAAAGTGCGCGACCAAGGTTGGTCGGGTCGTTGGGGATCGCCACTGTCGCGCCTTCTTTTATTTGCGCCACGGTTTTGATTTTTTTGGAATAACCCGCCATAGGGAAGACAAACGTATTTCCCACCGCTACCAGTTTATAACCATGCGCCTGATTATCTTGTTCAAGAAAGGGTCGATGCTGGAAGACATTCGCATCAAGTTCGCCATGATTTGTCGCATCGTTCGGTAGCAACGAACCGCTAAATCCTACCAGTTCAACATCGAGGCCATATTTCTCTTTTGCCACCTTTTTAGCGACTTCCGCGACATCTTGTTCTGCGCCATTTATAACGCCAACTTTAATGTGTTTTGCATCGCTGCTACTCTGGTCGCAACCTGCCAGCAGAATTCCGGCCAGCAATAATGCGGCCCCTGTCCGTAGATGATGTGTTGTCAGTTTCATTTTTTTATCCTTTTATTAATGATTACCTGACTATAGCGGTAAGGTCGCTGCGGTTTAAAAAACGAAACGCTATCGATAAGAATAAAAAGGAATAAAAGTGGAATATAAAGTCTGGCACTTCTTACTGACCACGCAAGCGCGTTTCGTACAGCATGATGAGAGCGATGAAAGCAAACTACACTTATGCTTCATTCGATACACATTTGTAAAAGGTTGAATCCATGAAACCAACGACACTACTGCTTATTTTCACTTTTTTCGCTATGCCAGGCATCGTATACGCCGAGTCGCCTTTTAGCTCACTGCAGTCCGCAAAAGAGAAAACCACGGTATTACAAGATTTACGTAAAATTTGCACGCCACAGGCGTCATTATCAGATGAAGCGTGGGAAAAGTTAATGTTGTCAGATGAAAACAATAAACAACATATACGCGAGGCCATCGTGGCGATGGAACGTAATAATCAGAGCAATTATTGGGAAGCGTTGGGTAAGGTAGAATGCCCGGATATGTAAGAACAGCAACAACTACTGACCAACGCTTCTTTACCTGATATCAGGATTTCTTCATTTTCACCTTTGCAGTAACCAACAATGCAGTCAGCAACATCAATGTGCCGGACAACATCAACGGCGAAGTCAGACCAATATTATCCAGCGCATAACCGCCGATTGCCGCGCCACAGGTATTAGCAAGCTGAATAACCGCCACCTGAATAGACCCGGCTTTTTCTGCCTGATCGGCCAGCGAGCGGGTGATCCACGTTGACCAGCCGACGGGAACCAATGCAAAAGTTAGCCCCCAGATAATCGCCACGCCGGTAGCAACGATTTTATCGCTTCCCCACAACGTCAGCACCAACGCACTCACAGCCAGTATTAACGGCGCGCCTGCTAAGGCCAGTTTTACCGAACGTTTAAGAATGAACGACGAAAGCGACGTACCAATAAAGCTGGCGATACCAAAACTCAACAGCACCAGCGTTAAGCCATCCACGCCGAATCCCGCCAGGTTCATATACACCGGGCGAATATACGTGAAGAAAGCAAACTGCCCGGCGAAAGACATGAAGATGGCGATCATCCCTGCCATCACACCCGGACGTTGTAATAAGCGGAAAGTATTTTGTTTCTGATGCGAGGGTTCGCCTGGCAGTGAAGGCAATGATTTGATAATCCAGAAAATACACAGCACGCCCATCACCGCCGCCGCATTAAAGACATTGCGCCAACCGATAAGCTCGCCTAAAAAACTGCCCAACGGCGCGGCAATCACCAGCGCAATAGAAACCGCGCCGAAGATCACCGACAGTGCCTTCGGCACCGTACGCGGCGGCACCAGACGCATGGTCAGCGACGCCGACATCGCCCAGAACCCGCCCAGCGCCAGCCCCAGACAGGCACGACCGATTAAAAGCAAACTGAATGAGTTAGCAAAGGAAACCAGCAAGCAGGAGAGCGTCAGCAAAACGGCAAACAAAATAACAACGTAGCGGCGGTCAGTAGCCTGAATTGTCTGGGTAATAAACAAACTGGCAAACATTGCCACAAAGGCGGTCACGGTCACCGATTGCCCGGCAACCCCTTCCGAAATGCCTAAATCCTGGGCCATTGGCGTCAACAAACTGACGGGCAAAAACTCAACGATAATCAGACAGGCGACACAAAACGCCACCGAGAAAACGGCTGACCAGTTCGGTCGGGTGATGGCATCCGCGCCGCGGTTTTCGGCAATAAATTCACTCATGGTGTTACCCGTGGCATGTTTCAGGGGAAAAGCCGACCACTTTAACATTGAAATGTGTGACGCATTTAACGTTTTTGCAACTTTTACGGTGTTGCTTGAGCTGGAGTTAAGATCGAAACGGAACAGGGCAAAGATTACCGGATGCGGCGTGAACGTCTTATCCACCCGACAGGTCAGGCGCGGTCTGTAGGCTGATAAGACGAAACGGTTTCAATGCAACCAGTGAACGCCCTCGGCAGGCTGAAAGAACGCGTTATAGCGCATCTGAAAAGCATTAATATCCTGCATTTCAGGTTCGGTTTCGCGCAGAAAACCTAGCGCCAGCCTGACCTGAGCGTCGGTAATCGGCGCGGCGAGGCGAGCTTTTTGTAAAATCCGATGCCATTGCAGCAGGTTCTGTTCGCTACCATCGACAATGACAATTTGCCAGATGAGCAACACCTGCGCGGCGTTTTGCAGGTGCGACTCATCCGGACGATGCAAATAACGTAAAAATTCGTCACCAGCTGACTTTCCCACTTGATCGACCATCGACTCCACGGGTACGACATCGATGTTCAGCCGATCGCTGAGACGGCGAATCGCTTTTCTGGCCCCGGATGTCAGCACCCGAAAACCAACCACAAACACTACCGCCAGCGTGGCGAGCATTATCCAGATCATGAGTTCTCCTGCGTAATCAGAACTCATGATATCTGGAAACCCTCGCCAGTTACTAATCCACCAGAATAATCTTCAGTGCAAACAGAGCTGCGACCACCACCACACACAGGTTCAGATCGCGCCAGCGCCCGGTGCATACTTTCATGATGCAGTACGACATAAAGCCGAGTGCAATCCCTTCGGTGATCGAGAAAGTAAAGGGCATCATCACCGTGGTAATAAACGCAGGCACCGATTCGGTAAAATCATCCCAGTTAACGCGCGCCAGGCTCGAAGTCATCAGCACGCCAACAAAGATTAACGCTCCGGCGGTTGCGTAAGGAGGAACCATCGCCACCAGCGGTGAGAAGAACATAACTAACAGGAACATAACGCCAACCACAACCGCAGTCAGCCCCGTGCGACCACCGACTGCCACACCAGAAGTACTTTCAATATAGGCAGTAACAGACGAGGTGCCGATAAACGCCCCCGCCACCGAACTGACGCTATCAACATACAGCGCCTTATTCATATTGGGGAATTTACCGTTACTATCTATTAAGCCCGCTTTATCAGTTACACCAATTAATGTTCCTGATGAATCAAATAGGTTGATTAGCATAAAGGAGAAAATGATACCGGCGAGTTCAAGTGTTAACGCGCCGCTCAAATCTACTTCACCAATGACGCCGCTAATATCAGGCGGAATGGAATAGACGCCGCTAAAATGAACATCACCGAAAAATAATCCACAGCAAGACGTCACCACAATAGAAACCAGCACCGCGGCATGAAAATGACGTGATGACAACACGGTTATAATAAAAAACCCTAAAATACCTAACAACACGCCGTGAGAACTTAAATCGCCAATCATCACCAGCGTGTCTTTATTGGCGACAATAACGCCAGTATTTTTTAATCCCATTAAGGCGATAAATAATCCAATTCCGCTGGTGATACCAATACGTAAACTTAAGGGAATGTTGGAGATCATCCAGTACCGGATACGAAACAGCGTGAGCAAAAATAGTCCAACTGCGCCCCAGAATATTGCGCCCATCCCGGTCTGCCAGGAGATGCCCATCGCCCCCACGACCACGAAGGCAAAGAAGGCGTTCAGCCCCATTGCCGGAGCCAGCGCCACGGGTAAGTTAGCAAATATCCCCATCGCAATACTGCCGATACCGGCAATCAAACAGGTGGTAACAAACACCACTTTCGGGTCCATTTGTGCCGCGCCGAGGATTTGCGGGTTCACAAAAACGATGTACACCATGGTTAAAAAAGTGGTCATCCCCGCAATCAATTCTGTGCGGACGGTGGTCCCATGCTGAGGTAGTTTAAATAATCGCGAAAGCGTCCCTGATTCATTACTCACGTAATCGGTATTGTCATTATTCATTTTTTTGTCCATTGGAGGAGATTTAATCCCTTGCTTTTGTAAAACAAATGACAACAACGGTTCAGTGATAATTATCACATTTCAATTGCACATTAATGGATATTCTTTAATAATCTCGCGACGTTTCTTTATGATAAATAATAATCAAATTGATAAAATCAAAATGAGAAAAATATGAATAATTCTATTAACCATAAATTTCATCACATTAGCCGGGCTGAATACCAGGAATTGTTAGCCGTTTCCCGTGGCGACGCTGTTGCCGATTATATTATTGATAATGTCTCTATTCTCGACCTGATCAATGGCGGAGAAATTTCCGGCCCAATTGTGATTAAAGGACGTTACATTGCCGGTGTTGGCGCAGAATACGCTGATGCTCCGGCTTTGCAGCGGATTGATGCTCGCGGCGCAACGGCGGTGCCAGGGTTTATTGATGCTCACCTGCATATTGAATCCAGCATGATGACGCCGGTCACTTTTGAAACCGCTACCCTGCCGCGCGGCCTGACGACCGTTATTTGCGACCCTCATGAAATCGTCAACGTGATGGGAGAAGCCGGATTCGCCTGGTTTGCCCGCTGTGCCGAACAGGCAAGGCAAAACCAGTACTTACAGGTCAGCTCTTGCGTACCCGCCCTGGAAGGCTGCGATGTTAACGGTGCCAGTTTTACCCTTGAACAGATGCTCGCCTGGCGGGACCATCCGCAGGTTACCGGCCTTGCAGAAATGATGGACTACCCTGGCGTAATTAGCGGGCAGAATGCGCTGCTCGATAAACTGGATGCATTTCGCCACCTGACGCTGGACGGTCACTGCCCGGGTTTGGGTGGTAAAGAACTTAACGCCTATATTACTGCGGGTATTGAAAACTGCCACGAAAGTTATCAGCTGGAAGAAGGACGCCGGAAATTACAACTCGGCATGTCGTTGATGATCCGCGAAGGGTCCGCTGCCCGCAATCTCAACGCGCTGGCACCGTTGATCAACGAATTTAACAGCCCGCAATGCATGCTCTGTACCGATGACCGTAACCCGTGGGAGATCGCCCATGAAGGACACATCGATGCCTTAATTCGCCGCCTGATCGAACAACACAATGTGCCGCTGCATGTGGCATATCGCGTCGCCAGCTGGTCGACGGCGCGCCACTTTGGTCTGAATCACCTCGGCTTACTGGCACCCGGCAAGCAGGCCGATATCGTCCTGTTGAGCGATGCGCGTAAGGTCACGGTGCAGCAGGTACTGGTGAAAGGCGAGCCGATTGATGCGCAAACCTTACAGGCGGAAGAGTCGGCGAGACTGGCACAATCCGCTCCGCCATATGGCAACACCATTGCCCGCCAGCCAGTTTCCGCCAGCGACTTTGCCCTGCAATTTACGCCCGGAAAACGCTATCGGGTCATTGACGTCATCCATAACGAATTGATTACGCACTCCCACTCCAGCGTCTACAGCGAAAATGGTTTTGATCGCGATGATGTGAGCTTTATTGCCGTACTTGAGCGTTACGGGCAACGGCTGGCTCCGGCTTGTGGTTTGCTTGGCGGCTTTGGACTGAATGAAGGTGCGCTGGCTGCGACGGTCAGCCATGACAGCCATAATATTGTGGTGATCGGTCGCAGTGCCGAAGAGATGGCGCTGGCGGTCAATCAGGTGATTCAGGATGGCGGCGGGCTGTGCGTGGTACGTAACGGCCAGGTCCAAAGTCATCTGCCGTTGCCCATTGCCGGCCTGATGAGCACCGACACGGCGCAGTTGCTGGCGGAACAAATTGACGCCTTGAAAGCCGCCGCCCGTGAATGCGGTCCGTTACCCGATGAGCCGTTTATTCAGATGGCGTTTCTTTCTCTGCCAGTGATCCCCGCGCTAAAACTAACCAGTCAGGGGCTATTTGATGGCGAGAAGTTTGCCTTCACTACGCTGGAAGTCACGGAATAATAAAAAAGCCCGGCGTCATGCCGGGCAAAAGTCACCAGTTACGTTTATGCCACTGTCAACTGCTGAATTTTTTTCTCGCGGCGGATTTTGCGTTCTTCCATCACCGCCACTATCGCCATCAGGCAGATACAACCAATCGCGGCGATATCAAGTGCGGCGAAGGTGCCTGCCCAGCCGGTAAGGCCGAATACCGGCGTCCCATCGGCAATCATTCCCAGACCTAACTTGGCAAAGCTGTCACCAATCAGGTAAGCAAAGGTGCCTTTAATACCATCGGCAGCGCCAATCGCTTTTTTAGGTACAAAGCCAACAGCAGCCACACCAATCAACAATTGCGGGCCAAAGACCAGGAAACCCAACGCAAAGAGAGAAGCCAGATAGATATATTCGTTGCTGGCATGTTGATACACACCGAGCGTGGCGATAATCAGCGCCAGCGCGATGCAGGCCACCAGGCCACGGCGACCGTTCGCCAGGTCAGAGAGCCAGCCCCACAGCAGCGTACCGACCAGCGCACCAGCTTCAAACAGCGTAAAGCCCTGAATCGCCACCGCTTTAGAGAGTTTCAGTTCCTGGAACGCGTACACGGTTGACCACTGGTCGATACCAATACGCACCACATAGAGGAAAATGTTGGCGAAGCACAGCAGCCAGATCACTTTGTTTTTCAGCACATACTCAACAAAGATCTGCCACTTGGTCATATCGGTAGATTCTGTCTCTTTGTCCTCTTCGCTGATCTCCTCGCCGAACAGCTCTTCCGCTTTGCCGAGGCCATAAGATTCCGGGGAGTCGCTGCCGTAACGCAGGCCGATAAAACCGACAATCAACGCGATAATCGACGGGAAGATAAACATGCCGATCACGTGGCCGTCGAACAGGTAATTTGCGCCGAACAGCGCCACACCAGCCGCACCCGCGCCGCCAAGGTTATGGGAAATGTTCCAGAAACCGAGGAAGGTCCCGCGCTTACGACGCGGTGTCCATTTGGTGATGGTGGAGTAACTGCACGAACCGCCGGTACTCTGGAAAAAGCCGCTTAAGGCGTAGAAGGCAATCATCAGGAACAGGCTAACCGAGCCGCTGCCCATACTGGCACTGAAGCCCAGCATACAAATGGCAGACAGGATCAGCATGAACGGCAGGAATTGTTTGGTGTTTTTGCCGTCGGCGTAGTAGGAAACCAGCGTTTTACCCACGCCATAAGTGATGGAGAAACCCAGGCCGATCATCCCCAGCTGCGTCATGCTCAACCCGTAGGTCGAGATCATGTCGTTCTGCGCGATGTTAAAGTTCTTGCGAATCAGGTACATCGTCAGGTAGCCGATAAAGACCACCAGGTAGGATTGCATGAACGGTTTGAACCACATTTTGCGCCGCACTTCGAGCGGAAGGTCCAGGGTCGGCTTGCGAACCTGGTTTAAGAAAGCCAGCATGGGTTACTCCTGAAATGAATACCTGCGTGAGGCATGCATTGTAAAAATCAGCAGCAAATCAGGCCTGAGATAGCGTCCAGGCAAAACCTGGAAAATTTCTTAGTTTTGCCGGATATGAAGTGAAAAGGTGAGATGCATCACGCTTCGCGCGGTGCCTGGGCGTTCAAAAAGGGCAGTAACAGCAGTGCGGAAATCCCGGCGGCGATAGAGATAACCACAAAAAATCCGCTCCAGTGCCAGGTATCGAGTACTTTCGCCAGCGGCCAACCAGCAAGCGACGCCCCCAGATAAGCAAACAAGCCGACAAACCCCGTCGCCGCCCCTGCCGCCTCTTTGTGGGAACACTCTGCCGCCGCCATGCCGATTAACATCTGCGGGCCAAAGACAAAAAAACCAATGGTGAAGAAGCAGGTTGCCTGCATCACGTAGCTGGCAAATGGCATCAGCCACAGCGAGCCGACTGAAAGCAAAATTCCGGCGGCGAAAATCAAATTCATCGGCCCACGGTTGCCGTTAAACAATTTGTCCGAGCCCCAACCGGCTACCAGCGCACCGATAAATCCGCCCAGTTCAAACATCGTCACTGCCGTATTCGCCGTGACCAGATCGACGCCCAGTGTCTCGGACATATACAAATTGCCCCAGTCGTTGATCGCCGCCCGGACCACATAGACCAGCACATAGCAAAACGAAAGCAGCCAGATATACGGATTCAGCAACACATATTTGGTCAGGATCTCTTTACGCGTCAACCCTGCCCCTTCTTGTTGTTGAGCAATTTCCAGCGCGTCGTGCCGCCATTCACCGACCGCCGGTAAACCTAACGCCTGCGGGCGATCGCGTAGCCGCCAGCAGAGAAAAATCCCCACGACTATCGCCATACAACCAGCAATCATCATCCCGGCACGCCAGCCGTAATGCAGCGCACTCGCTGCCATCACAATGGGAATGAGTGCGCCGCCGACGTTATGCGCCGTGTTCCATAATGCCCACCAACCGCCGCGCTCGGTACGTGAATACCAGGCCGTTAACAGACGCGCACACACCGGTGAACCCCAGCCCTGGAAAAAGGCGTTCAGCACCCAGAGCACGGCAAACGCCCATAGCGACGTCGAGAAGCCAAACAGAATGTTCATGATGCCCGTGGCGATAAGCCCTATCCCCATAAAATAACGGGCATTTGAGCGATCGCTGACAATGCCGGAGACAAACTTCGACACGCCGTAAGTAATGTAAAACAGGGTCGCTAACAGGCCGATATCGCTACGGCTGAGCACGCCGTTAGCAAGGATTTCTGGTACCGCGGCGTTAAAACTTTTCCGCGTGAAGTAAAACAGCGCGTAACCCAGCCAGATGGTCAGCAGAATATGCCGACGCCAGTAGCGATAGCGGGCATCAATTTCATATTTATCAGTCATTAATGGCGCATCGGCAGGCGCTTTCAGAAACGGCAACATCATCAAACCTTAGACATAGCGTTGAGGTAGAGAAACGCTGACACGCGTGCCGTGCAGACAGGAAATGTGTAATGTGCCACCCAGCGCCGTTACGCGCTCGCGCATTCCGGTGAGGCCAAAACCTTGTTGCCCGGAACCCGGCGGCAAACCGCTGCCATCGTCTTCAATAACCAGCATCAACCGTTCATCCTGCTGCCAGCCTTGCAGGGTGACCGCGCTGGCATCAGCATGTTTCACAATGTTGTTCAGCCCTTCCTGGCAGACACGAAACAGCGTCACGCGCTGGTTTTCGCTTAACGCTGATTCATCGATTCGCCATTCGAGATGGCTGACAATACCGCGCCCTTCCAGCTCCATTTCCCGCATCAGTGAGCGGATGGCCTGCTCCAGGGTGAGATCATCCAACTGGCGCGGACGTAACCGACCCAACAAACGGCGCACCGCGTCGTAAACGCCCAGCGATAGTTGTTCGATGAGCTGCCCGCTCTGCTTCACGCTGGCGTTATCTGCCGCCAGCCGCTGAACAATGCCCGCCTGAGTACGAATGGCTGTGATGGTCTGACCGATATCATCATGCAGCTCACGCGCCACATCACGGCGCACGCTCTCTTCGGTTTCCAGCAACCGTTCAGCCAGATGCTGATTGCGCGCCAGTTCCTTTTGCAGCGACTGGTTAAGTTCACGCAACCGCTGGATGCCAGCGCCAAGCAACAACCCTGTCAGACTTTGCACCAGCAGCGAGAGCAATAAATCCACCGGATGATCGCGCCAGGTTTGACTGGCGATCAGCGCGATGGCGTTCATCAACGTCGCAATCAGCGCCCCTTGCCAACCATAGTGCCAGGCCAGCGCGATAATCGGCAGCGCCAGACAAAATGGCGTAAAGCGCGACAGTTCGTCCGGCAATCCCAACTGGAGCCAGAGACTGATAACAAACAGCAGCAAGTACCAGACCAGATGTCGCCCGCGCCAGTTGATCGGCTGAGAAACCAGTGACGGGCCGAGCGGCAGCCAGGTGTTATTGGCGAGATAGTGCCAGAACACCAGACATATCGGGGCCAGCGTCAGGCCGCCAGTTAAAGTCAGCAACAGCGCATTCCACGACTCTTTGCCGTGCCAAAGCCAGGGCAGCGACTGCAACAACGCCGCCGCCGTTAACGCCGCACCCTGTAACAGCAAGGTGCGCCAGTCACGCTGATGGCGATAGCGCGAGATCAGCGCCACGGGCAGTAACGTCAGTAAACTACCGATCATCAATAACGGAAAATGGGTTAAACCGACCGCCTGCGTTAGCCAGTAAATCAGCAGCCACTCCGCGCCCAGCAGCACCGGCCAGTATCCGCGCGGGCATTGCAGCATTAGCCCCAGACGCAGACCAAACGGAAATAACAGCACCGCCATATCAGGGCGCTCAACCAGGTGCAGGCTGATACTCCACAGGCAAAACCATGCGGCAGAGAAGATAAAAAAGCAGGCAATAACGGTAATTAAGCGGGAGAACAACGTCTTCATCACCAGCCATCAAACATGCGGCGCGCCAGCTCTACGTCGTTACTGACACCCAGTTTTTCCATCAGGTTGGCGCGATGGACGTGCACCGTTTTCGGCGACAAGCCCAGTTCGGCAGCAATCTCTTTCACCGCCATTCCTTGCGCCAGTTTTTCCGCCACCTGCCGTTCGCGTTTGGTTAGCGGGTCCTGACGACCGGATGCCAGTTTAATGGCAATATCCGGCGTCAGATAACAGCCGCCCGTGGCAACCGTATGCACCGCCGCAATCAGTTCGTCAGGGCTACAGCGTTTGGAGAGAAAGCCGCGTGCCCCCGCGTTAAGCGCCTGCTCAACCAGCGCCGGACTGTCATGAACAGAGAGCATTATTGTCGCCATACCTTTCGGCAGCTGGCTTAGCAGTTCCAGACCGGAGATATCGGGCATGGAGATATCGCAAATACACACCTGCACACCGCGCCCCGGCAGCCCCGCCAGCGCCTCGCGCCCCGAACCAAACTCGGCAACTACCTGCAAATCAGGTTCCAGCCCCAGCAGCTGCGCAAAGCCGGAGCGGACGATGAGGTGATCGTCTATAAGGGCAACGGTGATCATGGTCTTGTCCTGGCGGGTAAAAAAAAACGCGCTTACCTTAACGATAAGCGCGATGTTGTTCAAGCCTTGAGCGGTTACTGAAAAAACACCGCAATCTTGTTAAACATAGTCGGATCGGACTGATTACGCTGCACTTTCACCACATCTTCCAGCTTATCGATTTGGCTTATCATCTGCTCCAGACGCTGGTCGTCATTGACCAGTAGCCAGATATGGCTTTTGTCGCTGTCCTGAATCGGCAGACAAAGAATGCCTTCAACGTTAAAAGCGCGGCGGGCAAAAAGGCCACAAACGTGGGTCATTACGCCCGGATGGTTGCGAACGGTGAGCTCCAGAATCACGTTGTCATGAGTTGTGTTTTGCATGGCTTATTCCCCCACCATTTCAGTATTCGCCGCACCTGGCGGCACCATCGGGTAAACTTTTTCTTCGGCATCAATGCGCACATGGATCAGCGCCGGGCCAGGGCGATTGATGATTTCCTGCAATGCAGCCTGCGGATCGGCTTCGTTATTCAAATCACAGGTTTCGAGGCCGAATCCGGCGGCAATCTGCATAAAGTTGATTTTTCCCGGATAGGTGGCGGCAAAAACGCCTTGCTCGTAGAACAGACTCTGTTGCTGATGCACCAGCCCCAGCGCTTCGTTGTTCATCAGAATGATTTTGACATCCAGCTGATTTTCACTGGCGGTCGCCATCTCCTGAATATTCATCATCAGGCTGCCGTCGCCGGAGAAACACAACACTTTGCGATCCGGGTTCGCCAGCGCCGCGCCAATCGCCGCAGGCAGGCCAAAACCCATCGTGCCCAGCCCACCGGAGGTCAGCCACTGGCGTGGGCGATTGAGCGGATAAGCTTGCGCGGTCCACATCTGATGCTGACCCACATCGGTGGTGATAATCGCATTGTCATCGACACAGGCGGCAACGGCGTTGATCAGGCCGTAATGGCTTAATGGATCGCACGCTTTCGGGATTGGACACGGGAATTCGCGCTGCAAATCCGCTACCAACTGGTGCCACTCTGCACGCGGTTGCGCTTCCACCTGCGGGATCAATTGCGCCAGCACGTCATCAACATCCGCCTGAATCGCCACATGCGGCTGCTTGATTTTACCCAGCTCTGCGCGATCGATATCGACATGAATAATTTTGGCATTCGGACAGAACTGCTCGGTTTTGCCAATCGCCCGGTCATCAAAACGCGCACCGAGCACTATCAACAAATCCGCCTCCTGCAAAATATAGTTGGTGCTGCGCACGCCGTGCATCCCCAGCATACCCAGCGACAACGGATGCGCTTTTGGCAACATGCCCAGCGCCATTAAAGTCATGGTGGTAGGCAGTTGCGCTTTCTCCGCCAGTTCACGCACCCGTGCGGGCGCATTGATCACACCGCCGCCCAGATAAAGCACCGGGCGTTTGGCAGCGTTAATCATCGCCGCTGCGTCACGAATGCTTTCTTCGCTAAAGGCGGGGGCGGCGGCTTTTTCTGCCATAGCGGGCTGTGTTTCAATCTCAAAAACTGCCGTTTGCACATCCTTAGGAATGTCTATCCACACCGGGCCTGGGCGGCCTGATTGCGCAATGCGGAAGGCATCGCTCATGACCTGCGGGAGTTCTTCGATATGTCTGACCAGATAGTTGTGTTTGGTGATGGGGATAGAGATGCCGTAGGTGTCCACTTCCTGGAAGGCGTCGGTGCCGATCATCGAGGCGGGAACCTGACCGGTGATGCAAATCAGCGGGATGGAGTCCAGCCGCGCATCGGCAATGGCGGTCACCAGGTTAGTCGCACCCGGTCCGCTACAGGCCATACAGACCGCCGGTTTACCGTCGGTGCGCGCCATCCCCTGAGCGATAAATCCCGCGCCCTGTTCATGACGGGCCAGAATATGGCGGATTTGCGTGCTTTGGCTTAAGGCATCGTAAACAGGCAGGATAGAACCGCCCGGAATGCCCGTCACAATCTTAATGCCCTGCTGTTCCAGGAAATGAACGATAAATTCTGCGCCGGTAAAGCGCTTACGCGTCGATGTTGTGCCCGAACTTGCCATGCTCCAGTCCTTTTCTTCTGGGCCGACTTTCCGGGAGGTGCTTAAACGAAAAACCCCGCCCGGTTTGCGCCGGCGGGGTTTTGGAATCGTGTGTTGTTCCAGTCCCTACGGCGCATTGCCGACGACCACCACCACACGCACGACGACCACTGCGGCGGATAGCGCAGTTGGTAGTAGTTTTGCGTTGAACATGGAAGTAGTCATTGGGGACCTTGTTGGTTTTGTGTTTAACAATATTTATACAAGCACAGCTTTACAGGGGAGACAATGGAAAATTTTTCAGCAAGGGAAAATTGAGGGGCTGATCACGTTTTGTACTGAATTGCAGATAACAAAAAACCCCGCCGGAGCGAGGTTTCATCAGCCGCCTGCGGCTGGTAACCGCAAAGCACACTGTATTATGTCAACACTGAAAGTATACGTGTTCCGCGCAGAACGCGCAATTTCGGCACGAATTTTGACGTATTTAGGGCATAGTTGAGTATCGATCACAGTTTGCGTTTTGTCCAAATATTACTGTTTATTTATACAGTAAACTTCTATAATATCACTGTACGCAATGTGTTATGCGGGGGCCGCATCGTTACCCGGCGCACTAAGTCCTGGCTGAAACGGGTGGTGCCGTCAGCGCCTTAACCCCGCGTGAGCACACTGTGTTATGTCAACAAGCACAACGTTTCTCCTTAAGATACCGCGTGCACAACAGCTGGCAACAGGCAGCGGAAAGGTACGTCAGCTGGCAGTGCTCCTGAACCACAGGAGACGCGTATGAGCCTGGTGGATATCGCCATTCTTATCCTCAAACTCATTGTTGCAGCACTGCAACTGCTTGATGCTGTTCTGAAATACCTGAAGTAATTCAGATTCAAGTCGCACCAAAGGGGAGCGGGTAACCGCTCCCCTTTTATATTTAGCGTGCGGGTTGGAGTTGGGGGCTTCTTCTACCAGCAGAATGTTTGCACCTGCGCTGCCTGTGCCCCTCACCCTAGCCCTCTCCCCAAAGGGGCGAGGGGACCGTCCCGTGCAATGTTTAGCTCATTTTCTGAAAGGGAACGGTGGTTTCCCCCTCGCCCCTTTGGGGAGAGGGTTACAGTTCGCACGTAATCCCTCCCGGCAACATTTATTGCCGCTTTTGTTTACATATTCTGCCGCTAAACAATTCCCCATTCCTGGCGTATATCTGGCTAACATTCATCAATGTGATAGATTCCTCTCCCGCATTTATGGGAATGCGTAGTGACTTATTCTAATTATTTTTATAAAAGCATCCGTGATAATGAAAAGGCAAAGAAACGTCAATTTGTTATTGATGTTGGTATTACTCGTGGCCGTCGGTCAGATGGCGCAAACCATTTATATTCCAGCTATTGCCGATATGGCGCGCGATCTCAACGTCCGTGAAGGGGCGGTGCAGAGCGTAATGGGCGCTTATCTGCTGACTTACGGTGTCTCACAGCTGTTTTATGGCCCGATTTCCGACCGCGTGGGCCGCCGACCGGTGATCCTCGTCGGAATGTCCATTTTTATGCTGGCAACGCTGGTCGCGGTCACGACCTCCAGTTTGACGGTGTTGATTGCCGCCAGCGCGATGCAGGGGATGGGCACCGGCGTTGGCGGCGTAATGGCGCGTACTTTGCCGCGAGATTTATATGAACGGACACAGTTGCGCCATGCTAACAGCCTGTTAAACATGGGGATTCTCGTCAGTCCGTTGCTCGCACCGCTAATCGGCGGTCTGCTGGATACGATGTGGAACTGGCGCGCCTGTTATCTCTTTTTGTTGGTTCTTTGTGCTGGTGTGACCTTCAGTATGGCCCGCTGGATGCCGGAAACGCGTCCGGTCGATGCACCGCGCACGCGCCTGCTTACCAGTTATAAAACGCTTTTCGGTAACAGCGGTTTTAACTGTTATTTGCTGATGCTGATTGGCGGTCTGGCCGGGATTGCCGCCTTTGAAGCCTGCTCCGGCGTGCTGATGGGCGCGGTGTTAGGGCTGAGCAGTATGACGGTCAGTATTTTGTTTATTCTGCCGATTCCGGCAGCGTTTTTTGGCGCATGGTTTGCCGGACGTCCCAATAAACGCTTCTCCACGTTAATGTGGCAGTCGGTTATCTGCTGCCTGCTGGCTGGCTTGCTGATGTGGATCCCAGACTGGTTTGGCGTGATGAATGTCTGGACGCTGCTCGTTCCCGCCGCGCTGTTCTTTTTCGGTGCCGGGATGCTGTTTCCGCTGGCGACCAGCGGCGCGATGGAGCCGTTCCCCTTCCTGGCGGGCACGGCTGGCGCGCTGGTCGGCGGTCTGCAAAACATTGGTTCCGGCGTGCTGGCGTCGCTCTCTGCGATGTTGCCGCAAACCGGTCAGGGCAGCCTGGGGTTATTGATGACCTTAATGGGATTGTTGATCGTGCTGTGCTGGCTGCCGCTGGCGACGCGGATGTCGCATCAGGGGCAGCCCGTTTAAGCGCACGTCACCGCAGCATCGTCATCAGCTCCATGGGAGAACGATGCTGCTTTATCAGATCACGCATTACCCGCATATGCGGTGCGGAGTAAGAATAAAACGCCTGATAGCCCGCACATAGCACGCTGTCTGGCGTCTCCTCCCGAGCGTGCGGACACAGCCGATGCCAGTCGCACGCCTGGCAGTCACGGCGCAGTTGCGGGTTTTCGCTGCCACACCATTTTTGTAGGGTAGCGTCAAAAAGCTCAATCGATATACGACTGATATCTGCCCGCACCCAACACTCGAACAGGGCAATTAAAAATTTCCCCCACAGCTCTGCTGTCACCGAAGCGGCCGTCAGATCGCCCCGGTCATCAAATTCAAGATGGGGAATGAGCTGTACGGAGCGGATGCCCCGTTGTTTGAAATTGTGATAAAAATCGGCAGGTTGCAGAGCATCCTTATACTCTACAACCAGCTTATGCCTGTCCTCTTCAGCATCAATGACCTGACTTCCTGTCATGCGACTCTCTCAATAAATACGATAAGTTGATGTATATGCGTTACAGCAAACAGTATTGCGAGAGATAACACCGCGAGGGAGATCAAAAATTTGTCACGGACTACGTGAAATTGGGAAAAATCGCTATTCGTGACATCCATTAAATTGCGATTACGAGTGTAGTGCCAGAGGATCAGCGCCACGATGGCGAGGATGCCAATCGAAATCCAGAATAACATGCCCGCCTGGTGCCAGTTGTGTTTGATAGCCAACGCCATCAACGCGCCGTAGCCCAGCATGGTACGAAACCACGCCAGTGATGTACGCTCCGGCTGCAGTCCTGGGTCGGCAATGCGTCTGGCTTTGCGGCTATCCGGCATACAACACCAGTCCCATAACGATCACCGCCACGACCATCAATATTAAACTGATGATTAATAAGCTGTTGGTGTAAGGCAGGTCCTCTTTCAGACGCATCGCTTTTTCATTGCGTAACCAGCGCAAGTAGCCATACATCGCTAACCCGCCGGAAAACAGACACAACAACAACGCCAGCAGTTCGCGAATGACGGGCGTGGCGAAATCTGGCGCAAGTTGATCAAGCCCAACCCCCGCCGCCAGAAATCCTAGTGCGGTACGGATCCACGCCAGAAAAGTACGCTCATTAGCCAGCGAGAAGCGGTAATCGGGCGCTTCTCCAAGGCGGGAAATTTTCATTGTTGCTCCTTTGCAATTTCACTAACGCTCTACCTTTAGCGGTTTTTTTTTAAGAATTTCGTCCGCCCGTTTCCTGATATGCTTTCGCCATCCGCTACAAGGAGGTCAGATGGGTATCATAGCTCAAAATAAAATCAGTTCATTGGGCATGCTGTTCGGTGCCATCGCTTTAATGATGGGGATTATCCACTTTTCATTCGGCCCTTTTTCCGCACCACCGCCAACGTTTGAAAGCATCGTGGCGGACAAAACGGCTGAAATTAAAAGAGGTCTTCTCGCCGGAATAAAAGGCGAAAAAATTACCACCGTGGAGAAAAAAGAGGACGTAGATGTCGATAAAATCCTCGATCAAAGCGGTATCGCACTGGCCATTGCTGCGCTACTTTGCGCATTTATTGGCGGTATGCGTAAGGAAAATCGCTGGGGCATTCGCGGCGCGCTGGTTTTTGGCGGCGGGACGCTGGCTTTCCATACCTTGCTTTTTGGTATCGGCATCGTGTGCAGCATTTTGCTGATATTCCTGATTTTTTCCTTCCTGACCGGCGGTTCACTGGTTTAAGCAGCCTGAATAATGCCCGCCGGGTGTTCATCAGCGGGCATTATCGTCAGAACTTCTGTTTTTTCTCTTCCACTTTCACTCCTTGCGTCGGTAGGCCGGTGTCATAGTCACGTACCACCGGCGAATAGCCATCTTGTGGGCGTGGACGAAATGCCCCCATCCAGCGCGGCAGTGCATCTTTACGCCACGGACGCAGGCTCCATTGGTAACTGCGGAACGGATCGCGAATTTTGTCCATGTAATCCAATAAGGCGTCATGCATTTTGCTGCGAACGTCTGCAAAACGGATATCATCGATCAGGTTATGCATTTCATTTGGGTCATTACGGCGATCGTAAAGTTCATCACTGGTGAAGAGGTTGAGTACCAGTTTAAAGTCATCCGTCACCCAGCAACGCACCGGAATAAAACCGCCAAAGCTGTCATGCTCAATCTCGTAGCGGTTAAATTCCACCATTACACCGCGTGGCTCTTTCACGGCAAGGATATTTTCCCCCGGCAGAATCTCTGGTTTTTCAATATCTGCCAGCGCCATCATTGTCGGCAGTAAATCGATATGACTGACTGGCGTATCGACCTGTCGCCGCTCCCCTTGCGGCGAACGGATGATCAGCGGAATACGGGTGATGTCGTCATACATCGCCGCTCCTTTACTGATCAGCTTATGTGCGCCCATCATTTCGCCGTGATCGGAAGTATAAATGACCCACGTATTTTCACGTTGCTCTGGCGTTAAGGCATTGATGACCCGTCCGATTTGGTCATCAACAAAGTCATTACAGGCAAAATAGAGCGGATGGTGATAAAGCCCGTCATCACCGACTGGCGATGGCATCGCCTGCGCCCATAAGCGGTGATGTTCCGGTTTGTTCGCCAGGTCATCCTGAGCTTTCTCGCCCAGATCGTAGTAAAAATCAGCGTATTTCTCTAAATACTCCACCGGACAGGTGAACGGGTGATGCGGCTCATCATACGAAACCACCATCAGGAAGGGTTCCTCGGCGCGCGCGGGCTGTTGCAGAAAATCTACCGCCCGATTGCTGATGCGGTGCGCCCAGGTGAAGGTTTCGTCGATATGGTTCGCCTGTAAATCCTCAACGCTGTTTAGGCCATTGCGCCACAGGCTGATCTCTTTTTCCGTCAGTTCGCTAAGGTAGTTCGCCCCATCGAACCAGTAATCAGCGTCCCACTCCGGCGGACACTCGCCAGTGCCGAAATAGTCATGACCGTCGAGATGCCATTTGCCGATGTAACAGGTGTGATAGCCGGCATCCTTAAAGTAGCGCCCCATAGTGGAGATGTTTTTGCCTGGCGCGACGTTGTTGGTCCACGGGCCGGACTGGTTAGCGTAGATACCGGTAAATAGTCCGGCGCGTGCAGGCGTACAAACCGGTGAACAGGTGTAGGCGGAATTAAAGCGAATACCTTCCGCCGCCAGACTATCAATATTTTGCGTATTCAGCGGTTTACCGCTATAGCAACCGACCATATTGGTGGCCTGGGTATCGGTCATGATGAACAGAAAATTGGGGCGTTTCATAGGCTATCCTTCGCGTCGGGAGTAAAGGTTACGGCTGGGTCGTGACGATGCCGCCAGCTGTCAAAAATCAGGTAGACAATCACTACGGCGGCAATGAAATAACTGATCATCGCTAACCAGCGCGTACCGTAGCCGCCGAATTCAGCCAGCCCGGCATAGACGCCAATCATCGCGAACAGGATGCCAATTGACGCGATCTTGACGTTTCTCCACGGTTTCATGTCCACCGCAAACGCATCTTTGAAGGTGAACGGCGTGGCGCGCGGTTTGATAAAACCGATCACCAGCATCACGACCACGTTGATGCAGAACGTACAGGCCAGCACATAGAGGAAATGGAAGTCGAACTTCACCAGATAGTTGATGGTGATGTAGCTGATTATGCCAATCCCCATCGCCACTTTTGCCGCCAGCGCCGGGATGCGCGGGAAGAAAAAGCCCATAATGATGATGGTAACCAGCGGCACGTTGTAAATGCCGTTGAGCTGTTTCATCCAGCTATACAGCCCCTGCGGCGCGTTGGCGATCCACGGCGCGACCAGCACCGAAACGATAGCGATAAAGAAACCAAATTTGCGCCCGACGGTGACCAGCTGCTGCGGCTCGGCATTCTGGTTAATGATGCGACGGTAAATACCCATACTGAATAACGTACTGGCGCTATTCAGAAAGCCGTTGAAGGTACTGATCACCGCACCAAATAACACCGCGCCGAAGAAACCCACCATTGGCACTGGCAGAACGTTATTGACCAGCGTCGGGTAGGCCATGTCGGCTTTCGGTAAATCCTGATACAGATGAAACGCAATCAACCCTGGCAGCACCAGTACCAGCGGGTCGAGCATTTTCAGCACCGCCGTTAACAGCGCCCCCTTTTGCCCTTCCGCCAGGCTTTTTGACGCCAGCGTGCGTTGCACGATGCCCTGATTTGTACACCAGTAAAAGGTGTTCACCAGAATCAAACCGGTAAATGCCGCGCCAATCGGCAAGGGATCGGTCGGGCCACCGATTGAGTTTAATTTCTCGGCGTGAACGGTGGTGAGTTGCTCAATGCCCTGCATAAAGCTGCCCTTGCCCATCGCGATCAGGCCAAATACCGGCACCATCAACCCGCCGATAACCAGCCCAATACCGTTGATGGAGTCCGCCACTGCCATTGCGCGCAGTCCGCCGATCACCGCATACAAAATTCCCGCCAGACCAAGCAAAATTACCAGTAGCCAGATAGCCGCACCGTGAGAAATCTGTAGCGATTCCCCGACGTGAAACAGGCTGTTGAGCGCCAACGCGCCGGAGTAGAGAACAATCGGCAGAAAGCAGACGCCGGTGGCAATGAGGAAGCAGAAGTCGATGATAATACGCGTCGTTTTATCATAACGTTCCTCCAGAAAATCGGGGATGGTGGCAATGCCGCGCTTCAGATAGCGCGGTAAAAAGATTAGCGCGAGGAAGATCAGCGTCACCGCTGAAGTCACTTCCCAGCCCATCACCGACATGCCGCTTTTGTAGGCCTGCCCGGAAAGGCCGACCAGTTGTTCCGTGGAAAGGTTGGTTAGCATTAACGAAGCGGCAATAACCGGCGCTTTTAGTGAACGTCCGGCAAGAAAATAGCCTTGTTGCGATCCGGTATCTGTTTTGCGGACCTTCCACCAGGTGATCACCGCCACCAGCAGCGTAAAACCGACAAAACTCAAGATTTGTAACGAATTCATCTCATAGCCCTTATTTATGTTTATGTCCCGGACGCATGAATATAGGGAGAGGTAAAATGCGTCGGGTCAGGCAGTCAGATTCTTAAAATACAAACGTCGTATCCCTGAACGGATTGTTTTCTGTTAAGTTCAGGTTGTGAGCATAATTCGCCGGAGGGATATTAAAATGAATGGAAAATTGCAAAGTTCAGATGTAAAAAACGAAACTCCGTACAATATTCCCTTATTGATTAACGAAAATGTGATCTCCAGCGGAATTTCTCTGATCTCGCTCTGGCATACCTACGCCGACGAGCATTACCGGGTGATCTGGCCGCGGGACAAGAAGAAACCGCTTATCGCCAACTCATGGGTTGCGGTGTATACCGTACAAGGATGTGGGAAAATTCTTTTAAAGAATGGCGAACAAATAACACTGCATGGCAACTGTATTATATTCTTAAAGCCAATGGATATTCACTCTTATCACTGTGAAGGTTTAGTCTGGGAACAGTACTGGATGGAATTTACCCCCACCAGCATGATGGATATTCCCGTTGGTCAGCAAAGCGTTATTTATAATGGCGAAATTTATAATCAGGAACTCACCGAAGTTGCTGAGTTAATAACTTCACCAGAAGCAATAAAAAATAATCTGGCAGTCGCTTTTCTGACGAAAATTATTTATCAGTGGATTTGTCTTATGTACGCAGATGGTAAAAAAGATCCACAACGGCGGCAAATTGAAAAATTAATTGCCACTTTACATGCCAGTCTGCAACAACGCTGGAGCGTAGCTGATATGGCTGCCACGATCCCCTGTAGCGAAGCCTGGTTGCGTCGTCTGTTTTTACGCTATACCGGCAAGACGCCGAAAGAATATTACCTCGATGCGCGTCTGGATCTGGCGCTATCGCTATTAAAGCAACAAGGAAACTCGGTTGGCGAAGTCGCTGATACGCTCAACTTCTTCGACTCCTTTCATTTCAGCAAAGCCTTTAAACATAAATTTGGTTATGCGCCGTCAGCCGTGCTAAAGAATACGGACCAGCACCCAACGGATGCCAGTCCACACAATTAACGTAACTCTGGCCAGTACGCTTTGTTGGCCTCCAGCAACTCATCCAGAATAGCTTTGGCGACCGAGGCGCTCGGTACCGTTTTCGACAACGTAATCGCCTACCACAGGTGCTGATATGAACGCTGTTCCCAGGCGTCCACGACCAGTTTTTCCACCGCCACTTGCTGACTCATTAACCCTTTCTGAAACTGCGGGATATCGCCGACCACCAGTGGTTCAGGCCGTAGTAGCGCACGCGCATCTGTTTGCGATCTTGCAGCCCAACAATTTGCGCCATCCGGCTTTCAATACCGATTGGCATGTCACAGATGTTGAGGATTTTCGCATTCGGGCGCAGACGACGCGTGGCTTCTGCGACAATTGCTGCCGGGTTGGAGTAGTTGAGCATCCAGGCGTTTGGTGAATATTTTTCCATATAATCCACCAGTTCCAGGACGCCGCCAATGGAACGCATGCCGTACGCTATTCCGCCGGGTCCGCAAGTTTCCTGACCAACAACACCGTGGCGCAGTGGGATTTTTTCATCCAGTTCGCGCATCGGGTACTTGCCGACGCGGATGTGCGCCATGACAAAATCAACGTCGCTGAATGCCACTTCAGGATCGGTGGTGTAACTAAACGCAATGTCCGGCGCTTTCTCTTTAAGGATGACTTTACAGGCTTCGGCAATCACTTCCTGCCGCGCACCATCGTTATCATAAAATTTCAGTGCACGAAGCGGGAAACGGTCCTGATTCGCCAGGAGCATCAACACGATGCCTGGCGTAAAGGTGCTTCCACCGCCTGCGACAACCACTGAGAATTTGGTCATTATACTGCCTCCGTAATGGCAACATTTTCTGCTGATTGATGAGAATTAATTAAGCTATCGAGCTGTTCACGCAGCTGGGATACATGCAGACCAATGATCACCTGAATGGCATCGCCACTACGGAAGACGCCGTGCGCTCCCAGCTTTTTAAAGACTTCGTCATCCAGCGTTTGTGACATGTCATGCAGTGCAATACGTAAACGCGTCGCGCAATTGTTAATGCTGGAGATATTGCCGACCCCGCCCAGGGCTTGCAGGATACCGGCAGCCTGATCCAGCTCTTTTTTTGGCTCTGCCGCGGTGGTTTGGCCTCGCGAGGCTTTGTATTCGGCTTTTGAGTAGAGTTTCACTTCCGCATCTTCACGTCCCGGCGTGCACATGTTGAACTGCAGAATCAGTGTGCGGAAAACCACGAAGTACAGCAGGGTAAAGCACAACCCAATGGCGATTTGGGTCAGCATCATATCCGCGTGGTTGCTGAACATCGGGATCCAGTTTTGCGGTAAAACCTGGTCAATCAGACCTCCGCCCATGTTGCCCACCACACCAAAGAGATACATCACGGTCGACATTGAGGCCGCAAGCACAGCGTGTACCGCAAACAGCAACGGTGAAATGAACAGGAAGGTAAATTCCAGCGGTTCGGTAATTCCCACCAGCATGGCGGTTAAGGTTGCGGGAATCAGCAAGCCCGCCACTTTTACCCGATTTTCCGGTGCGGCAGTGAAGTACATCGCTAAAGAAATGCCCACGGCACCAAAGATTTTTGAGTTACCGTGCAGGGCAAAACCGCCTTCCGGGAACAACGATTTCAGCGGCTCGGCGCTCAGACTGAACTCTTGCAGATGCTGCGCCCAGTACATCTGAATGCCGCCTTCAACAGCTGCCGGACCAAAGATAAACGGTCCGTAGATGAAGTGGTGTAAACCGGTTGGGATCAGAATACGTTCGAGGAAGGTGTAAACCCACACCCCAAGCGCACCCGCCGAACGCAGGAACGCTTGCAGAGATTCAATCCCCATTTGTACTTTTGGCCAGCCGAGCAACGTCAGCCAGGCACAGGGGATCATCACCAGGAAGGCGATAATCACCACATAAGACGTCCCCTGGAAAATGCCGAGAAAAACCGGCAGTTTTTTATCGAACAGACGGTTATGCAGCGCCGTCACAATGCCGGAAATGATAATTGCGCCGATAATGCTGGTATCGAGGGTTTTAATCCCGGCCATCATTGTCAGACCGCTACCTGCCACCGCGTCCTGAGTGAAATCGACGCCGAAGTAGCTTCCCCAGGTCATTCCCATCGCGTTGATGAAATAGTTCCAGGTCAGGAAACTCACCATCACCGCCAGACAAGCACGCCCCTGCGCTTGCTTAGCAAGGCCAATGGGTAAACCGACAGCAAAAATCAGCGGCATATTACGGAACACCGTCCAACCGCCCTCTTCAATAATGTGTACGATTTGCGCGAATAAACTGTTCGGATCGGTCAGTGATTCCCCGACAAACATCGGGTTTTGCAGCAAGATGGCAAGACCCACCACAATCCCGGCGAAGGGAAACAGCAGCACTGGCGTGAACATCGCGCCGCCAAAGCGTTGAATTTGACTGAGCATTTCCACATCCTCTTTTCTCAATTCTGTAAGTAGGAAGCCTGATTGGTTATGCGGCAGGCCTGGAGCGAGGATAGGAAGATGCGATCGGCAGAACATGACGACCCAATGGGATTCGTGATCGCTTTCATGCTTTTCGTTGGGCGGTAGAGATCTACGTTTTCGCGAAAAAGTAGACATCTGTGAGCACAGGTACACAGCATCGAACACATCTTTAAAAAAAAGATGTTTTTTCAATCGATTAAGCAGAACTTGTGGGCGCATTACCCGTGCTTGCAGGCAAAAAAGAGATCTAGAGATGATCTACAAAAGCATTGCGGAGCGGTTAAGAATTCGACTTAATTCTGCAGATTTCACGCTAAATAGCCTTCTTCCCGGTGAAAAAAAGTTGGCGGAAGAATTTGCGGTATCGCGGATGACCATCCGTAAAGCCATTGACCTGCTGGTAGCGTGGGGATTGGTGGTCCGCCGCCACGGCAGCGGCACTTACCTGGTGCGCAAAGATGTACTGCATCAAACCGCCAGCCTGACCGGGCTGGTGGAGGTGTTAAAACGGCAGGGAAAAACGGTCACCAGCCAGGTGCTGATTTTTGAAATCATGCCTGCGCCTCCGGTCATTGCCAGCCAGTTACGGATTCAAATCAACGAGCAGATCTACTTCTCCCGTCGCGTTCGTTTTGTGGAAGGGAAACCGCTGATGCTGGAAGACAGCTATATGCCGGTAAAACTGTTCCGTAATCTTTCGCTGCAACATCTGGAAGGGTCGAAGTTTGAATATATTGAACAAGAGTGCGGGATTTTGATTGGCGGTAATTATGAAAGCCTGACGCCAGTGCTCGCCGATAGACTGCTGGCGCGGCAAATGAAGGTAGCGGAACACACGCCACTGCTGCGGATCACCTCGTTGTCATATAGCGAGAGCGGGGAGTTTTTGAATTATTCAGTGATGTTCAGAAATGCCAGCGAATACCAGGTGGAGTACCATTTACGGCGACTCCACCCGGAAAAGAGTTAACCGATACTCCAGAAGAGCACCGCCAGTAATTGGGGGGTGATAATGCGCAGGAACATCACTAACGGATAGACAGTGGCGTAAGAGAGCGCCGCCGCACCGCTGGTTGGATGAAGATTATTAGCAAACGCCAGCGCCGGAGGATCGGTCATGGAACCTGCCAGCATCCCGCACATGGTCAGGTAATTCATTTTGGCTAACATCCGCGCCAGAATGCCAACAGTAATCAGCGGAACGGCGGTGATCAGGGCACCATAACCAATCCAGCTTAGCCCTTCGCCATTGACCAGGGTATTCACAAAATCCCCACCAGATTTCAGACCAACGACCGAGAGGAACAGCACGATCCCCAGCTCCCGCAGCGCGAGGTTGGCACTTGGCGGCATAAACCAGTACAGCTTGCCGATACTGCCGATACGCCCGAGGATCAACGCCATAATCAGCGGACCGCCCGCCAGCCCCAGTTTCAACGCGGCCGGGAACCCAGGCACAAAGACGGGAATAGAACCTAACAATACGCCAAGCCCGATGCCAATAAACACTGGCAGCATCTGAACCTGTTGCAGTTTTTGCTGCGCATTCCCCAGCACATTGGCAACGGCATCAATTGCGGACGGACGCCCCACCAGATTGAGGATATCGCCGAACTGCAGGCTGATATCGCCACTGGCGACCAGTTCGACCCCGGCACGGTTCAGGCGCGAGATAACAACGTCATAGCGTTCTTTAAAGTGCAGGTCGCGAATACGTTTTCCGAGCACGTTTTCATTGGTGACCACCACACGCTCGACGCGCAAATCAGTGCCTTTCGTGGACAGCGAAGTATCGACCTCCTGACCAATCACCAGTTGCGCATTATGTAAATCCGCTGGCTGACCCACCAGATGCAGCAAATCGCCCAGTTGAATAATGGTATCTGGCGAAGGAACTTTTAGGGTTTCTTCGCGTTTCAGACGCGAGCAGATAATTTTGTCGCCGTTGAGAATCGGTACATCTTTAATGGCTAAATCATGCAGGTTAGGGTTCTCAACGCGAATATTGATAGTCTTGATCAGCGCGCCGCCATTGGTGCGTGAAGACTCGTGCTGCTGAGCTTCTGTCTCGACATTGACGCGGAAAATAACCCGCAACATCCACATGGTGAACAAAATCCCGCAAATGCCGAATGGATACGCCATCGCGTAACTCATCCCCATCTGATCGACCATTTCCATTGGTGTACCCAGGTCGCGCAAAATCTGCTGCCCTGCCCCCAGCGCTGGCGTATTGGTAACCGCACCGGAGAAAATCCCCAGCACTACCGGCAGTGGAATATCAAACAGTTTATGCAGGATGGCGGTAACCAGACCACCGATGATGACGATCAGAACAGCAAACAGGTTGAGGCGTAATCCGGAGACGCGCAATGAGGCAAAGAAGCCCGGCCCTACCTGAATCCCGATAGTATAAACGAACAGGATCAGGCCAAATTCCTGAATAACATGCAGCATATCGCTACTTAATGTCATCCCCGCCTGAGAAACAAAATGGCCGACGATGATCCCACCAAACAGCACGCCGCCAATACCTAATCCTATGCCGCGAAATTTGACATTGCCGATAAACAAACCGACGACTGCCACCAAAGCCAGAATACTGACCGTTAATGCTATATCACTCATCGTCCATTTCTCTTGAGATAACATTTTTAATTGCTACGGATTATGGCTGAATCGGTGAAGCAGATTTGCCTTATAGCGCACATTATCACGGGAAAGAACGTGCCGAAATATCTTAAACAGGCGAAATTTAACGCATTGTTGAAGAAAAAAGACAAAAAAAGCCCCACCAGAATGGCGGGGCAAAGAGAATAGCTAGTTAGCTATTTAACGCGGGACGTTCGCTGATAGCGATACGCTGCGCTGCGATGGGTTCAGGCTCATTACGAATTAAATCAATATGCAGTAAACCGTTTACGAAGGTTGCGCCAGAGACTTCCATATTTTCAGCCAGCGTAAAGCTCAGGCTAAATGGCTGATTCATAAGCCCTTGATGCAGCCATTTTTTCTCTTCTTTTGGCTGCTCCGGCGTGCCTTTTACGCTCAGGCGCGTACCTTCCAGTTGAATCTCTAAATCTTCCTGACGGAAACCTGCCAGCGCAAGGGTAATGCGGTAGTGGTTATCGTCGCTTTTCTCAATGTTGTACGGCGGGAAGCTCTGGCTTTCACCGGCGTTTTGCAGTGCGTTGGCCAGTTTGTCAAAACCGATCCATTGACGCATCAGTGGGGATAAATCGAAGTTACGCATAGTCATTTCTCCTTCTAAGAAGCGAGTAAGTACCTGCAAATCCGAAGATTCGCATATGCTCCCTGACGGCGAGCATGGAGATGTCAGGCCGCGCCAGGCGGCCTTAAGGAATTAGTTGATTTCGATACGGCGCGGTTTTTTCGCTTCCGGAATCACGCGTTCGAGATCGATATACAGCAAACCATTTACCAGGTTAGCGCCACGAACATGAATGTTCTCAGCTAACTGGAATTTGCGTTCAAAGTTGCGTTCAGCGATGCCCTGGTACAGATAGGTGCGCTCTTTTTGTTCGTCGGCGTGAGCACCTTTCACCACCAGCAGATTATCCTGGGCGGTAATTTCCAGTTCGCTCTCAGCAAAACCAGCCACAGCGATAGCAATGCGGTAATGGTTTTCGTCTACCAGTTCAACGTTATACGGAGGGTAGCCGCCATTACTCTGGCTCTGGTTGTTTTCTAAGTGGTTAAACAAACGGTCAAATCCAATAGCAGAACGGTAAAGCGGGGATAAATCAAAGTTACGCATAATCAATAGCTCCTGAAATCAGCGAGAATGTAAGACCTTCCACAATGGACAGGTCAGGTAGCCAGAACACCCATCAGGCGCGTCCTCATCGGCTACGATGTAAAAATGGGTCTGGAAATGAACTTTTCAAGCCTTATCAGCGGACTTTTTTTTGCAGTTTATGGTCTATTGCATAGACTGAGGGGGCAGCACGAAACGTTAAAGTGCGATAGCCGCCACAGTGCGACGTAATGATGATGTTATTTTCAGCAAGGGATCGCTATAACTCATCAGGCCAACACCCACGATCAACAGATGAATTTATTATGATAAGAAATGTGTTGTTAGCGTTCATGATATGCAGCGGAATGACATTACTCGGAGGATGCTCCAGCGTGATGTCCCATACCGGAGGGAAAGAAGGAACGTATCCCGGCACCCGCGCCAGCGCAACCATGATTGGCGACGATGAAACCAACTGGGGCACTAAGTCGCTGGCGATTCTCGATATGCCGTTTACCGCTGTGATGGACACGCTTTTACTGCCGTGGGATGTGTTCCGCAAAGACAGCTCGGTGCGCTCGCGCGTTGAAAAAAGCGAAGCCAACGCGCAAGCCACCAATGCGGTTATTCCACCGGCCAGAATGCCTGATAACTGATTTAGCGATCAGTTTCGGTGATCCACAGCTGGCCGCCTTCCATCCACGCCAGCCACTGACCATCCGGCGAGAAGACCACGGCGTCCGCAGAAGGTGGATTGGCGTGGTTTTCGGTTAAATACTCAACCTCGCCGCTTTGCGCATGGGCACAAGCAATTCGATTATCCAGCACAAAGCCCAACCATTCTCCTGACGGATGCCAGTTAAATGCAGACTGAATATCCGTTTTGTTATGGGTTAACTGGCGCGGCTCGCCGCCCTGTGGCGAGATAAGCCACAGTTGCACAATGCCGTTATCATCACGCATTAAAAACGCGATTTGCGTACCCTGCGGATTACAGCGCACCCAGTGGCGCGGGACGTTGACTAACCCCGGATAAGCCCGATGGTGGGTAAAGGTTAAACGTCGCTGCACGACGCCGCGCGGTGGCGCGGGCAGGGTGGTTTCCGTTCCACTTAACGGCGCATCACCTGCCGCTTTCCAGCCAGCTTCATCTTGCGGTAACTCAACGATAAACAGCTCCGGCACTTTCTCGCCCTTTGGCGAAAGTGTGTCGCCAATAAACGCCAGCGCGTGATTTCCTACCCATCCTTCTTCATAAGCACGATTGATTTCATCACTGCCAGGCTGCGGTGTGGGCGTGGTTTTGCTCACCAGTACGCACCAGTGGCTACCGCTGTATTCACGCGGATGCTGCTTTTGTACGTTGACCGGGCCAAACGGTGCGGCAACACCGACGTTTCGCAAATCCAGCGCCGGATCGAGTTCATGCATTACATGGTCGTTATAGGTAAAGCTCACCCTTTCTCCGTTCGGGCTAAAGACATGCACATGGCTGCCGCCGCGCAGCGCTCCTGGCGTATACGGCGCGGTAATATCCATTGCATCGAGATTGCTCACCTTGCCGCCTTCAGCAATGACTCCGCGTCGATGATGGAAGTCGTAATGCCATGTTTCATCAGGATTTTCCGGGCCATGGATGAAAACATATTTCTCTGACTTCGGATGAACGGTCACCACGCCGACGTGTGCGCCCTGTGACGCGCGATAGATAACCTCGACCTCGCCGGTATGGATATTCACACGCTCAATGGTCTCGCCGGTAAACGACGCCCCAGAAGGACGCACGTCAAATACCAGCCACTGGCTGTCGGGCGTCCAGGTATTGGTATTGGTGAGCAGGTGATTACGGGGAGCAAAGGTTATCTGTTTCATGGCGCGGTCCTGATACAAAACGGGTCCCGCCATCATACTTCACAAGGACTTCACTTTCAGACAATAGTCTTTTGCCATCGTGATGAATGTGAGTGAAAAGATGGAACATTTCGACGTGGCGATTATTGGCCTCGGCCCGGCAGGATCGGCGTTGGCGCGAAAATTAGCAGGCAAAATGCAGGTGATCGCGCTGGATAAAAAGCACCAGTGTGGTACTGAAGGTTTCAGCAAACCTTGCGGCGGTCTGCTGGCACCGGACGCGCAGCGATCTTTTATTCGCGATGGACTGACGCTTCCTGTCGATGTGATCGCCAATCCACAGATTTTCAGCGTCAAAACTGTCGACGTCGCCGCATCGCTCACGCGTAACTACCAGCGAAGCTATATCAATATTAATCGCCATGCTTTCGACTTGTGGATGAAATCGCTGATCCCCGCCAGCGTTGAGGTTTATCACGATAGCCTGTGCCGAAAAATCTGGCGTGAGGATGATAAATGGCATGTCATTTTTCGTGCAGACGGCTGGGAGCAACATATTACTGCCCGCTATCTGGTCGGTGCCGATGGCGCAAACTCGATGGTGCGGCGACATCTCTACCCGGATCATCAAATCCGTAAATATGTCGCTATCCAGCAGTGGTTCGCAGAGAAACATCCGGTGCCGTTCTACTCCTGCATCTTTGATAATTCGATAACTAACTGTTATTCATGGAGTATCAGCAAAGACGGTTATTTTATCTTTGGCGGTGCTTATCCAATGAAAGACGGTCAGACGCGTTTCACGACGCTGAAAGAGAAAATGAGCGCCTTTCAGTTCCAGTTTGGTAAGGCGGTGAAAAGCGAAAAATGCACGGTGCTGTTTCCCTCACGCTGGCAGGATTTTGTCTGCGGTAAGGACAACGCCTTTCTGATTGGCGAAGCGGCAGGATTTATCAGCGCCAGTTCGCTGGAGGGGATTAGCTATGCGCTGGATAGCGCAGACATTCTGCGTTCGGTGTTACTGAAGCAGCCAGAGAAGCTCAATACCGCTTACTGGCGCGCCACCCGCAAACTGCGTTTAAAACTCTTCGGCAAGATAGTAAAAAGCCGATGCCTGACCGCACCGGCTTTAAGAAAGTGGATTATGCGCAGTGGTATGGCGCATATTCCACAGTTGAAAGATTAGCCAACGCGCTTCACATCGCCCACCAGCAGGATGTAAGAGAGCGCGCCAATCAACGCGACGGCGGAGATATAAACCAGTGCAGGTGCGAAACCGTAACCCTGCGCCAGGTACCCCACCACCAGCGGAACGGTGATGCCGCCCAGACCACCGGCGAAGTTAAACACGCCGCCGGTTAAACCAATCAGGCGCATCGGTGCCAGAGAAGAGACCAGCGACCAGGTAATCGAAGCAAAACCGTTGCCGAAGAATGCCAGCGCCATCAGGCACATAATCATCATCGGATCGTTGGTGTAGTTAGCGCCCATAATGCAGGTGGAGATCAGCAAGCCGCAGATAATCGGCGTTTTACGCGCAAAGCCCAGTGAAAAGCCCTTACGTACCAGCAGATCCGCGACCCAGCCAGAGAGCAGGACGCCGACAAACGCCGCGAGGAATGGCACCGTGGTCATAAAGCCTGCTTTCAGCGCCGTGATTCCTTTTTCCTGGGTTAAATAGTTCGGGAACCAGGTTAAGAAAAACCACAGTGTAGAAGCCACCGCAAATTGCCCAAGATAAACGCCGATCAGTTTACGATGGAACACCAGTTTCCAGTCTTTGGCTGTTAACGGCTGACGCGCCTCTTTCTTCACCGGCGCATCACCATCCACCAGACCGCCGCCATCACGAATGTAATCCAGTTCAGCTTTGCTGATACCTTTGGTCAGGCGCGGCGGCTGATAAACCTTAAACCAAATCAGCGACCAGATAATGCCGATACCACCAGTGACAATGAACACCCAGTGCCAGCTCAACATCTCCTGAATCCAGATCAGCAGCGGAGTCAAAAACGCCAGACCGACAAACTGACCAGACGTATAAAAACCAACGGCGGAAGCGCGTTCATGTTCCGGGAACCAGCTGGTCACCATCCGGTTATTGGTCGGGAAAGCGGGCGCTTCGAAAATACCGGTTATCGCACGCAGACCAATTAATGACATTAATCCCGTGGCAAAGCCCTGGAATAAAGTCGCCACTGACCAACCAAATATCGCAATAAAATAAGTCACGCGAGAACCTACGCGATCTAAAAACCAACCGCCGGGGATCTGGCATAGCGTATAAAGCCAGGCGAAGGCCGAAAATACATAGCCCATTTCCGCTTTCGTAATGCCGAACTCTTCCTGAATATGGGCGGAAGCCACGGCCAGGTTAGCGCGGTCAACATAACAAATGACCACCGTAATAAAGATCATCACCAGCGTCAGATAACGCCGACGCCCCGGCTTTGCTGCATTAACGGGAATATCCATAGCGAGCTTTCTCCAGATTTTGGGCATAGCGAAGCCGCTCACCATGCCCTGTAATTTACAGAGGGTTATATTTTTGTATTGCTGTTTTAGTGCCCGATGAGGGGCTTACGTGGCAGGAATTACCACTCTGCTACGCTGTTATCTTCATGACGCCAGAGCGGATTACGCCAGTCCGGGGCATTTTTACTGAACTCAATAACTTTAGCTTCGTCGATTTCCACACCTAAGCCCGGTTTCGTTAACGGTTTAAAGAAGCCGCCAACCATACTGAAGTCTTCTTTGTTTTTCACAAAGTCGAGTAACTCCGCGCCTTTGTTGTAATGAATGCCCATACTTTGTTCCTGAAGTACCGCGTTATAGGAAACAAAGTCGATATGCAGGCAAGCCGCCAGTGCAATCGGTCCGAGCGGACAGTGCGGCGCAAGGGTCACATCATAGGCTTCTGCCATTCCAGCAATTTTGTAGCATTCGGTAATACCGCCTGCATGGGAGAGATCCGGTTGCAGAATCGAAATACCGCCTGCCTCCAGCACGCGTTTAAAATCGAAACGTGAGAACATGCGCTCACCCGCCGCCAGTGGAATATGCGTTTGTGCCGCCAATTTCGGGTAGTATTCGGCTTGTTCCGCCAGCACCGGCTCTTCAATAAACAGCGGGCGATACGGCTCCAGTTCTTTAATCAGCACTTTCGCCATTGGCGCGCTGACGCGACCGTGGAAATCAAGACCAAACTCAATCTGATTGCCAAAAGCTTCACGAATTTGTGCCACGGTGTTGACTGCCGCATCTACCGCGCGGGAGTTATCAATTAGCCCCAGTTCTTCACAACCGTTCAGTTTGAAGGTATCGAAGCCGATTTCGCGCAGGGTTTTAATGCCGTCGATAACATCCGCCGGACGATCGCCGCCGACCCAACTGTAGGCTTTAATTTTGTCGCGAACCAGGCCGCCCATCAGTTGCCAGACCGGCGCATTCAGCACTTTGCCTTTGATATCCCATAACGCCTGGTCGATCCCGGCAATGGCGCTCATCAGGATTGGACCGCCACGATAAAATCCGGCGCGATACATCACTTGCCATAAGTCATTGATGCGCGAAGGATCCTGACCAATCAAATAGTCACCCAGCTCGTGAACTGCCGCTTCCACCGTACGGGCGCGGCCTTCAATCACGGGCTCGCCCCAACCGACCACGCCTTCATCGGTTTCAATTTTCAGGAACATCCAGCGGGGAGGTAAACGATACGTGGTAATTTTGGTGATTTTCATTGCACTGCCTCTCGATACGCCTTAACAAATGCTGCTGCCTGCTGCGCGGTGCGTTCTACGGACTGCCCGGCGCGATAGAGATCGCTGCCTAAGCCCGCCCCAGCACAACCTGCGTCTATCCACTGCGCCAGGTTTTCTGGCGTCACGCCGCCAACGGCAAAGACTGCGATGTCCGATGGCAATACCGCTTTTAACGCTTTGATGTATTGCGGACCAAAAGCCGATGACGGAAATATTTTCAGCGCCTGCGCGCCCGCTTCGAGCGCGGTAAAGGCTTCGGTCGCCGTCGCGCAGCCGGGGCAGACGGTCATGCCGTAGCCCACCGCACGGCGGATCACTTCACTATGGATATTGGGCGTAACGATGAGCTGACAGCCCATCCTGGCGAGCGCATCGACCTGTTCAGGTTTCAGTACCGTACCTGCGCCAATCAACGCCTTGTCGCCATACGCATCAACGATGGCGGGAATGCTTTGCTCCCATTGTGGGGAATTCAGCGGGATTTCAACCGCGTCGAACCCGGCGTCAATCACCGCGCCAACATGCGCCAGCGCCTCGTCGGGCTTAATGCCGCGCAAAATGGCGATCAGCGGAAGTTTAGTTTGCCACTGCATGAGCGATGCTCCTTATACCAGCCTGAAATGCCGTGTCGCCCGCCACCGCCGTCACGTCGCAACCCATCGCCTGAAAGGCTTGCTGGTAGCGCGCGGTCAGCGATGTTCCGGCGACAAGGGTGATGGCGTGTTGATGGGTCACATAGTCGCGCATACTGGCAACCTCTGCGCCAATCAACAAACCAGAGAGAAATTCGCTGACCTGTTCGCGGGGAAGTGTTCCCAGCACATGCGAGGCGCGAACTTCAAAAAGCTGCGGCAATATGGCGGGCGCATTAAGGCCGCGCTCAAGGCCAGCCGCGAAGGCATCGGCAGAGTTTTCCTGCGGCGGCAAACCTGCGCCAATCAATGAGTGATTTAACAGTAAATGATGTAATTCACCGGTCATCACGGTGCGAAAATCGTTGATTTGCTGGCTATCGGCCTGCACCCATTTGCAATGCGTACCGGGCATAACATAAAGAGAGGAAGGAGCCAGAGCTGGCGCGCCGATCAATTGTGTTTCTTCGCCGCGCATCACATTGTGGTTATCGTCATGAGAGACGCATAATCCGGGAATAATCCAGATATTGTCGCCAACAGACGTTAATTGTTCGCCAATAGACGAAAAACGGGCAGGAACAGATAAATACGGAGCAACTTTCCAGCCGACATTGCTGCCGACCATTCCTGCCATCACACTGGCGTATTTTCTTCACGCCAGTCGGTCGTGACTTCTGCTAACACCGCAGCCGGAGATTTTCCGTTCAGGCGCGTGACGCCTGCTTCTGATTGCCTGCTCTCCAGGCAGTGGTCGCCCTGATAAAGCCAGGCGCGCAGATTGGTCGATCCCCAGTCAATTGCGATGTAGCGAGCTGTCATGTGATTTCCTTTAACCTTCGTGTCGAGCTGGCGATCATGGTAAGCGCCGCCTGCTCTGCCGCATCGCCGTCCTGATGCCGTATTGCATCGAACAGCGCCTTATGTTCCTGGAGCGTTTGCGGCATGTTGGCCTCATCGCCCATCCAGGTTCGTTCAAAAACCGCCCGCTGCAACGAACTGATCGCAATGCTAAGTTGCTGTAACACCGGGTTATGTACCGACTGCAGCACCGCCTCGTGGTAGCGAATATCCGCTTCGTTAAACGCTTCGCGGTCCTGATTGTTGGCAATCATCTCGTTCAGCGCCGATTCAATCTGCGCCAGATCGCTGGAAGTCGCGCGCTCTGCTGCCCAACGGGCAATCGCCGGTTCCACCAGATTTCGCACTTCGCTCATGGCACTGATAAGCCGTGGGTCGTAGTCGTTTTCCAACACCCATTGCAGTACGTCAGTGTCGAGGTAATTCCACTGGTTACGCGGTGCCACAAACGCCCCGCGATAACGTTTCATTTCAATCAGCCGCTTCGCCATCAGCGAACGGAACACCTCACGGATGATGTTGCGCGAGGTTGCAAACTCTTCACAGAGCTCCGCCTCAGCCGGAAGTGGCGAGCCAGGTACGTATTTGCCGTGAACGATCTGTTTACCCAGCGTAATGACAATGCGATCGGTTTTATTGAGAGTCATGGAGAGTCCTTGTGCTCTGTATGTTCTTCTCTACTTTACCCCGATCGATGCATAACGCGGCAACTTTGTAGTACCAGCGTGATGACGTTCGCGTTTGCCGTGTGCGTAATGTAGTACAAACTTATATTGTTGTACTACAATTTAGATCACAAAAAGAACAATGCATAAAAAAATGACATGCGTCGGGCAGAAATCTGAAAAGGGATATCAGGCGCTAAACAGGAGGGAAAGAAGAGTATGCTTTCAACGGCTTAGCTACTCGTTTAAAGGATTAATCATGAAGTTGAATTTTAAGGGATTTTTTAAGGCTGCCGGTTTATTCCCACTGGCGCTGATGCTTTCAGGCTGTATCTCGTATGCTCTGGTTTCCCATACCGCAAAGGGTAGTTCAGGAAAGTATCAATCGCAGTCAGACACCATCACTGGGCTATCGCAGGCAAAAGATAGTAATGGAACAAAAGGCTATGTTTTTGTAGGGGAATCGCTGGATTACCTTATCACTGATGGTGCCGATGACATCGTTAAGATGCTCAATGATCCAGCACTTAACCGGCACAATATTCAGGTTGCCGATGACGCAAGATTTGTTTTAAATGCGGGGAAAAAGAAATTTACCGGCACAATATCGCTTTACTACTACTGGAATAACGAAGAAGAAAAGGCACTGGCAACGCATTATGGTTTTGCCTGTGGTGTTCAACACTGTACCAGGTCACTGGAAAACCTAAAAGGCACAATCCATGAGAAAAATAAAAACATGGATTACTCAAAGGTGATGGCGTTCTACCATCCATTTAAAGTGCGATTTTATGAATACTATTCACCCAGAGGCATTCCGGATGGTGTTTCCGCAGCATTACTGCCAGTGACTGTTACGCTGGACATCATTACTGCACCGCTGCAATTTCTGGTTGTATATGCAGTAAACCAATAATCAGTAAGCGGGCAAACGCGTTTATGCTGTTTGCCCGTCCACTGATTAATTCAGCACATACTTCTCAATAGCAAACGCCACGCCATCTTCAAGGTTGGATTTGGTGACAAAGTTCGCCACTTCTTTCACCGAAGGAATAGCGTTATCCATCGCCACACCGACGCCTGCATATTCAATCATTGCGATGTCGTTTTCCTGATCGCCAATCGCCATGATTTCTTCCGGTTTAATACCTAACACGTCGGCCAGTGATTTCACACCCGTACCCTTGTTAACGCGTTTATCGAGGATTTCGAGGAAGTACGGCGCACTTTTCAGCACGGTATATTTCTCTTTCACTTCCTGCGGAATACGCGCAATAGCCTGGTCGAGGATGGCGGGTTCATCAATCATCATCACTTTCAGGAACTGGGTATTGGGGTCCATTTTCTCCGCTTCGCAGAACACCAGCGGAATGGTGGCAACGAAGGATTCATGCACCGTGTAGTAGCTGATATCGCGATTTGCTGTATACAGCGTGGTGCGGTCCAGGGCGTGGAAATGAGAACCGACTTCGCGAGAGAGTTTTTCCAGGAAACGATAGTCGTCATAGCTGAGAGCAGTTTGCGCCACGGTGCTACCATCAGCGGCCTTCTGTACCAGCGCGCCGTTATAAGTAATGCAGTAGTCGCCCGGCTGTTCCATATGCAGCTCTTTCAGGTAGTTGTGCACACCTGCATACGGGCGACCCGTCGTTAGCACGACATTCACGCCACGGGCGCGAGCTGCGGCAATCGCATTTTTAACGGCGGGTGAAATGGTGTGATCGGGCAGCAGAAGGGTGCCATCCATATCGATAGCAATGAGTTTGATAGCCATGAGTTCCCCAGGTAGATTAGTTCCTGACCCATGCTAACGCGATTCCGCTCAAAAATCAGTACAACACCCGAGGGAAAAGGGGGATGCAACGCGGGTTGCATGCTCCCCATTTGCTTAGCGGAAGAGTTTCCCTTTCAGCAGTTCCATGCCTGCGGAAAGCAGATCGTTATTGGCTTGTGGAGACACTTCACCTTGCGGTGAGAGCGCATCAATAATCTTCGGCAATTGTTCTGCCAGTAAACTGGAAGCTGTACTGGTATCCACGCCAAGTTTTTGTCCAAGATCGGACACCGCATTTGTGCCGAGCGCCGATTCCAGTTGCTCGCCACTAACCGATTGATTGCCCTGTTGATTACTCAGCCAGGTTGAGAGAATGGCCCCTAAGCCGCCACTTTGCAGTTTTTCCAGCAGCACCTGAATGCCGCCCTGCTCCTCAACCCAACTTAAAATAGCCTGATATTTCCCCGCATCGCCTTTCAGAAAGGCACCGACAACTTCATCAAAAAGCCCCATGATAATCACCTGTAAAGCGTTACGTGTTGACCCAAAAAGTATAGATCTGCGGGATGATAATTGCGGATTGCAGAAATAAAAAGGGCGGAGATGATCTCCGCCCTTTTCTTATAGCTTCTTGCCAGATGCGGCGCTAACGCCTTACCCGGCCTACAAAATCATGAAAATTCAATACATTGCAAGATTCTCGTAGGCCTGATAAGCGTAGCGCATCAGGCACGCTCGCATGGTTAACGCCATTAAATATCGATATTCGCCGCTTTCAGGGCGTTCTCTTCAATAAACGCACGGCGCGGTTCAACGGCGTCGCCCATCAGCGTGGTGAACAGCTGGTCAGCAGCAATCGCATCCTTAACGGTAACGCGCAGCATACGACGACTTTCCGGGTCCATGGTGGTTTCCCACAGCTGTTCCGGGTTCATCTCGCCCAGACCTTTATAACGCTGGATGGAGAGGCCGCGACGGGACTCTTTCACCAGCCAGTCCAGCGCCTGCTCGAAGCTGGCTACCGGCTGACGACGCTCGCCACGTTCGATAAACGCATCTTCTTCCAGCAAGCCACGCAGTTTCTCACCCAGCGTGCAGATACGACGATATTCGCCACCGGTGATAAACTCGTGATCCAGCGGATAGTCAGTATCCACACCGTGGGTACGCACGCGAACAATCGGCTCGAACAGGTTTTGCTCGGCATTGGTGTGGACATCAAACTTCCACTGGCTACCGTGCTGTTCTTTGTCGTTCAGTTCGCTGACCAGCGCGTTCACCCAGCGGGTAACGGTCTGCTCATCAGAGAGGTCAGCTTCCGTCAACGTCGGTTGATAGATAAGCTCTTTCAGCATTGCTTTCGGATAACGACGCTCCATACGATTGATCATTTTCTGCGTCGCGTTGTACTCAGATACCAGTTTCTCTAACGCTTCGCCAGCCAATGCCGGTGCACTGGCGTTGGTGTGCAGCGTTGCGCCGTCCAGCGCGATAGAGATCTGGTACTGATCCATCGCTTCGTCGTCTTTAATGTACTGTTCCTGCTTGCCTTTCTTCACTTTGTACAGCGGCGGCTGAGCGATGTAGACGTGACCGCGTTCAACGATTTCCGGCATCTGACGATAGAAGAAGGTCAACAGCAGCGTACGAATGTGCGAGCCGTCGACGTCCGCATCGGTCATGATGATGATGCTGTGATAACGCAGTTTGTCCGGGTTGTACTCGTCACGACCGATACCACAACCAAGCGCGGTGATAAGCGTCGCCACTTCCTGAGAAGAGAGCATCTTATCGAAGCGCGCTTTCTCGACGTTGAGGATTTTACCCTTCAGCGGCAGAATCGCCTGGTTCTTGCGGTTACGCCCCTGCTTCGCAGAGCCGCCCGCGGAGTCCCCTTCCACCAGGTACAGTTCGGAAAGCGCCGGATCGCGTTCCTGGCAGTCTGCCAGTTTGCCCGGCAGGCCCGCTAAGTCGAGCGCACCTTTACGGCGGGTCATTTCACGCGCGCGACGCGCCGCTTCACGGGCACGGGCAGCATCGATAATTTTGCCAACCACGATTTTCGCGTCGGTTGGGTTTTCCAGCAGGTATTCTGCCAGCAGTTCGTTCATCTGCTGTTCAACCGCCGATTTCACCTCAGAAGAAACCAGTTTGTCTTTGGTCTGGGAGGAGAATTTCGGGTCCGGCACTTTCACGGAAACGACCGCAATCAGGCCTTCACGCGCATCGTCACCGGTGGCGCTAACTTTGGCTTTTTTGCTGTAGCCTTCTTTGTCCATGTAGGCGTTCAGGGTACGGGTCATTGCCGCACGGAAGCCTGCCAGGTGAGTACCACCGTCACGCTGCGGAATGTTGTTGGTAAAGCAGTAGATGTTTTCCTGGAAGCCATCGTTCCACTGCAACGCCACTTCGACGCCAATACCGTCTTTTTCGGTGGAGAAGTAGAAGATATTCGGGTGGATCGGCGTTTTGTTCTTGTTCAGATATTCAACGAACGCCTTGATGCCGCCTTCATAGTGGAAGTGGTCTTCTTTGCCGTCACGCTTGTCGCGCAGACGAATGGAAACGCCGGAGTTGAGGAACGACAACTCACGCAGACGTTTCGCCAGAATTTCATATTCGAACTCGGTCACATTGGTGAAGGTTTCGAGGCTAGGCCAGAAACGCACCATGGTGCCGGTTTTTTCAGTCTCGCCGGTAACCGCCAGCGGGGCCTGCGGTACACCGTGTTCGTAGATCTGACGGTGAATTTTACCCTCGCGCTGGATAACCAGCTCCAGTTTTTGCGACAGGGCGTTTACTACCGAAACACCAACGCCGTGCAGACCGCCGGACACTTTATAGGAGTTATCGTCAAATTTACCGCCTGCGTGCAGAACGGTCATGATCACTTCCGCCGCCGATACGCCCTCTTCCGGGTGAATACCGGTCGGAATGCCGCGCCCGTCATCCTGTACAGAGACAGAGTTGTCGGCGTGAATGGTGACGATAATTTCTTTACAGTGACCCGCGAGCGCTTCGTCGATAGCGTTATCTACCACCTCGAATACCATGTGGTGCAGACCGGTGCCGTCATCCGTGTCGCCGATATACATACCCGGGCGCTTACGCACCGCATCCAGCCCTTTCAGGACTTTGATACTGGAGGAGTCATAAGAATTCGACATCAACGTTTCTCGCTCATTTATACTTGGGTTAATCCGTTATTTTACCCTTTTCCACGGTAAACATCTTCGAATTTTCGTCCGACATGTCTATAACGTGTTCAGCACTGATCGCGCTGACAAAGACCTGTGATTGCGTCGCTTTTAAGCGGCTGGCAAGCAGCCCGCGACGCTCATCATCAAGCTCAGAGGCAAAATCATCTATCAGGTAGAGACACCGCCGCCCGCTTTCACGGGTGAGGAACTCTCCTTGCGCCAGACGTAAGGCGCACATCAACAGCTTAAGCTGCCCACGCGATAAGGTATCTTCCACCGGCGCACCGTCGGCGCGAATGCGTAAGTCCGCTTTATGCGGGCCATGCGCGGTGTAGGTTAGCTGGCGATCGCGTTCAAAATTACGTTCCAGCACCTCAGCATATTCTGTCTCTTTCTCCCAGCCGCGCTGGAAAGAGAAAGTCAGAGAAAACTCAGGGAGAAATTGCTTACAAGTATCGGCCATATCAGCCGCGATACCGGCGCTATACTCCGCGCGCCAGGTGCTGATTTGCTCCGCCAGCGGGATCAGTTCTTTATCCCACGGGCGTAGCTGTTCGTAACGTGTCACCTGGCGCAGCGCCGCATTGCGCTGCTTGAGCAATCGCTTGAGATTGCTCCAGGCGGTGAAAAATCCGGGTTCGTTGTGAAAGCATCCCCAGTCGAGGAATGCTCTTCTGTATTTGGGGCCGCCGTTGAGTAAAGTAAACCCTTCTGGCGTTATCAACTGCATTGGCATCAGGTGCGCCAGTTCCGCGACCTTATGCCCGTCTGTACCGTCGATGCGGACTTTGCTGTCGCCCTGTTTGTCTTTGGTTAAGCCAATCGCTGTCTCGCGCTCTTCGCCCTGTAATCGCCCGTGGAGAACAAACGCCTCCTGCTCATGGCGAATGACGCGACCAATCTGCAAACTGCGAAACGCCCGACCATGGCCGAGCGTATAGATGGCTTCCAGCACGCTGGTTTTGCCACTGCCGTTGGCACCTACCAGAAAGTTAAAGCCGGGAGATAAAGCGAGATCCGCGGTTTCAATGTTGCGGAAATCGCGGATCAACAAGCGGGTGAGGGACATTACAGTCTCATTGGCATGACAACATAGGCAGCCGACTGTGATGCGGCATCTTCAATCTGCACGCTGGAAACCGAATCGGTCAGCATCATGCGGACGTTTTCGCATTTCAGCGCGTTCAGAACATCCAGCACATAGCTGACGTTGAAGCCGATTTCCATCTCCGCACCGCTATAGGTAACGTCGAGGATCTCTTCCGCTTCTTCCTGTTCCGGGTTGTTGGCGGTGATTTTCAGCTGGTTTTCGCTGACATACAGGCGCACGCCGCGGAATTTCTCGTTAGAGAGAATTGCCGCACGGGCAAACGCCTGCTTGAGCAGATCGCAGCCAGCTTCCAGATGTTTGTCCGGATTCTTCGGCAGAACGCGGCGGTAATCCGGGAAGCGACCATCCACCAGTTTGGAGGTGAAGATAAAGTCGCCAACGTGGGCGCGAATATTGTTGCTGCCAATCTGCACGCGCAGCGGATTGTCGCCGCCGTCGAGCATACGCATCAGTTCAATCACGCCTTTACGCGGTACGATCACCGAATGGCTTGGCAAAGATTGACCAATTGGCATTGAACAGACCGCCAGACGGTGGCCGTCGGTTGCCACGGTGCGCAGTTCTTCACCTTCGGTTTCAAACAGCATACCATTTAAGTAATAGCGAACGTCCTGATGCGCCATCGAAAACTGGGTCGCTTCAATCAGACGCTTCATCGTTGCCTGCGGCAGGGTAAATTCGACTTCACTCTGCCAGTCATCGAGGTTCGGGAAATCCGCCGCTGGCAGGGTAGACAGCGAAAAACGGCTACGCCCGGAGCGCACCAGCATCCGCTCACCTTCCAGCTGCACGGCAATTTCCGCGCCTTCAGGCAGACCACGGCAGATATCAAAGAATTTGCGCGCCGGAACGGTCGTCGCTCCTGGCTCGTGTGGCTGAACCAGCGCAACGCGTGCCACCATTTCCATCTCGAGATCAGTACCGGTCAGCGACAACGTACCGTCAGCAACCTGTAACAGCAGATTACCGAGAATCGGTAGCGTAGGACGACCACCTAACGGACCGCTCACCTGTTGTAGCGGTTTTAATAAATGCTCACGTTCTACGGTAAATTTCATAGGTTTACGATGACAATGTTCTGATTAAATTTGAAAAATCTTCTTTGATATCGTGGCTCTCTTCACGCAACTGCTCGATCTTACGGCAGGCATGAAGCACCGTCGTGTGGTCACGACCACCAAACGCATCGCCAATCTCCGGCAGACTGTGGTTAGTCAGCTCTTTCGCCAGCGCCATCGCCATCTGGCGCGGACGCGCCACCGAGCGGGATCGACGCTTGGAAAGGAGATCCGCAACTTTGATCTTGTAGTACTCCGCCACCGTCTTCTGAATATTGTCGATGGTGACCAGTTTTTCCTGCAATGCCAGCAAGTCGCGCAGCGCCTCACGCACGAAGTCGATGGTGATCGCCCGTCCGGTAAAGTTGGCGTTAGCAATAACGCGGTTCAGCGCCCCTTCCAGCTCACGTACGTTAGATCGTAGACGCTTGGCGATAAAGAACGCCACTTCGCCTGGCAAACGAATGTCATTTTCGTCGGCCTTTTTCATCAGGATCGCCACGCGGGTTTCCAGCTCTGGCGGTTCGATCGCCACAGTCAGCCCCCAGCCGAAGCGGGATTTCAAACGATCCTCAACGCCGTTGATCTCTTTCGGATAGCGATCCGAGGTGAGAATGATCTGTTGATTACCTTCCAGCAGGGCGTTGAAGGTGTGGAAAAACTCTTCCTGAGATCGTTCTTTATTAGCAAAAAACTGAATATCGTCGATCAGCAGTGCATCTACGGAACGGTAGTAGCGTTTAAACTCTTCGATCGCGTTGTTTTGCAGGGCTTTAACCATGTCCTGAACAAAGCGCTCGGAGTGCATATAAACCACTTTGGCATTCGGCTTGCGCGCCATAATGCCGTTACCCACCGCATGCAGCAGGTGAGTTTTACCCAGACCCGTGCCGCCATAAAGGAACAACGGGTTATAGGCACCGCCAGGGTTATCTGCCACCTGGCGAGCCGCCGCGCGCGCCAGTTGGTTAGATTTACCTTCGACGAAGTTATCAAACGTGTGTTTGACGTTTACGTTAGAACGATAGGTCGGTTCTGCCGGGGCCGGGACGTTATCCCAACCTGAGCGCGTAGAAGGCGCAGCACGTTGCGGCTGCGTTTGCGCCACCTGTGCAGGGGCCGCGACGTTGCTCGTCACTGCCGCTTGTGGCGTTTGCGTCACCGGTTTGGTGCCGACTTCAAAACGCAGCTGTGGGGCATCCGCTCCGCAGAAACTGGTTAGCAGTCCATTGATATTATTAAGGTACTTGTCCCGTACCCAATCGAGGACAAAACGGTTTGGCGCGTACAGGGCCAGCGTGTTATCGCTCAGTTCCGCCTGCAATGGGCGTATCCACATACTGAATTCTGTGGCTGGTAACTCATCCTGCAATCGGGCAAGACACTGCTGCCAAAGCGAAAGTGACACGGCGGACTCCACTCGAACAAAAGTCGATAATGACTAAGGCTGAAACATTCATGATTGTTGACGTACGTCGAAAAGACCCTGCTTGAGGGTGACGCACGAACCGCTGTCTGCGGTTATATGCCCGATCAAGATCCTGCAAAACGATCGGGACCGCGGATCATAGCCTAAACTGCGCAAGAGATCTTCTGTTTCTCACAGATTTTCCCGATTTATCCACAGGACTTTCCAGAACTCGCTAAGTGTAAACGATCCTGCCGCGAGGCGGGCACGATTTACGCCGCATATTGGAAAATTTAATGACCATAGACAAAAATTGGCTTAATCGATCTAATAAAGATCCAGGACGATCCTTGCGCTTTACCCATCAGCCCGTATAATCCTCCACCCGGCGCGCCATGCTGGTTTCCACTGGTGTGAGGTCGTACATTTTCCCTGCGAAAAGGTGCGGAAAAGCGCGGTAAATAAGGAAAGAGAATTGACTCCGGAGTGTACAATTATTACAATCCGGCCTCTTTAATCACCCATGGCTTCGGTGTCCATCGTTTCATTTTTCGGCGGATATCCAATAAAGCCATTGAATTTATTCAAGTTTAGGTAGAAATCGCCATGAAACGCACTTTTCAACCGTCTGTACTGAAGCGCAACCGTTCTCACGGCTTCCGTGCTCGTATGGCTACTAAAAATGGTCGTCAGGTTCTGGCACGTCGTCGTGCTAAAGGCCGCGCTCGTCTGACCGTTTCTAAGTAATAAAGCTAACCCCTGAGTGGTTAAGCTCGCATTTCCCAGGGAGTTACGCTTGTTAACTCCCAGTCAATTCACATTCGTCTTCCAGCAGCCACAACGGGCTGGCACGCCGCAAATTACCATTCTCGGCCGCCTGAATTCGCTGGGGCATCCCCGTATCGGTCTTACAGTCGCCAAGAAAAACGTTCGACGCGCCCATGAACGCAATCGGATTAAACGTCTGACGCGTGAAAGCTTCCGTCTGCGCCAACATGAACTCCCGGCTATGGATTTCGTGGTGGTGGCGAAAAAAGGGGTTGCCGACCTCGATAACCGTGCTCTCTCGGAAGCGTTGGAAAAATTATGGCGCCGCCACTGTCGCCTGGCTCGCGGGTCCTGATAGCCCTCATTCGGGTCTATCAACGCCTGATTAGTCCGCTACTCGGGCCGCATTGTCGTTTCACTCCAACCTGTTCAAGCTACGGAATTGAGGCATTGCGCAGGTTTGGAGTGATAAAAGGCAGTTGGTTGACGGTGAAACGCGTATTAAAATGCCACCCTTTACACCCTGGTGGTGACGATCCCGTCCCGCCCGGACCATTTGATACCAGAGAACACTAACGATGGATTCGCAACGCAATCTTTTAGTCATCGCTTTGCTGTTCGTGTCTTTCATGATCTGGCAAGCCTGGGAGCAGGATAAAAACCCGCAACCTCAGGCCCAACAGACCACGCAGACAACGACCACCGCAGCGGGTAGCGCCGCCGACCAGGGCGTACCGGCCAGTGGCCAGGGGAAACTGATCTCGGTTAAGACCGACGTGCTTGATCTGACCATCAACACCCGTGGTGGTGATGTTGAGCAAGCTCTGCTGCCGGCTTACCCGAAAGAGCTGAACTCTACCCAGCCGTTCCAGCTGCTGGAAACTTCACCGCAGTTTATTTATCAGGCACAGAGCGGTCTGACCGGTCGTGATGGCCCGGATAACCCGGCTAACGGCCCGCGTCCGCTGTATAACGTTGAAAAAGACGCTTATGTGCTGGCTGAAGGTCAAAACGAACTGCAGGTGCCGATGACGTATACCGACGCGGCAGGCAACACGTTTACCAAAACGTTTGTCCTGAAACGTGGTGATTACGCTGTCAACGTCAACTACAACGTGCAGAACGCTGGCGAGAAACCGCTGGAAATCTCCACCTTTGGTCAGTTGAAGCAATCCATCACTCTGCCACCGCATCTCGATACCGGAAGCAGCAACTTCGCACTGCACACCTTCCGTGGCGCGGCGTACTCCACGCCTGACGAGAAGTATGAGAAATACAAGTTCGATACCATTGCCGATAACGAAAACCTGAACATCTCTTCGAAAGGTGGTTGGGTGGCGATGCTGCAACAGTATTTCGCGACGGCGTGGATCCCGCATAACGACGGTACCAACAACTTCTATACCGCTAATCTGGGTAACGGCATCGCCGCTATCGGCTATAAATCTCAGCCGGTACTGGTTCAGCCTGGTCAGACTGGCGCGATGAACAGCACCCTGTGGGTTGGCCCGGAAATCCAGGACAAAATGGCAGCTGTTGCTCCGCACCTGGATCTGACCGTTGATTACGGTTGGTTGTGGTTCATCTCTCAGCCGCTGTTCAAACTGCTGAAATGGATCCATAGCTTTGTGGGTAACTGGGGCTTCTCCATTATCATCATCACCTTTATCGTTCGTGGCATCATGTACCCGCTGACCAAAGCGCAGTACACCTCCATGGCGAAGATGCGTATGCTGCAGCCGAAGATTCAGGCAATGCGTGAGCGTCTGGGTGATGACAAACAGCGTATCAGCCAGGAAATGATGGCGCTGTACAAAGCTGAGAAGGTTAACCCGCTGGGCGGCTGCTTCCCGCTGCTGATCCAGATGCCAATCTTCCTGGCGTTGTACTACATGCTGATGGGTTCCGTTGAACTGCGTCAGGCACCGTTTGCACTGTGGATCCACGACCTGTCGGCACAGGACCCGTACTACATCCTGCCGATCCTGATGGGCGTAACGATGTTCTTCATTCAGAAGATGTCGCCGACCACAGTGACCGACCCGATGCAGCAGAAGATCATGACCTTTATGCCGGTCATCTTCACCGTGTTCTTCCTGTGGTTCCCGTCAGGTCTGGTGCTGTACTATATCGTCAGCAACCTGGTAACCATTATTCAGCAGCAGCTGATTTACCGTGGTCTGGAAAAACGTGGCCTGCATAGCCGCGAGAAGAAAAAATCCTGATTCGGTGAGTTTTCGCTAAAATAAGGGCGGTCAGTTGACCGCCTTTTTTCTTTTCGTAGGGCGGATAAGCACCGCGCATCCGCCACACAAAGCAACAGGAACATCATGAGCGATAATGACACTATCGTAGCCCAGGCCACGCCTCCGGGACGTGGCGGCGTTGGCATCCTGCGCATCTCCGGCTTCAAAGCCCGTGAAGTTGCCGAAACCGTGCTGGGTAAACTACCTAAGCCGCGCTACGCCGATTATCTTCCGTTTAAAGACGCCGACGGCAGCGTGCTCGATCAGGGGATTGCGCTATGGTTCCCTGGCCCGAACTCGTTCACCGGCGAAGATGTGCTGGAACTGCAAGGTCATGGCGGTCCGGTGATCCTCGACCTGCTGTTAAAACGCATTCTGACCATTCCCGGCCTGCGGATTGCTCGCCCTGGTGAGTTTTCCGAACGCGCGTTTCTTAACGATAAACTCGACTTAGCCCAGGCCGAGGCGATTGCCGATCTTATCGACGCCAGTTCGGAACAGGCGGCCCGTTCGGCACTTAACTCGCTGCAAGGCGCATTCTCCGCACGGGTCAACCATCTGGTGGAAGCCCTCACCCACTTGCGCATTTACGTCGAAGCGGCAATTGATTTCCCTGATGAAGAGATCGATTTCCTCTCCGACGGCAAAATTGAAGCCCAGCTTAATGACGTGATTGCCGATCTCGATGCAGTGCGTGCTGAAGCACGTCAGGGTAGTTTGTTGCGCGAAGGGATGAAGGTGGTGATTGCCGGACGTCCTAACGCCGGTAAATCGAGCCTGTTAAACGCGCTGGCGGGCCGTGAAGCAGCAATCGTAACTGATATCGCCGGAACCACACGTGACGTGCTGCGTGAGCATATCCACATTGACGGAATGCCGCTGCATATCATCGATACCGCTGGGCTACGTGAAGCCAGTGACGAAGTGGAACGTATTGGTATCGAGCGCGCGTGGCAGGAAATTGAACAGGCCGACCGCGTGCTGTTTATGGTCGATGGCACCACAACAGACGCCGTGGATCCGGCAGAGATCTGGCCGGAATTTATCGCCCGTCTGCCAGCGAAACTGCCGATCACCGTGGTGCGCAATAAAGCCGATATCACCGGCGAAACGCTGGGAATGAGTGAAGTGAACGGTCACGCGTTAATTCGTCTCTCGGCAAGGACAGGTGAAGGCGTGGAGGTGCTGCGTAACCATCTCAAACAGAGCATGGGCTTTGACACCAACATGGAAGGCGGCTTCCTGGCGCGTCGTCGCCACCTACAGGCGCTGGAACAGGCAGCGGAGCATTTGCAGCAAGGTAAAGCGCAACTGTTAGGTGCCTGGGCGGGTGAACTGCTGGCGGAAGAGTTGCGCCTGGCACAGCAGAACTTAAGCGAAATCACCGGGGAATTTACTTCAGACGACCTGCTGGGGCGGATTTTCTCCAGCTTCTGTATTGGTAAGTAACCGCGCTTACGAAGCCGTATTCTGACTGTCAGATGCGGCTTCGCTTCATTGTTAGCACTCCTGTTATTCCTCAACCCTTTTTTTAAACATTAAAATTCTTACGTAATTTATAATCTTAAAAAAAAGCATTTAGTATTGCTCCCCGAACGATTGTGATTCGATTCACATTTAAACAATTTTAGAATAGACAAAATTCTTGAGTATTATACTGTAGCCTCGTGTCTTTCGAGGATAAGTGCATTATGAATATCTTACATATATGTGTGACCTCAAAATGGTTCAATATCGACAATAAGATTGTCGATCACCGCCCTTAATTTACCCTTCTGTAGCCATCACCAGAGCCAAACCGATTAGATTCAATGTGAACGATTAGTTTGCTATATCTTAATTTTGCCTTTTGCAAAGGCCATCTCTCGTTTATTTACTTATTTTAGTAAATGATGGTGCTTGTATATATACATGGCGAATTAATGGATATTGCAGATGTAATATTCACAGGGATCACTGTAATTAAAATAAATGAAGGATTATGTAATGGAAAACTTTAAACATCTCCCTGAACCGTTCCGCATTCGTGTTATTGAGCCAGTAAAACGTACTACTCGCGCTTATCGTGAAGAAGCAATTATTAAATCCGGTATGAACCCGTTCCTGCTGGATAGCGAAGATGTGTTTATCGATTTACTGACCGACAGCGGCACCGGGGCGGTAACCCAAAGTATGCAGGCAGCGATGATGCGCGGCGACGAAGCCTACAGCGGCAGCCGCAGCTACTATGCGTTAGCCGAGTCAGTGAAAAATATCTTTGGTTATCAATATACTATTCCGACTCACCAGGGCCGTGGCGCAGAGCAAATCTATATTCCGGTACTGATTAAAAAACGCGAGCAGGAAAAAGGCCTGGATCGCAGCAAAATGGTGGCATTCTCTAACTATTTCTTTGATACCACGCAGGGCCATAGCCAGATTAACGGCTGTACCGTGCGTAACGTCTATATCAAAGAAGCCTTCGATACGGGCGTGCGTTACGACTTTAAAGGCAACTTTGACCTCGAAGGATTAGAACGCGGTATTGAAGAAGTTGGCCCGAATAACGTGCCGTATATCGTTGCAACCATCACCAGTAACTCTGCAGGTGGTCAGCCGGTTTCACTGGCAAACTTAAAAGCGATGTACAGCATCGCGAAGAAATACGATATTCCGGTGGTAATGGACTCCGCACGCTTTGCTGAAAACGCCTATTTCATCAAGCAGCGTGAAGCAGAATACAAAGACTGGACCATCGAGCAGATCACCCGCGAAACCTACAAATATGCCGATATGCTGGCGATGTCCGCCAAGAAAGATGCGATGGTACCGATGGGCGGCTTGCTGTGCATGAAAGACGACAGCTTCTTTGATGTGTACACCGAGTGCAGAACCCTTTGCGTGGTGCAGGAAGGGTTCCCGACATATGGCGGCCTGGAAGGCGGCGCGATGGAGCGTCTGGCGGTAGGTCTGTATGACGGCATGAATCTCGACTGGCTGGCTTATCGTATCGCGCAGGTACAGTATCTGGTCGATGGTCTGGAAGAGATTGGCGTTGTCTGCCAGCAGGCGGGCGGTCACGCGGCATTCGTTGATGCCGGTAAACTGCTGCCGCATATCCCGGCAGACCAGTTCCCGGCACAGGCGCTGGCGTGCGAGCTGTATAAAGTCGCCGGTATCCGTGCGGTAGAAATTGGCTCTTTCCTGTTAGGCCGCGATCCGAAAACCGGTAAACAACTGCCATGCCCGGCTGAACTGCTGCGTTTAACCATTCCGCGCGCAACATATACTCAAACACATATGGACTTCATTATTGAAGCCTTTAAACATGTGAAAGAGAACGCGGCGAATATTAAAGGATTAACCTTTACCTACGAACCAAAAGTATTGCGTCACTTCACCGCAAAACTGAAAGAAGTTTAATTAATACTACAGAGTGGCTATAAGGATGTTAGCCACTCTCTTACCCTACATCCTCAATAACAAAAATAGCCTTCCTCTAAAGGTGGCATCATGACTGATCAAGCTGAAAAAAAGCACTCTGCATTTTGGGGTGTTATGGTTATAGCAGGTACAGTAATTGGTGGAGGTATGTTTGCTTTACCTGTTGATCTTGCCGGTGCCTGGTTTTTCTGGGGTGCCTTTATCCTTATCATTGCCTGGTTTTCAATGCTTCATTCCGGGTTATTGTTATTAGAAGCAAATTTAAATTATCCTGTCGGCTCCAGTTTTAACACCATCACCAAAGATTTAATCGGTAACACCTGGAACATTATCAGCGGTATTACCGTTGCCTTCGTTCTCTATATCCTCACTTATGCCTATATCTCTGCTAATGGTGCGATCATTAGTGAAACGATATCAATGAATTTGGGCTATCACGCTAATCCACGTATTGTCGGGATCTGCACAGCCATTTTCGTTGCCAGCGTATTGTGGATAAGTTCGTTAGCCGCCAGTCGCATTACCTCATTGTTCCTCGGGCTGAAGATTATCTCCTTTGTGATCGTGTTTGGTTCTTTCTTCTTCCAGGTCGATTACTCCATCCTGCGCGATGCCACCAGCACCACTGCGGGAACGTCTTACTTCCCGTATATCTTTATGGCTTTGCCGGTGTGTCTGGCGTCATTTGGTTTCCACGGCAATATTCCCAGCCTGATTATTTGCTATGGAAAACGCAAAGATAAGTTAATCAAAAGCGTGGTATTTGGTTCGCTGCTGGCGCTGGTGATTTATCTCTTCTGGCTCTATTGCACGATGGGGAATATTCCGCGCGAAAGCTTTAAGGCGATAATCTCCTCAGGCGGCAACGTTGATTCGCTGGTGAAATCGTTCCTCGGCACCAAACAGCATGGGATTATCGAGTTTTGCCTGCTGGTGTTCTCCAACTTAGCTGTTGCCAGTTCGTTCTTTGGTGTCACGCTGGGATTGTTCGATTATCTGGCGGATCTGTTTAAGATTGATAACTCCCACGGCGGGCGTTTCAAAACCGTGCTGTTAACCTTCCTGCCACCCGCGTTGTTGTATCTGATCTTCCCGAACGGCTTTATTTACGGGATCGGCGGTGCCGGACTGTGCGCCACCATCTGGGCGGTCATTATTCCCGCAGTGCTGGCAATCAAAGCTCGCAAGAAGTTTCCCAATCAGATGTTCACGGTCTGGGGCGGTAATCTTATTCCGGCGATTGTCATTCTCTTTGGTATAACCGTAATTTTATGCTGGTTCGGTAACGTCTTTAACGTGTTACCTAAATTTGGCTAAATCCTTCAGGAAGCCAGCCATTTCGCTGGCTTCTTGCCTGTCAGGAAATCACTTATGTCCAAATGGCAACTCGCCTGATTCTCCTTCACCACGTATGCTTTGCGTCACCTTACTATCAGGACGCTTTAGCCCATGTCCCGCTTTTTGATTTGTAGTTTTGCCCTGGTTTTACTTTATCCCGCCGGGATTGATATGTACCTCGTTGGTTTACCGCGCATCGCCGCCGATCTCAATGCCAGCGAAGCGCAGTTGCATATTGCGTTCTCTGTTTATCTGGCTGGGATGGCAGCTGCGATGTTATTTGCCGGTAAAGTGGCCGATCGTTCAGGGAGAAAGCCGGTCGCCATCCCCGGCGCGGCGCTATTTATTATCGCCTCGGTGTTCTGTTCACTGGCTGAAACCAGCACGTTATTTCTTGCAGGGCGCTTTCTACAGGGGTTGGGCGCGGGCTGTTGTTACGTGGTGGCGTTCGCCATTTTGCGCGACACGCTGGATGATCGACGTCGGGCAAAAGTGCTGTCATTACTCAACGGTATTACCTGCATCATTCCGGTGTTAGCGCCAGTGCTCGGACATCTGATTATGCTTAAATTCCCGTGGCAGAGTCTGTTCTGGGCGATGGCAATGATGGGCATCGCGGTACTGATGTTGTCTTTGTTTATTTTAAAAGAAACGCGCCCTGCGGCCCCCGCAGCTTCGGACAAACCACGAGAAAATAGCGAGTCGCTGCTTAACCGTTTTTTCCTCAGCCGTGTTGTTATCACCACCCTCAGCGTTTCGGTGATCCTCACTTTCGTCAATACATCGCCGGTATTGCTGATGGAAATCATGGGTTTTGAGCGCGGAGAATACGCCACCATTATGGCGTTGACTGCTGGCGTCAGCATGACCGTTTCATTCTCCACGCCATTTGCGCTGGGAATTTTTAAGCCACGTACGTTGATGATCACCTCGCAGGTGTTATTCCTTGCAGCGGGGATCACCCTTGCCGTTTCACCTTCCCATGCGGTTTCTCTGTTTGGTATCACGCTGATTTGCGCCGGTTTCTCGGTAGGTTTTGGCGTAGCGATGAGTCAGGCGTTAGGACCATTTTCATTACGCGCGGGCGTAGCCAGCTCGACCTTAGGTATTGCGCAGGTTTGCGGTTCGTCACTGTGGATTTGGCTGGCAGCGGTGGTTGGTATCGGCGCATGGAATATGCTGATCGGGATTCTGATTGCCTGTAGCATAGTGAGCCTGTTGCTGATTATGTTCGTCGCGCCTGGACGCCCCGTTGCCGCTCATGAAGAAATCCATCACCACGCTTGATCTCAATCTGCTGCTCTGTCTGCAACTGCTGATGCAGGAGCGCAGCGTGACCAAAGCGGCGAAGCGGATGAACGTGACCCCTTCAGCGGTGAGTAAGTCGCTGGCAAAGTTAAGAGCGTGGTTTGACGACCCGCTCTTTGTGAACTCACCGCTGGGCCTGTCGCCCACACCGCTAATGGTCAGCATGGAGCAAAATCTGGCGGAATGGATGCAAATGAGCAATCTGCTGCTGGATAAACCGCACCACCAGACACCGCGCGGCCTGAAGTTTGAGTTGGCGGCGGAATCGCCGCTGATGATGATCATGCTTAATGCGCTGTCGAAACGGATCTACCAACGTTACCCGCAGGCGACCATCAAACTACGTAACTGGGATTACGATTCCTTAGATGCCATTACTCGTGGTGAAGTGGATATTGGTTTTTCCGGTCGCGAAAGCCATCCTCGCTCGCGGGAGCTGTTAAGCTCGCTACCGTTAGCCATTGATTATGAAGTGCTGTTTAGTGATGTACCCTGCGTCTGGTTACGCAAAGATCATCCGGCACTGCATGAAACGTGGAATCTGGACACCTTTTTACGTTATCCGCATATCAGCATTTGCTGGGAACAGAGCGACACCTGGGCGCTGGACAATGTGTTACAGGAGCTGGGGCGCGAACGCACGATTGCTATGAGCCTGCCGGAATTTGAGCAGTCACTGTTTATGGCAGCGCAACCCGACAATCTGCTACTGGCGACCGCGCCGCGCTACTGTCAGTACTACAATCAACTCCATCAACTGCCGTTGGTTGCTCTTCCTCTCCCGTTTGACGAAAGCCAGCAAAAAAAGCTGGAAGTTCCTTTTACCCTGCTGTGGCATAAACGGAACAGCCATAATCCGAAGATCGTCTGGTTACGGGAAACCATTAAAAACCTTTACGCGTCGATGGCATAACCGAATCGTATGAAACGCGACCCAATTTCACAATAAAATGTAAAAAAGTTGTAATAAGCTTGTCTGAATCGAACTTTTAGCCGCTTTAGTCTGTCCATCATTCCAGTAAATGATTACTCTTGTATTCATAATGGACCATTAAGCATGGAGCGAAAAATGGCGACTCACTTTGCCCGAGGGATTTTAACGGAAGGACATCTGATTTCTGTTCGTCTCCCCTCCCAGTGTCATCAAGAAGCCCGAAACATTCCCCTTCATCGTCAAAGCCGTTTTCTGGCGTCCAGAGGTTTACTCGCAGAACTGATGTTCATGCTGTATGGCATTGGCGAATTGCCGGAAATTGTCACCCTGCCGAAAGGTAAACCGGTTTTCAGCGATAAAAATTTGCCTTCGTTTTCTATTTCCTATGCCGGGAATATGGTTGGCGTGGCGTTAACAACCGAAGGTGAATGTGGCCTCGATATGGAACTACAGCGTGCGACGCGCGGGTTTCATAGCCCACACGCGCCCGATAACCACACCTTTTCAAGCAATGAATCGCTATGGATCAGTAAACAAAACGATCCTAACGAAGCGCGGGCGCAGCTCATCACGCTGCGCCGAAGCGTGCTAAAACTAACCGGTGATGTTTTGAATGACGATCCGCGCGATCTGCAGCTGCTGCCCATTGCCGGACGCCTGAAATGTGCTCATGTAAATCATGTAGAAGCGTTATGCGACGCGGAAGACGTGCTGGTGTGGTCCGTGGCGGTCACGCCCACGATTGAAAAGCTCAGTGTCTGGGAGTTAGATGGCAAACACGGCTGGAAAAGCCTGCCGGATATTCACAGCCGCGCCAACAATCCTACCAGCCGGATGATGCGTTTTGCCCAGCTCTCTACCGTGAAGGCTTTTTCGCCAAATTGATAGACAACCACAGGAGTCATCATGTCTGAAAAATTGCAGGTGGTTACGTTACTGGGGAGCCTGCGCAAAGGCTCATTTAATGGCATGGTTGCACGTACCCTGCCGAAAATTGCTCCGGCAAGCATGGAAGTCAATGCGTTACCTTCCATTGCCGACATTCCTCTGTATGACGCTGACGTACAGCAGGAAGACGGTTTTCCAGCAACGGTTGAAGCTCTGGCGGAACAGATCCGTCAGGCTGACGGTGTGGTGATCGTCACGCCGGAATATAACTACTCGGTACCGGGTGGGCTGAAAAATGCCATCGACTGGCTTTCCCGCCTGCCGGATCAACCGCTGGCAGGTAAACCGGTGTTGATTCAGACCAGCTCAATGGGCGTGATTGGCGGCGCGCGCTGTCAGTATCACCTGCGCCAGATTCTGGTTTTCCTCGATGCAATGGTGATGAACAAGCCGGAATTTATGGGCGGCGTGATTCAGAACAAAGTTGATCCGCAAACCGGAGAAGTGATTGATCAGGGTACGCTGGACCACCTGACCGGGCAATTGACCGCATTTGGTGAGTTTATTCAGCGAGTTAAGATCTAAATAAAAAACCCGCCAGTAATCATGCATGGCGGGTTTTTAATGCGCTATCGATTTTAGTGAGCGTCGATAAATACAATCTTCAGGATAAACATCAGCGCAACGATGATTACGCACGGGCTAAGGTCACGCAGACGCCCGGTACCAATCTTCATCACGCAGTAGGAGATAAAGCCCAGCGCAATACCTTCGGTAATCGAAAAGCTGAACGGCATCATCACGGCGGTAATAAACGCCGGAACAGATTCAGTAAGATCCTGCCAGTTCACGCGAGCAAGACTTGAGGTCATCAACACGCCAACGTAGATCAACGCGCCAGCTGCAGCGTAGCCTGGCACCATTCCCGCCAGCGGCGACAGAAAGATAACCAGCAGGAACAGCAGACCAACAACCACTGCCGTCAGACCGGTACGACCGCCAACCGATACGCCGGAAGAGGACTCAATATAAGCCGTAACGGAAGAAGTACCGATAAACGAACCGGTCACGGAAGAGATACTGTCGACATACAGCGCCTGCTTCATGCGCGGGAATTTACCCTTCTCATCCGCCAGGCCTGCTTTATCGGTCACGCCAATCAGCGTACCGGAGGAGTCAAACAGGTTGACCAGCATGAAAGAGAAAATCACCCCTGCCAGCCCGAGGTTAAACGACCCGGCTAAATCTACATGGCCCACGACAGTCATTACGCTCGGCGGCGCAGAAACGATGCCATTGTAGTGGACATCACCCAGCATCCAGCCCAGCAGCGTTGTCACCACGATGGAAACCAGCACCGCCGCGTGAATGTTGCGCGAGGCCAGAATAGCAATGATGAAGAAGCCGAGGATCCCCAGCAGCACGCTGTGAGAAGTCAGGTTACCGATGCTGACCAGCGTTTCCGGGTTAGCGACAATCACACCTGCATTCTTCAGTCCCATCATACCAATGAACAGACCGATACCGCTGGTGATGCCCACACGCAGACTTACCGGAATGTTAGCAATCATCCAGTAACGAACGCGGAAAATCGTCAGTAACAGCAGACCAATCGCGCCCCAGAAGATTGCGCCCATCCCGACTTGCCACGGCAAGCCCATAGCCTGTACAACGACAAAAGCGAAGAATGCATTCAGGCCCATAGCGGGTGCCAGTGCAACTGGCAGGTTAGCAAACAGTCCCATCATAATACTGCCGAATGCAGCAATCAGACAGGTAGTAACGAAGACGGCGCTGGTATCCATGCCAGCAACGCCAAGAATTTGCGGGTTAACAAAAACGATGTAAACCATCGTCAGGAAGGTGGTAAAACCGGCGATCACTTCGGTCCGTGCCGTCGTGCCATGTTCGCGCAGTTTAAACACGCGTTCCAGCATCCCCTGGCCAGAAGCCTGGGTTGTGTGTTGTTGACTCATTATCTATTTCCGAACAAGGAGGGAAAATCCGTCGCTATCGTATACCAAAATGAGACAATATGGACGGCTGAAGATAACTTTTTTTCATTGTATTTGCTTATACGGCAACGATTGCGTCATGCGAATTGGCATGACGAAAACGTTAAACTAACGATAAAGGAAAGACATGTCCCAGATAGAAGCGGTATTTTTCGACTGCGACGGTACGCTGGTCGACAGTGAAGTCATTTGCTCCCGCGCATATGTAACGATGTTTCAGGAATTTGGTATTACGCTCGATCCTGAAGAGGTATTCAAACGTTTCAAAGGTGTAAAACTGTACGAAATTATCGATATTGTTTCCCTTGAACATGGTGTTACGTTAGCGAAAACAGAAGCTGAACACGTTTACCGTGCAGAAGTCGCTCGGCTGTTCGATTCAGAACTGGAAGCCATCGAAGGGGCTGGAGCGCTCCTGTCAGCGATCACTGCGCCAATGTGTGTGGTATCTAACGGCCCAAATAACAAAATGCAGCATTCTATGGGCAAGCTGAATATGTTGCACTACTTCCCGGATAAACTGTTCAGCGGCTACGATATTCAGCGCTGGAAGCCAGACCCGGCGTTAATGTTCCATGCGGCAAAAGCGATGAATGTAAATGTAGAAAACTGCATTCTGGTTGATGACTCAGTTGCCGGTGCGCAATCTGGTATCGACGCAGGTATGGAAGTGTTCTACTTCTGCGCCGACCCGCACAATAAGCCGATCGTTCACCCGAAAGTCACCACCTTTACCCATCTTTCGCAGTTACCGGAACTGTGGAAAGCGCGTGGTTGGGATATTACGGCATAGTTCTTCACACTCCCTTCACTTACCCCGCTTAAATTGGCGCTCAAAGGTAAGTAAAGGGAGTTTGATATGTCTGTTTCACGTCGGGTAATACATCACGGACTTTATTTTGCGGTTTTAGGACCGTTAATTGGTGTTCTGTTTCTTGTCCTCTACATATTCTTCGCAAAAGAACCGCTGGTTCTTTTGGTAATAATACAGGTACTTCCATTGTTTCTCTTATTGTCGATTACTACGGGAGCTATTCCTGCATTGTTAACCGGCGTGATGGTCGCCTGTCTGCCGGAAAAGATCGGGTCACAGAAAAATTATCGTTGTCTGGCTGGTGGCATAGGTGGCGTCGTTATCACCGAGATCTATTGTGCAGTTATTGTACATATTAAGGGCATGGCTTCCTCGGAGTTGTTTGAAAACATTCTTTCTGGTGACAGTCTCGTTGTCCGCATCATTCCTGCATTGCTGGCAGGTGTGGTGATGAGCAGAATCATTACCCGTCTGCCCGGATTGGATATTTCATGTCCTGAAACAGACTCTTTAAGTTAAGCGGGATACTTTATCTTTGGGCTACTCAAAAGCAGACAGGATGTTACTATGACTCAAAATATCAGGCCGTTACCCCAATTCAAATATCATCCCAAGCCACTGGAAACAGGCGCATTTGAACAGGATAAAACCGTAGAGTGCGATTGCTGTGAACAACAGACGTCAGTTTATTACTCGGGTCCCTTTTATTGCGTTGATGAAGTTGAACATCTCTGTCCGTGGTGTATTGCGGACGGTTCTGCTGCTGAAAAGTTTGCAGGTAGTTTTCAGGATGATGCCAGCATAGAAGGTGTTGAATTTGAGTATGATGAAGAGGACGAATTTGCCGGTATTAAGAACACATATCCTGATGAAATGCTGAAAGAGTTGGTTGAACGCACGCCAGGTTATCATGGATGGCAACAGGAATTCTGGCTTGCGCATTGTGGCGATTTCTGTGCTTTTATCGGCTATGTGGGCTGGAATGATATAAAAGATCGCCTCGATGAATTTGCCAACCTTGAAGAAGATTGTGAGAATTTCGGTATTAGAAATTCTGATCTAGCTAAATGCCTGCAAAAGCGTGGTGATTGTCAGGGTTATCTCTTCCGCTGTCTCCACTGCGGCAAGCTGAGACTGTGGGGTGATTTTTCGTAGTTATTTAAATAATGAGAACAGGCCGGAGCGTAATTCATGCATCCGGCCTTATTTCTTCAGCTTAACCGAGCGCTAATTCTGCGGCAGCGGCTTTATCAGCGATTACCATCAGCGAAGGATGCAGCTGCAACACGGAAGCTGGAACATCTTCGGTAACCGGACCTTGCAGCACATTTTTCAGTGCCTGCGCTTTACCTGCGCCACTGACAATTATCAGCAAGTTTTTCGCCGCCATGATGCTTTTCGGCCCCATCGTCACGTAGCTGTCAGGCACTAACGAAAAGTCGCCGCCCAACTCACCATGCGCCACAATATCAACCATCTCTCCCTGGATCGGGAACTCCACGGTTTGCTCATGGAAATGGGTCGTATTCGGCAAATTGCCACAAAAATGACCATCTGCACCTAATCCCAGCACCACCAAATCCAGGCCGCCTTCACGCGCCAGTTTCTGATCATGCTCGCGGTAGTTATCAATAGTGAGCTTCTGGATATTCTCTTCTTTGATCCCCGCAGGGGTGAAAAACAGATTACGCAGATTGGTAATCGTTACGCCTTCTCCCTCTTTGCCACGAAAGGGAATTTCATCGAAATTATAGAAATAGCAGTTATCGTACCAGGGCTTACCTTTAACCAGGGTGGTGAGGTATTCATACATGCCTTTGGGCGTGCTACCGGCGGTAATTGCCAGGTTAACACGACGCGTCTTCGACATATAACCAAGCAGATGGTGTGCCGCGACACGGCTCATTTCCTGGTAATCTTCGGTAATGATTAATTTCATCTTAATGCCTTATTTTATTTAAATAATTTCTGTACGAAGGCTGCATAGGCAGGCCGCCAGACATCCATTTCATGGTTCAGGCCGGGATATTCCTGGTAATCAAACTTAATTTTTTTCTGCTCAAGCTCAGTTTTCAGCCCGGCGATATCCTTGCCGGTTACGACATCTTTATCACCAACGACCACAGTAAAATTACGTAGTTGCTGGTTAATAGCTGCCGGATCGTTCAGCCGGGCCGCGACACATTCATCCGGTACGGTTGTCGTGGTAACACCACTGAATGTGGCCAGCCAGCCAAAGCTTTCCAGATGATTCATTCCGGAAACCAGCGCCTGGTACCCGCCTTGTGAAAGCCCTGCCAGCGCGCGACCATCGGCATCTTTACGGACATTAAAACGCTTGCTAATCAGCGGGATAATATCGTTCATCAGTTCGCGATCTGCCGCTTTAGCATTCAGCGGATAAAAGACTTTACGTCTTTCCTGAGGAACGAAATCTTCGGGAATAATGCCCTTCGCATCGGTTTCGGTATCCGGGATCACCACCAGCATCGGTTTAATTTTCCCTTCAGCCAGCAGGTTATCCATGATTTGCGGGATACGCCCCTGATCGATAGCGGAACGTCCGGTATCACCAAAACCGTGATAGAAATAGAGCACTGGCAAAGGCTCGCCCATGCCGGTGTATCCTGGCGGGGTCCAGACATACATCTGACGTTCAGATTGCAATGCGTTGGAGTGGTAAGTTATGGCGATCAAATCACCATGCGCAACAGAACGCGTATCCAGATAACTGCCTGGCACCAGAATCATACTGGAGTTAACCTGCCGCTGAGGCTTAGTCATTGCGGTGCCTGTATCAATGCTGCGTACACCATCAACATTGAAAAAATACTCGTACAGGTTGCCTTTCAGGATAGGTGTGCGCCACGACCAGACTCCTGCTTCGTCTTTGGTCATCGGGTGAATATTGTCCGGAACCGGACCACCCACCACTACAGAGACATTTTTTGCCCCAGGGGCAAAGTAGCGAAAGGTCACGCTGTTATCGGCATTGACCTGAGTCACATACTGTTTCACCGGGATAGTGGGTGCCGGGCTGGCTGGCATATCCGCTGCTATGGCCCACTGAGCAGAAATACCGCTGGCAATAGCCAGCGTTAAAGCAGCAATTTTTATATTCATCGTAATATTCCTTTCATTAAGTTCCATTACCACCAGATTTCAGCCTGGGCACCGACAGCAAACTGGTCGTCTTTATTGTCTTCGAAGGTGAAGCCATCCAGTTCGTTTTCCAGGGCTTTGATATACGTGGCGTAGAAACGAATTTCCGGACGCGAGGTCAACATACTGGTATTGACTTTAAAGGTATGGAAGAGCGTGGTTTTATAACCAGACTCATTAAATTTATTACTATTCGCATCTTTGTTTTGCTGGGTGAAATAGCCCAGTTCAACACCTGTCTGGTTATATTGGTCCCAAATATAGGCCGGGCGAACAACCGCACGAATAGATTCGAAATCAGAGTGTGCGCCTGTTTCGTAGCTATAAATATCGTTACCGAAGGAGTAAACAATCGCGTTAGCCACAATAAAATGATCGCCGATATAGGCTTCGCCCTGCGAGGTCAGACGAACTGCTGTTCCGCCGGTGTGATCACCATAATAACGACCATTAAAGGTGGTAAATGGACTTGCGCCAGCATAACGGCCAAAGTTACTGGCGATAGAGTTATTCGCAACCAGGAAGGAGAATTCGTTGAAGCCACCTTTATCAAATTTCTGCGTTAAAGATGTGCCGAACATCCAGGTATCTTTCCAGTCATAATAGCCGTTATTATCCTGATTATCTTTTTCCGATGCGCTTTCGTTTGCCGTGACATAACGACCACTCACCATTAAGGTCGCTTTATCCCATAACGGGATATCTTTATAGCGTAAATCAATAGTATTGGTATTAATCTGCTGTTTGTTTTGCAGGCTGCGATCGTAATCATCGACATCTTCGCGAACCAGCGCGATATCAATTTTACCCGGACCGACTTTCCAGTTTTCCAGACCTACACCCGCTGCGGCATCAGTACGCTGCGTTTTCCAGTCCAGCATCTGGATTTCAATTTTCGGCGCACCGTGTTTACCCACCCAGAAATCAGCCTCTGGCGCAAAGGGCAGGAAACCTTTGGTGGTAACGTACATATCGGAGAACTGCATAAAGTTCTCGCCACCGGCGTTATCGCCAAACCAGCCGGTAGAGTACTGCTGACCAACGTTACCATCCATCATCACAACGGCATCAACCCGTTTGCCGTTTTCGTTGTAGACACGTTGTTTTAACTGCAAATCAAACCAGCCGGAGTATTCGTTACCAAAGCGGCCCAGAGAACCAATCGCCCATGATTTAGGTGAACCATGAGAGGCGGTCCCCCAACCAGAACGGTAATAGCCGTTGTAACTAAAGCCAATTTCATCTTTCACAAACTTACTGAAATCTTTCAGAGTCATGGAAGAATAAATCGAGCCTGTCTCACTGGCATTTTTCTCTTCATTTTTGACCAGTACAGCATCAGGTTTTGCGGCACTACTGGTCGGGAACGGATTGGCGGCATACCCTTGATCATTCGTACTTACGCTACGATTCACCGTCGCTGGCGTATATTTTTTCTTCTCTTCATCTTTATACTTTTTGAGTTCGCTTTGCGTTTCTCTTAACGCTTTTTCTAATAACTCAAGGCGATGTTCCACCGTTAATGATTCAGCCAATGATTGTGCAGAAAAGGCTAACGGTGCCATTAATAAGATGGCAGAGGTAATAAGATTTCGTCTAAACATAATATCCCTTTATGGTGCAAAGAAAGAATTAACGTATCGCATCCAGACTGTTCTGAATGCGACGATAATTAAGGTGCTTTATTGGTTATTTTTTTAATGACAGCCCCCGCGTTTTGATCACTTCTGCATACCATCCGAAGCTTTTCTTACGCGTTCTTGTGAGGCTTCCTTCGCCATTATCATCACGATCCACATAAATAAAGCCGTAGCGCTTAGACATTTGTGAATGAGATGCACTGACTAAATCAATTGGCCCCCAACTGGTGTACCCCATAATATCCACACCATCGGCAATCGCTTCATTTACCTGTACCAGGTGATCGTTTAAATAGGCAATTCGATAATCGTCCTGTATCGAACCATCCGCTTCAACGCTGTCTTTTGCGCCTAATCCGTTCTCGACAATAAATAACGGTTTTTGATAACGATCCCAAAGCGTATTTAACAGAACCCGTAATCCAACCGAATCAATTTGCCACCCCCACTCTGAACTTTTCAGATGCGGATTGGGGATCATATTCAGTATGTTGCCCTGCGCATTTTTATTAATGCTTTCGTCGTGGGAAACACAACCAGTCATGTAATAACTAAAAGAGATGAAATCGACGGTATGTTTTAAATCTTCTGCGTCACTTTCAGTCATCTCAATGGTGATATTGTGGTCGCGGAAGAAACGCTGCATATAGCCGGGATACTGGCCACGCGCCTGAACATCACCAAAGAACATCCAGCGCCGGTTCTCTTCCATGGCCTGCAACATATCCTGTGGCTGGCAGGTGAGGGGGTAAACCAGCCCACCGAGAAGCATATTGCCGATTTTCGCTTCGGGGAGCAGGCTATGACAGGCTTTAACTGCCCGCGCACTGGCAACCAGTTGATGGTGGATAGCCTGATAAACTTCCGCCTCGCCACTCTCTTCTGCCAGCCCCACGCCCGTGAATGGCTCGTGTAACGACATGTTGATTTCATTAAACGTCAGCCATAACGCCACTTTATGTTGGTAGCGAGTAAAGACCGTGCGGGCGTAATGCTCGAAGTGATCGATGACCGCTCGATTAGCCCAACCGCCGTAGTTTTTCACCAGCCCATATGGCATTTCGTAATGGGATAACGTTACCAGCGGCTTGATCCCCGCCTGCGCCATTTCATCAAACAGCCGATCGTAAAACGCTAACCCCGCTTCATTCGGTTCGACTTCGTCGCCCTGAGGGAAAATTCGCGCCCAGGCAATGGAAATACGCAGACAGGTGAAGCCCATCTCGGCAAATAACGCGATATCTTCCGGGTAACGGTGATAAAAATCGATGGCGACATCTTTGATATTCTCTTTCCCCAGGATGCGCGGTTCCATTTTTCCCATTACGCCATGAGGCTGTAAATCTGAGGTCGAGATCCCTTTGCCATCTTCCTGCCAGGCACCTTCCACCTGATTGGCAGCTGTTGCGCCACCCCAAAGAAATGTTTCTGGAAATGCTTTCATAATTAACTTCTTTTATCGTTAGCGAATGATGGATAACAGCGGTTCACCTGCGCTTATCTGCGCCGTGCCGTGGGGTAATACGTCCGTAAAATCATCGCTATTACTGATTAATACCGGCGTCGTCAGATCAAATCCGGCCTCGCGAATAGCAGGGATATCAAAAGAAATCAGCCGATCGCCTGTATTGACCTTGTCACCCACGTTGACGTGAGCGGAAAAGAATTTGCCGTCCAGTTTTACGGTGTCGATACCGACATGAATCAGGAGCTCCACACCATCATCTGACTCAATGCCAATGGCGTGTAATGTGGCGAACAACGAAGCAATTCGACCCGCAACCGGAGAACGCACTTCACCAACCGAGGGCAGAATGGCGATACCTTTACCCAACAGGCCACTGGCAAACGTGGTATCAGCGACGTGAATGAGCGGCACAATCTCTCCCGTCATCGGTGAACAGATACCGCCCTGCTCAGGTGGTGTAATAACCTCTGGTGTTTTCTCTTGCGGGGCACCCTGCGCTGGCTGACGTTTAGCGGTGATGAAATGAAGCATCACCGTACCGACAAATGCGCAACCGATGGCAATGACACCGCCAATAACGCTGGCCCAGACGGTGAAATCAATTCCCGTTGACGGGATGGTTTGCATGAAGGTGAAAATACTTGGCAAACCAAAGGAGTACACTTTCGTTTGCGCGTAGCCAATGATGGTGGCCCCCAAAGCCCCACTGATACAGGCGATAACAAAGGGGTACTTACGCGGCAGATTAACGCCATATACCGCTGGTTCGGTGATACCAAACAGGCCCGTCAACGCCGCTGATCCCGCCACCACTTTTTTCTGCGCATCGCGTTCGCAGAGGAAGACGCCGAGCGCCGCCCCGACCTGCGCCATAATGGCGGGCATTAACAGCGGGATCATGGTGTCGTAGCCCAGCACGGTGAAGTTATTGATACACAGCGGCACCAGGCCCCAGTGCAGTCCGAACATGACGAAGATTTGCCAGAAGCCGCCCATTACCGCGCCTGCAAATGCAGGAACCGCCTGATAAAGCCAGAGATAACCGGCGGCAATCAGTTCGCTTATCCAGGTTGATAGCGGCCCCACCAGCAGAAAGGTGACGGGTGTGATAACCATCAGACATAGCAATGGTGTGAAGAAATTTTTGATTGCCGACGGTAACCACGCATTAAGTCGGCGTTCCAGAATGCTGCACAACCAGGCAGAAAAAATAATGGGAATAACCGATGACGAGTAATTCAACAATGTGACCGGAATACCCAGGAAATCCAGCCCCAGCTCATCCGCTTTTTGCCCGTTCTCGAAAGCAGTCAGAATTAATGGATGCACTAACGCTCCACCAATCACCATGGCAGTAAATGGATTACCGCCGAAGCGTTTCGCCGCGGTGTATCCCAGGATTATCGGGAAGAACCAAAACAAGGCATCACTGGCGCTGAATAAAATTAAATAAGTACCACTTTGTTCGGTCGTCCACTGAAAAGTGAGCGCCAGAGCCAGCATACCTTTCAGGATCCCGGTTGCCGCCATCAAACCGATCAGAGGCGTAAAAATACCTGAAATAACATAAACAAAGCGGTTTAGCAGATTACCTTTATCATCATTTTCCGGTGCCTGTTGCGCTTTTTCGTCAAGGCCTGCCACACTGTTAACCGCCAGGAAGACATCGGCCACATGGTTACCTATGACCACCTGAAACTGGCCACCGCTTTCCACCACCATAATAATACCGGGGGTCTTTTTCAGTACCTCTGCTTGCGCTTTGCTTTCATCCTTTAACTTAAAACGTAATCGCGTTGCGCAATGCATCAGACTCACAATGTTATCTGCGCCCCCGACTCCTGCGACTATTTTTCTGGCTAACTCCGTCATAACTTGCCCTCTACCGCTTTGCGGCAAAACTCAAAAAAAAAACCTGAAAAAAACGGCCTGACGTGAATCAAGCAATTTTTTCAGGTTTTGCCCGCTTAGTGCGGTAACAATCCTTTACTCAGTAATAATATTTCAGTGTTCTTTGCGCACGCGCTCTATATTTATGGCTAAAAACATAATCTCTGCGGGTGAGATTTTACGTTGATACTGCAAACCAATAAAAATGGCGATCCGCTCCGCACATTGCCATGCTTGCGGGTAATTTTGTTTTACTGCTTGTTGTAATGACTCATCACTATCGTTAATTGAAGCATGTCCAAGAATACGCCAGGATAAAAACTTCAGATGCGTAACCAGTCGCTGATAACTCAAGCTTTCTTCCTGGTAATTAAGGCTGAACTGAAATTTTATTAATTGCAGCATTTCGCGCATTAATTGCGTGACACCTGCAACATCCTCCATATTTCCGCTCATTTGGGCACTGACCAGATGCATGGCAATAAAGCCCACTTCATCTTTCGGTAACTGCACGCCCAACCGTTTATCAATAATGGTTAACGCTTCTTCCCCTAGCTGGAACTCTTTCGGGTAAAGCCGCTGGATATCCCACAGCAGCGGGTTGGGCAGTAACACGTTTTGCTGAAAGCGTTTAATCGCAAACTGGCAATGGTCAGTTAGCGAGATATAAATACTGTCCTGTAATTTTCCCAAGCGCTCCTGCGCTAAAGAGATAATACGATCACAGGTTGCCATCACCTCAAGAGGAATATGACTTAAGAGTTCGCTTAATCGCCCGTTCAGTTCATGACTGCTCAAGGCATACTCTTTTTCTATTCCACTTGAGTTAATTCTTTCGCCAGCGCGTTTTTGAAAGCCAATTCCGCGCCCCATGACGACTTTTTCCCGCTGTTGATCATCAATAACCACCACAACATTATTGTTGAGAATTTTGGTGATTTGCATGTTCATAGCAAGGACCTTTTTTATAAACAAAAAAACCCGACTTCACCAGTATTCTCTGGTTATGTCAGGTTTTGCCTGCGAATGCAGTAACAATCCAGTCATTTATTAATGGTTTTTATAACGAACATCCAGGTTCGGAAATTAATTTAATTGCGTGCAGAGAAAATAGCAATGCGCTATTGATAAAAATATGACCATGCTCGCAGTTATTAACTTTGTGTAATTTTAGGAATTTATAAAGTTATATATAACAAATCCCAATAATTAAGTTATTGGGATTTGTCTGGTGAATTATTTGTCGCTATCTTTCCCCGCCAGCAGTTTATCCAGCTCATCGCCACCGACGTGACGGAAATCCTGCCCCTTCACGTAGTAGAAGATAAACTCACAAATATTCTGGCAGCGGTCGCCAATACGTTCGATAGAACGCGCGCAGAACAGCGCAGTAAGTACGCTCGGAATGGTACGCGAATCTTCCATCATGTAGGTCATCAGTTGACGAACAATACCTTCGTATTCCTGATCGACTTTTTTATCTTCACGATAAATACGTACCGCTTCGTCAATGTCCATCCGCGCGAACGCGTCCAGCACGTCGTGCAGCATCTGGATGGTATGACGGCCCAGCGACTCCAGACTTACCAGCAACGGCTGATGCTGCTGGGAGAATTTCTCCAGCGCAGTACGGCAGATTTTGTCCGCCACGTCGCCAATACGCTCCAGCTCGGCAATGGTTTTACTGATCACCATAACCAGTCGCAGGTCGCTCGCCGTCGGCTGACGTTTGGCGATAATGCGCACGCAGGCTTCATCGATCGCCACTTCCATCATGTTGACGTTCTTGTCGCCTTCGATCACGCGCTTCGCCAGATCGCTGTCCTGGTTATGCATCGCGGTGATTGCATCAGAAAGCTGCTGCTCCACCATGCCGCCCATGGTCATCACCTGCGTGCGGATACTTTCCAGTTCGGCGTTGAACTGGCCGGAAATATGTTTATTAAGATTGAGACTGTCCATAACGCACTCCTGAATCAACCGTAACGACCGGTGATGTAGTCTTCTGTTTGTTTCTTCGCTGGCTTGGTGAACAGATCGTCCGTGTTGCTGAACTCAATCAATTCGCCCAGGTACATAAACGCCGTGTGGTCGGAACAACGCGCAGCCTGCTGCATGTTGTGAGTGACGATCACCACGGTGTAATCCTGCTTCAGTTCGGTGATCAGCTCTTCAATACGCCCGGTAGAGATAGGGTCGAGCGCCGAACACGGTTCGTCGAGCAGCAGCACTTCCGGGCGAATGGCGATACCACGCGCAATACACAGACGCTGTTGCTGACCACCAGAGAGAGAGTAACCGCTCTGGTGCAATTTATCTTTGGTTTCGTTCCACAATGCGGCTTTGGTCAATGCCCACTGCACGCGCTCGTCCATGTCGGCACGGGAGAGCTTCTCAAACAGACGAACGCCAAAAGCGATGTTGTCGTAGATGGACATCGGAAACGGCGTCGGTTTCTGGAACACCATGCCCACTTTCGCACGCAGCAGGGCGATATCCTGAGAGTTGGTCAGGATGTTGTCGCCATCAAGCAGAATTTCACCTTCCGCACGCTGCTCCGGGTACAGTTCAAACATTTTGTTGAAGGTACGCAGCAGCGTCGATTTACCGCAGCCGGACGGCCCGATAAACGCCGTAACCTGGTTTTTAGCGATATCCAGGTTGATGTTTTTCAGGGCATGGAATTTGCCGTAGTAGAAGTTCAAATTACGAACCTGAATTTTACTCGGGGCAGTTTCAACCATACTCATTGCAATCTTTTCCTCATCGTGCCTGATGCACTTCGCTAATCAGGCTTACCGTAGGCCGGATAAGGCGTTCACGCCGCATCCGGCAAAGTGTTAACCGTGTTTATTCTTCGCAAAAACAACGCGCGCCAGAATGTTCAGCAGCAGTACGCACAGGGTAATAATCAATACCCCGGCCCAGGCCAGTTGTTGCCATTCCGCAAACGGGCTCATCGCAAACTTAAAGATCGTCACCGGCAGGTTGGCGATCGGCTGCATCATGTCCGTGCTCCAGAACTGGTTGGAGAGCGCGGTAAACAGCAGCGGCGCGGTTTCACCAGCAATACGGGCAATCGCCAGCAGGATACCGGTCATGATCCCGGACACCGACGCTTTCAGCGTAATCGCGGAGATCATCTTCCACTTCGGTGTACCCAGCGCATAAGCCGCTTCACGCAGGCTGTCCGGCACCAGTTTCAGCATGTTCTCGGTGGTGCGGATAACAATCGGCACCTGCAACAGCGCCAGGGCAATCACGCCCGCCCAGCCGGAGAAGTGCTCCATCTGCGCCACCACGATGGTGTAAACAAACAGACCAACCACAATCGACGGCGCGGAGAGCAGAATGTCGTTAATGAAGCGAATCACTTCTGCCAGCCAGGATTTACGACCATATTCCGCCAGATAAATCCCCGCCATAATGCCCAGCGGCGTACCGAATACCGTGGCCCACAAAATTAACAGCCCGCTACCCGCCAGGGCGTTCGCCAGACCACCACCTTCCGTATTGGGCGGCGGCGTCATTTCAGTGAACAGCGCCAGCGACATACCGTCGATACCGCGAGTGATGGTGGACATTAAAATCCAGATCAGCCAGAACAGGCCGAAGGCCATCGTCGCCATCGAGAGCGTCAGCGCAATACGGTTTTTGAGGCGGCGACGCGCCTGCATTTTGCGGCGAGATTCAGCCAGCGCCGCAGTGGTTTGCATTTCAACCATAGCCATTAGCGTGCCCCCTCATTCTTAGCCAGGCGCATAATCATAAACTTCGATGCGGCGAGGACGATGAAGGTAATCACAAACAGGATCAGGCCCAGTTCCATCAGTGCGGCAACGTGCAGACCGGATTCCGCTTCCGCAAATTCGTTCGCCAGCGCAGAGGTGATACTGTTGCCCGGCATATACAGCGAGGCGCTGTCGAGCTGGTAGGTGTTACCGATGATAAAGGTCACCGCCATGGTTTCACCGAGCGCGCGGCCCAGCCCCAGCATGATGCCGCCGATAACACCATTTTTGGTGAACGGAAGAACGATACGCCAGATAACTTCCCAGGTGGTGCAGCCAATACCGTAGGCCGACTCTTTCATCATCACCGGGGTTTGTTCGAACACATCACGCATTACCGCCGCAATGTACGGAATAATCATGATGGCGAGGATCACGCCTGCCGCGAGGATACCGATACCAAATGCGGGGCCAGAGAACAGCGCGCCAACAATCGGGATATTCGACATGATATTGCCGACCGGCTCCTGGAAGTAAACGGCGAATAGCGGCGCAAAGATAAACAGGCCCCACATGCCGTAAACGATACTTGGAATGGCTGCCAGCAGCTCAATGGCGATACCCAGCGGGCGTTTCAGCCAGCCAGGCGCAAGCTCAGTCAGGAACAGGGCGATACCGAAACTCACCGGGACGGCGATCAGCAGCGCGATAAACGAAGTCACCAGCGTACCGTAGATCGGCACCAGCGCCCCGTAGATATCGTTCGGTGCATCCCACTCTTTGGTCCAGAGGAAAGCCAGACCAAATTTCTGAATGCTCGGCCAGGAGGAGATGATCAGAGAGACAATAATGCCACCCAACATCAATAGCACAATCAGCGCCGCCAGTTTTACCAGCACGCTGAAAATTATGTCGCCCTTTTTACCCGGTGGGTTAAAAGCAGGCTTGGTTGCAGCCATAAGTTACTCTTCAGTTAAACGCGTTTACAAAGTCATTTTGTAATGCCGGATGCGGCGTAAAACACCGTACCCGGCCTGGAGTTTTATTAGTACAGCGGCTTACCGCTACTGTCTTTAATATTGGTCTTCCACGCAGCGCGAACCTGTTCAACTACACTATCCGGCAGGCTGGCGTAATCCAGGTCGTTCGCCTGTTTAGCCCCGGTTTTGTACGCCCAGTCGAAGAATTTCAGCACTTCTGTGCCTTGTTCTGGTTTCTTCTGATCTTTGTGGATCAGAATGAACGTGGTAGAGGTAATAGGCCATGCATCTTCGCCTTTCTGGTTGGTCAGATCCTGAGCGAAGGTTTTGCTCCAGTCTGCACCTTTTGCTGCATTAGCGAAGTTTTCTTCGGTCGGACTAACCGGTTTACCATCAGCGGAGATCAGTTTGGTGTACGCCAGGTTGTTCTGCTTCGCGTAAGCATATTCAACATAACCAATTGCACCCGGCAGACGCTGAACGAACGCGGCGATACCGTCGTTACCTTTACCGCCCAGACCGATCGGCCATTTTACGGTAGAGCCAGTACCAACGTTGTTTTTCCACTCTTCGTTCACTTTCGCCAGGTAGCTGGTGAAGACGAAGGAAGTCCCGGAGCCATCTGCGCGGCGTACTACAGCAATGTTTTGTGAAGGCAGTTTCAGACCCGGATTCAGTTTGGCGATGGCTTCATCATCCCACTTCTTGATTTTGCCCAGGTAGATGTCGCCGAGGGTTTTACCATCCAGCACCAGTTCGCCAGACTTCAGCCCTGGAATGTTAACCGCCAGCACCACGCCGCCAATCACGGTCGGGAACTGGAACAGACCTTCCTGAGCCAGTTTTTCGTCAGACAGCGGCGCGTCAGAGGCACCAAAATCAACGGTATTAGCGATAATCTGTTTTACGCCACCGGAAGAACCGATACCCTGGTAGTTAACTTTATTACCGGTTTCTTTCTGGTAAGTGTCAGCCCATTTGGCATACACCGGCGCAGGGAAGGTTGCACCTGCACCTGTCAGGCTTGCTTCTGCAAACACAGAGAAAGCGCTCATCGATAAGGTCGCGGCGACAACAGTTGCGACGGTGGTACGCATAACTTTCATAATGTCTCCTGGGAGGATTCATAAAGCATTGTTTGTTGGCTACGAGAAGCAAAATAGGACAAACAGGTGACAGTTATATGTAAGGAATATGACATTTTTATGACAGAAAGGAATTACCAAATAACTTACTGATTTTAAATGTGAAGATGAAAATCCCACATGTCATCTTTTTGTCATGATGCATTTAAAAGTGATAAAGAAATGGGTGAGATGACAACGATGTGATGAACAATCGTTGTCAGACCTATTAGCGCACAATCTCAACAGTTATCGTCGCTGTTGCAGTAAATTGCCCCGGGGCTGGGCGAGCTCCAGTAAGGCTCGCAGGAGCAGCTGAAAAAGTTACACTACCTGATTTTTCACCATACACTGTTGATTTACCCATGTCTGTTGGCAACTCACCACCGTTCACTTTGATTTCCTTATTATTTTTGTCGTAAATTTTTATCCCCACGTTAGAGTTTGAAGTTACGACCATTGAATTGTCCGTATTGGGTTCGGTAGCATAAAAAGACGTACTGATATCATCGGTATTCAGTATCCCCAGGTTTTCACACTCAATAGTGACCGTTTTAGTAATTTTATGTGTTGTTACCGCACTTCCAACAACAGATGAAAAATCTGCAGCTGGTATTTCTTTAAAATCAAAATAAACTGGCTGTAAATTATTTATTTCGCAACTTTGCGGAGCTGTAATATCGCCCCGAATATAAACATCAGCCATCGGCTGTGAGTAATCCACCGGGGTGTCACGGCTAATTGTTCCATACAATGTCACTATCTTTGTTTCAGGAATAATCAATTTTCCTGCAAATGTCTTCTTGATATAAAAATATACTATCGCTTTAGCCCCACTAGATATACTTAAAGGTTCAATGCGGTTGCAATTGTACTTTGTATTACCAGACGGGTTGTTAGCATGATATTCAAAAGGTGCATTCACATACCCAACCCCAAGAATATCTATAGCAATCCCAACATCAAGGTTCGGATTAAGATCATAATAATTAATATTAGAGTGAACCCCAGCATAAGTTAATGCCTGGTTTATTTTTGACGTATAATAGATATAGGGGAATTCTCCTACGTTACCAGTATCACAATGACAGCGTCCAGGATATGAGGATCCATTAGTTACAGTGGTGTTAAATGTCGTTCCAACCTTATTTTCGTTCGCGGTAATAAGATATCCCGAGAAATCAAGCGTACTGTGAAATACGCCATTATCAGGGGTACAGATACCTTTAGGAGCTGCAAGTGCTACACTACTTAACGAGAGCATAAACACAGCAAAGCACCACTGTTTGATATACTTGTTCATAAAAATCCTTTTAATGACATGTCACACCCTGTTCAATTAATCCGCTCTCACTTTCTGGTGTCGAAAGTGAATAATTGAAGATGCATTTTGTTGAGGCGTTTTCTCCCCAGGATAACGTAACCTGTCCTTTTTCTGGTAGACCAGAAAGATAAAGTTCGCCACGGTCACCGACAATTCCTGAATCTGCCAAACTTGCATCTTGTATCGCAGCAATGGCTCCAAAAGGTACCGGTTTACCATTTGCATTTAACACTCTGAAGAGAACGCGATAACCCACATGAGTCACAAACTCCGCTTTAACCACTGCACCACGCGTGGGAACCATCGTAACGACGGTATTATCAAGTTCTATATTCGACTTCGAGAAATAGTTATCGCTGATTGCTACCCGATTTTCATCATAAGGGTTTAGCTGTGTCTTGACCGTATAGCCGCGCCAGTCCGTCGCAGCACCGCGCATATTATCTATTTCTAACCCGGCGGCCCCAGGTGCTTTAACAAGAGCAATAGTTTCACCTAACTCCTGACTTAACGTTACCCCTTCGCTGTGTGCCAGAATTCCCCCTCTGATACCATAATTCAGCCTCTGGGAATTTTGGCTGTAGTTATAGCTGCCGTTCACCGTGCCATAAGAGCCATCATAGGTCAGGGACATATTACCGCCAACCTCATCATCATGACTGTTATAGGACTGCATTAAATTCCATGAAAGGTTATTTCTTTCCAGCGCCGTACCGCTGAGTCCGAGTTGATGTGAGCTACCGGAATTATCGTTTTGCGAAACAGAATAGGTGGCGTAACTATTACCCCACCAGCCCGATAAAGGAACAGATAAAGAGAGCATGTAGATCTGCTCACTGGTGTTATCACTGGCATGGTTGTTCCCCGTCCCCTGTCTGGCAGTATTGGAATAACTCCAGGAGACGTTCCACGAGAGACGCTTCCAGCTACTGCTGTAGCCAAATTGCATTAATCGTTCGACATCATCGGTATGCCAGTATTGTTGCCGGCTTAATGTCAGGTATAAATTGCCATAATCTCTCCCCAACGACTGCGTTAGCGTTCCCTCCACGCGACTACGTCGGTTACCTGTTTCCCAAAAGTCTTCAGGGCTGTTGCGCCGCGATGCCCACTCATTGAGGGTATAGTAGCCCTCGGTGGAGTAACGATAGCCAACCAGGCGCAAGCTAGTGTCTGTGTCGTCAAATCGTTTTGAATAGAGAAAGCGATATGACTGACCCGTTTCTGTATCATCATGGCTAAAATTCGCACGAGCATGTGTCACATCGAAAGAAATTGCGCCCAAAGCGCCAAGATCTTTACCGACACCCAGAGCTGCAGAACCATAATTTTCAGCAGCCTGCATACCTCCATATAAAGTGATCCCGTGGGAAAAACCATGAAGTATTTGCGCCTGAAGGACGTCCGGTGTAAATCCGTCTTCATCGCGCAATTCACCCACGCTGACATCAACATCTGTCTGACCTTCACGTTTAAGAATCGCCAATGAAGCATAAGGTTGGGTGAATCGTTGTTCGCTACCGTCTTCTTCTTTGATGGTTACGTCCAAATCGCCACCTGTACTGGCGGTGTTGAGATCGGTGATCTCAAAAGCACCTTGTGGAACGGCAGACTGATAAATCACGTAGCCATTCTGCCGAATGATGACGGTGGCGTTGGACTTTGCAATCCCACGAACCACAGGAGCAAAGCCATTCTGGCTGGCGGGTAGCATATCGTTATCAGTATACAAACGCGCGCCGCGAATTTGCGTACTGTCGAAAATATCGCTCGCCGTCCACGTATCACCAATCATAATCTGGCTTCTTAACGCGGCAATATCGCGCTGTATCCAGGTACTAATGGAGTTGTATTCCGCACGGCCATCGCTGGTGTTTAAAGTACTGTAATTACGTAGCCGCCACGGTCCAATATTCAGTCCATTGCGCAGATTGAGATAACTGGTATCTGTCTCTTGTGAACCATAATCTGAACGTAGTGTATGTGAACCAGAAAAATCGTAGTTGATGGTGAGCGCGTTAATCCCCTCATCCCAACGCGTGGGGCTGATGTAATCATAAGCCATCGCGTCCATGTAGATTTGGGGAATGGATATATTCAGCTGTAATTTATCACTGTCAAACTGCCAGGATGAGCCTTCAATACGTGGAGCAGGATCGAGGCAAACCGTCTCATCCACATCATTGAACGATTTGAGCGCATCAACTTTTATGCCAAAGGAGGACAGTGTTTTTTTAATGGCAATAAAGCAAGCGTGCAGATCAGCATCTGGATTATCCTGAACAAATGTCACATCCTGACGTTCAAACATTTTACCGTTGATAAAAATATCAACGCTATAAACACCTGGGGGCATCAGGTTTGCCCGATTAAACTGGCGAATATCGACTCCGGATTGATGGTCGATTTCCAGAAGCGCCGGATTGAATACACTGACCTCGGCCATCAGGTTTTGCGAGAAAATCAGACACGTCCCTGCCGTGAGGCCAACCACTATTCTGGTCGTCATCATAATACGCCTATCCTTATCCCTTGCTTACAGCGTCATTTTTATCGGGTCACTGACTGCGCCGTAATCATTAATAAATCGCCAGGTCATTTGGCCTCCCGCAGAATTAGCAGGTAAAGGTAACGTGAGCGTTTCAAAAGGACGGATCATATTGAGGGGCACATCATGGCCATCAACGATGACATCCATCACACTGATATGAATTGGGTTGGGATTCTCTGCTATCAGATTTCGCCCTTCCCGGCGCCATTTCACTTTCGGCGCAGCATCTTCGGGAATAAGGCGGATATTTGCTGGTCGCCAGAACAGCTTGATACGCGTTTTTACTGCTATTTCCAGCGAGTTCGTCGCTTTGTTGCTCGCTGATGGCGGAATATTTTTAATATTCAGCCAGAAGACTGACTCGCGATCATCAGGCAATGACACACCTTTGGTGTGAATAATGCGTAATATTTTTTCTTGCGCAGGTTCTAATCGTGATACTGGCGGAATAACGGTAAACGGCGCTTTGCTTTTATCCTCTTTATTAAATGGATCTACCCAAGCCTGGATGAGATAAGGTATTTTTTCTTCTTTGCTAAATACAGAAATAGATTTATCAGCATTATTACTTAAGTAAACCACCCGCGTACCACCAATGACAACGCCTGCATAAGTTAATGCTGGTTGGCCTAAAAAAACGCTGAGTATAATCGCGGTAAATAACTTACATGAAACTGTTGTTTTAAAGAGCCTGATTAAACAACTTTTTCTGGACATAACGACTCCCTGGCCAAAGCCAACTGAATAAAAAGGCCCTTGATAAATTATTTCTTATATTCGACAGTAAATTGTGAATCAGCGTTCGCTGTACCAGCCGTTACGGTCGCATTGGTTGCCACATAGCGTGCAATAAACTTCATTTCAGCCTTGCCTTCAGCATCGATAGCGGTATAAGCAGAGTCGTTATAAAGTTTAACCTGCGAATTATCGGACTGGTTAAAAATACGAATACCAACGCCGGTTGCCGCAATCGCTTGTCCTGTACCGGTAAAATCACCAGGGTTGCCTGCTGTAAGCGGCGTACCCACTTTCAGGTCGCCGTCGCCGCCAGGCGCTTCTGTACCATCAAAACGAACGGCTGCTTGAGTGTACGTTGCCGGGCAATTTTCGAGCTTAATACTGAACTTCTGTGGCGACGCCAGACTACCTACACCTGAAAATGCATTTTTACTGACTTTACCCAGTGGGACAATTTGATCGGCTGTATCGGAGGTAACTTCACAAGTAGTGTCGACAATTTCACCGACGAAGTGAACAACACCATCTTCTGCCAGTGCATGCCCGGCCAGCATTAGAGATGCCAGAGTGAATGCACCGCCTATAATATTACGCTTCATAAAAACTCCATTGATATAATATATCCTTTACCATGAATCATCACTTATATTAATAAGTGTATTTTTGATTCAAAGGAATAGTACACCAAAGAGACAGCTTTATCTAAAAATAATATTAATTACGCAAAAATAAAATATAAATTTATTGTTTAAATATTATTTAAACAGTAAAAAATCAAGTTTGTTATCAGACATTAATGATAATTCAGAATATATTTATATAGAAAGATAGATGAATTTATTGATGTCAGTTATAAAAAAGGGCCACCGGTCGGCAGCCCTTTTTTATCTATGATAGTGATTACTCAACCGTAACCGATTTTGCCAGGTTACGCGGCTGGTCAACGTCGGTGCCTTTGATCAGCGCGACATGGTAAGCCAGCAGCTGCAGCGGAACGGTGTAGAAGATCGGTGCAATCACCTCTTCCACATGCGGCATCTCGATGATGTGCATGTTATCGCTACTTACAAAACCCGCATCCTGATCGGCGAAGACATACAACTGACCGCCACGCGCGCGAACTTCTTCAATGTTGGATTTCAGTTTTTCCAACAGTTCGTTGTTCGGTGCAACGACGATAACCGGCATATCCGCGTCAATCAGCGCCAGCGGGCCGTGTTTCAGCTCGCCTGCAGCGTAGGCTTCAGCGTGAATGTAAGAGATCTCTTTCAGCTTCAATGCGCCTTCCAGCGCGATTGGGTACTGATCGCCACGGCCCAGGAACAGCGCGTGATGTTTGTCAGAGAAATCTTCTGCCAGAGCTTCAATGCGTTTGTCCTGAGACAGCATCTGCTCAATACGGCTCGGCAGCGCCTGCAGACCATGCACAATGTCATGCTCAATGGAGGCATCCAGACCTTTCAGTCGAGACAGTTTTGCCACCAGCATTAGCAGCACGGTGAGCTGGGTGGTAAATGCTTTGGTGGAGGCCACACCAATTTCCGTACCGGCGTTGGTCATCAGCGCCAGATCGGATTCGCGCACCAGAGAAGAACCCGGAACGTTACAGATTGCCAGCGAACCAAGGTAACCCAGCTCTTTCGACAGACGCAGGCCCGCCAGGGTATCCGCGGTTTCGCCAGACTGTGACAAGGTGATCATCAGGCTGTTACGACGCACGGCAGATTTGCGATAGCGGAATTCAGAGGCGATTTCGACGTCGCACGGAATACCTGCCAGCGATTCAAACCAGTAGCGGGAAACCATACCGGAGTTATAAGAAGTACCACAGGCGAGGATCTGAATATGCTCAACCTTCGACAGCAGTTCGTCGGCGTTCGGTCCCAGCTCGCTTAAATCAACCTGACCGTGGCTGATGCGCCCGGTAAGGGTGTTTTTGATCGCGTTTGGCTGTTCGTAGATCTCTTTCTGCATGTAGTGACGGTAAATACCTTTATCGCCCGCGTCATATTGCAGATTGGATTCAATATCCTGACGTTTTACTTCCGCGCCAGTTTTATCGAAGATGTTTACCGAACGGCGAGTAATTTCCGCAATATCGCCCTCTTCAAGGAAGATAAAGCGACGGGTCACCGGCAACAGCGCCAGCTGGTCAGAAGCGATAAAGTTTTCGCCCATACCCAGGCCAATCACCAGCGGACTACCAGAACGTGCCGCCAGCAGGGTATCCGGGTGACGGGAGTCCATAATCACTGTACCGTACGCACCACGCAGCTGCGGGATAGCACGCAGAACAGCCTCACGCAGAGTCCCGCCTTGTTTCAGCTCCCAGTTCACCAGATGGGCAATCACTTCGGTGTCAGTTTCAGAAACGAAGGTATAGCCACGCGCTTTTAACTCTTCACGCAGCGGTTCATGGTTTTCGATGATGCCGTTATGCACCACCACAATGTGTTCAGAAACATGCGGATGCGCATTCACTTCTGAAGGTTCACCGTGGGTCGCCCAGCGAGTATGAGCAATACCGGTGCCGCCATGCAGAGGATGTTCTTCCGCTGCCTGAGCCAGCATCTGGACTTTACCGAGGCGACGCAGGCGGGTCATATGACCTTCTGCATCAACAACGGCCAGACCGGCAGAGTCATATCCGCGGTATTCCAGACGACGTAAACCTTCAAGAAGGATTTCTGCTACATCACGTTGCGCGATCGCGCCAACAATTCCACACATAGTTTTTGATTCCGATTTATATCGTTGTCGGTCAACCTGTATGCCCGTTTTTTCGGGCGCCCCGAGCCTTGTAGAGAGTGGGGTTATTTTTATAGTTACTGCTTGTGGGAGGGAGATTATGTTATCTCCTCATCCCAGATGACCGGATTACCCGGCCTGAATCACTTTTTCTTTACCGGACGACGCCAGCCTTCTTTCTGAGTCTGCGGCACACGGCTGATAGCTAATGCATTTTCGCCGACATTACGCGTCACAGTTGTACCCGCAGCAATGGTCGCGCCTTTGCCTACTGTTACCGGGGCCACCAGCTGAGTGTCGGAACCGACAAACACATCGTCGCCGATAATGGTCTTAAATTTATTCGCACCATCGTAGTTGCAGGTAATGGTTCCCGCGCCGATGTTAACGTTATCGCCAATTTCCGCATCGCCCAGGTAAGTCAGATGCCCGGCTTTCGAGCCTTTACCCAGACGCGCTTTTTTCATCTCAACGAAGTTACCGACGTGTGCACCTTCCAGCAACTCAGCACCGGGACGCAGACGGGCAAACGGGCCAATAGTACAGGCCGCTGCCAGATTCGCGTCTTCCACAACGGTATACGGACTGATTTCGCAATCATCGCCAATCACGCTGTTTTTAATCACGCAACCGGTGCCGATTTTCACGCGATGACCGAGAGTCACGTTGCCCTCGATGATAACGTTAGTATCAATTTCAACATCGCGCCCGTGAGTAAGCGTACCGCGCAGATCAAAACGCGCCGGATCGCGCAGCATAACGCCTGCTAACAGCAGTTTTTCAGCCTGTTCGGACTGGTAAACGCGCTCCAGACGAGAGAGTTGCAGGCGGTTATTCACGCCTTCAACTTCGCTTAAACGTTGCGGATGAACGGCGACGATTTCACGTCCTTCCTGATACGCCAGCGCAATAATGTCGGTGATGTAGTATTCACCCTGAGCGTTATTGTTGGTCAGCTTCGCCAGCCAGCGTTTCATATCTGCGCCGTTAGCGATCAGAATGCCGGTGTTGATCTCCTGAATCTGACGCTGCTCGTCGGTGGCATCTTTGTGCTCAACAATGCCGGTAACTTTGCCGTTTTCACGGGTGATACGTCCATAACCGGTCGGATCATCCAGTTTCACCGTCAGCAGACCAATGCCACCCTGCGGTTTAGCATCACGCAGACGCTGGAGTGTTTCCACAGAGATCAGCGGGACGTCGCCGTAGAGCATTAAAATGTCTTCATCATCGGCAAAGAAAGGTGCGGCCTGCTGCATTGCATGACCCGTACCCAGCTGCTCTGCCTGAAGCACCCAGTTCAGGTTGTCGTCTTTCAGCGCCTGTTTTAGCAGATCGCCGCCGTGACCGTACACCAGGTGAACGTGCGCTGCGCCTAATTCATTCGCAGCATCAATGACATGCTGAACCATCGCTTTCCCGGCAAGGGTATGCAGCACTTTCGGAAGATCGGAATACATGCGCGTGCCTTTGCCTGCGGCAAGGATCACTACGCTCATAGCATTATTCAACATACGCGTCCTGACTGTAATTTGAGAACGAATTTAAACCGCTTCACCTTGAAAAAACTACATTTTTTTCATCGTGAAATGGACAGAGGATAAATTGTTCAATAACGGATTATCCCCGCTGACGAAAGTGCCATTTTCGACCATCGTCACGCCTTTTGTCTGCAGAAAATTAAGGCAGTACCTTCATTTAAGCGTCAGGTGGATGTTTTTGCTCTTATTTCGATCAATGAATAAACGGGAAAACAGGGGTGTTTTATATCAGCAGGATCTATGTGAACGCTCTTCAGGACGGATCACGCGTAAAAAAAAGCCAGCCTGTTTCCAGACTGGCTTTTGTGCTTTTCAAGCCGGTGTTACATCGCTTTTTTGGTCAACTCGATAACGCGCAGCTGCGCGATCGCTTTGGCCAGTTCCGCAGACGCCTGAGCGTAATCTACGTCGCCGTGAGAGCTGCTAATGTGCTCTTCAGCCTTACGTTTCGCTTCCATGGCTCGCGCTTCGTCGAGATCCTGGCCGCGAATTGCGGTGTCGGCCAGAACGGTCACGTTGCCAGGCTGCACTTCAAGAATGCCGCCAGACAGATAGATAAACTCTTCGTGACCGTGCTGTTTCACGATGCGAATCATACCAGGCTTAATGGCGGTGAGCAGCGGTGCGTGGCCAGGGTAGATCCCCAGTTCACCTTCGCTACCCGTTACCTGGATTTTCTCGACCAGACCAGAGAACATTTGTTGCTCTGCGCTGACGACGTCCAGGTGGTAAGTCATTGCCATATCACCCTCCGATTAAGGCGTTAAAGTTTTTTGGCTTTTTCCACAGCTTCTTCGATGGAACCGACCATGTAGAACGCCTGCTCCGGCAGGTGATCGTATTCGCCTTCCATGATGCCTTTAAAGCCACGGATGGTGTCTTTCAGGGAGACGTATTTACCCGGAGAACCGGTGAATACTTCTGCCACGAAGAACGGCTGGGACAGGAAGCGCTGGATCTTACGAGCACGCGCTACCACCAGTTTGTCTTCTTCAGACAGTTCATCCATACCCAGGATGGCGATGATGTCTTTCAGTTCCTGATAACGTTGCAGGATGGACTGAACGCCACGCGCGGTGTCGTAGTGTTCCTGACCAACCACCAGCGGGTCCAGCTGACGGCTGGTGGAGTCCAGCGGGTCAACGGCCGGGTAGATACCCAGAGACGCGATCTGACGGCTCAGTACCACGGTTGCGTCAAGGTGCGCAAAGGTGGTTGCCGGAGACGGGTCAGTCAAGTCATCCGCAGGTACGTATACTGCCTGTACGGAGGTGATAGAACCAGTTTTGGTGGAGGTGATACGTTCCTGCAGAACGCCCATCTCTTCCGCCAGGGTCGGCTGATAACCTACCGCTGAAGGCATACGGCCCAGCAGTGCGGATACTTCCGTACCTGCCAGGGTGTAACGATAGATGTTGTCAACGAACAGCAGAACGTCACGACCTTCGTCACGGAATTTCTCAGCCATGGTCAGACCGGTCAGAGCAACGCGCAGACGGTTTCCCGGCGGCTCGTTCATCTGGCCATACACCAGGGATACTTTGTCGATAACGTTGGAGTCGGTCATTTCGTGGTAGAAGTCGTTACCCTCACGAGTACGTTCACCTACGCCCGCAAACACAGAGTAACCGGAGTGCTCGATCGCGATGTTACGAATGAGCTCCATCATGTTTACGGTTTTACCTACACCCGCACCACCGAACAGACCAACTTTACCGCCCTTAGCGAACGGACACATCAGGTCGATAACTTTGATACCGGTTTCCAGCAGTTCCTGAGAGTTTGACAGCTCTTCGTAGGAAGGTGCTGCGCGGTGAATCGCCCAACGCTCTTCTTCACCGATCTCGCCTTTCATGTCGACCGGTTCACCCAGTACGTTCATGATACGGCCCAGAGTCGCTTTACCTACCGGGACTTCGATCGGGTGTTCGAGGTCTTTTACATCCAGACCGCGACGCAGACCGTCGGAGGAACCCATTGCGATGGTACGCACGATACCGCCGCCGAGCTGCTGCTGAACTTCCAGCACCAGACGCTCATTACCATTTTGCACCTCAAGAGCATCGTACACGCGCGGTACGGCATCCTGAGGGAATTCGACGTCAACTACGGCGCCGATTACCTGGACAATCTTTCCAGTAGCCATCTTAAATCCTCTACGAAATAACCTGTTTAAACCGCGGCGGCCCCCGAGACGATCTCGGTGAGTTCCTGAGTAATGCTGGCCTGACGAGCTTTGTTGTATACCAACTGCAGCTCTTTAATCAGGCTGCCGCCATTGTCGGTCGCGGCTTTCATCGCCACCATACGGGCGGCCTGCTCGCTGGCCAGGTTTTCAACCACGCCCTGATAAACCTGAGATTCGACATAACGACGCAGCAGGGTATCCAGCAACGCCTTCGGATCGGGTTCGTACAGGTAATCCCAGGATTTATGTTTCAGATCATCATCATCTGATGCCGGTAACGGCAGCAGCTGGCTGATGGTCGGAACCTGAGACATGGTGTTAATAAATTTGTTGCTGACAATGTAAAGCTTGTCCAGACGGCCTTCGTCGTAGGCCTGCAACATCACTTTTACCGGACCGATCAGTTCGGACAGGGAAGGGTTATCCCCCATGCCGGTGACCTGGGCAACAACATTGCCGCCCACGGAGTTGAAGAACGACACGCCTTTCGAGCCGATCATTGCGAGGTCGCATTGAACGCCTTTGTCGGTCCAGGTCTTCATTTCCGCCAGCAGTTTTTTGAACAGGTTAATGTTCAAACCACCGCACAAACCACGGTCGGTCGACACCACCAGGTAGCCCACGCGTTTAACGTCGCGGTCTTCCAGGTAAGGGTGCTTATATTCCAGATTACCGTGTGCAAGGTGACCAATCACTTTGCGCATGGTTTCTGCATAAGGACGGCTGGCCGCCATGCGATCCTGCGATTTACGCATTTTGGAAGCGGCGACCATCTCCATCGCTTTAGTGATCTTTTGCGTGTTCTGGACGCTTGCGATCTTACTACGTATCTCTTTTGCGCCGGCCATGAGCTTCTCCTCAATGCCTTGCGGCCTGCCCTAAGGCAAGCCGCCAGACGTTACCAGGATTGGGTTGCTTTGAAGGAATCGAGGATGCCTTTCAGCTTGCCTTCGATTTCGTCGTTGTAGCCACCGGTCTGGTTGATCTCTTGCATCAACGGAGCGTGATCACGGTCGACGTAAGCCAGCAGAGCGGCTTCGAAGCTGCCAATTTTCGACAGTTCAACATCCGCCAGGTAACCACGTTCTGCTGCGAACAGAACCAGAGACTGCTGCGCAACGGACATCGGCGCATACTGTTTCTGTTTCAGCAGTTCGGTCACTTTCTGACCGTGGTCAAGCTGCTTACGTGTTGCATCGTCAAGGTCGGATGCAAACTGAGAGAACGCTGCCAGTTCACGATACTGTGCCAGAGCGGTACGGATACCACCGGACAGTTTTTTCATGATCTTGGTCTGTGCTGCACCACCAACACGGGATACGGAAATACCCGGGTTAACCGCAGGACGAATACCGGCGTTGAACAGGTTGGTTTCCAGGAAGATCTGACCATCGGTAATGGAGATTACGTTGGTCGGAACGAACGCAGAAACGTCACCCGCCTGAGTTTCGATAATAGGCAGTGCGGTCAGAGAACCGGTTTTCCCTTTCACTTCACCTTTGGTGAAGGCTTCAACGTATTCGGCGTTAACACGTGCAGCACGCTCCAGCAGACGAGAGTGGAGGTAGAAAACGTCGCCCGGGAATGCTTCACGTCCTGGCGGACGACGGAGCAGCAGGGAGATCTGACGGTAAGCAACAGCCTGTTTAGACAGGTCATCGTAAATGATCAGCGCATCTTCACCGCGGTCACGGAAGTATTCGCCCATTGCGCAACCGGCATACGGTGCCAGGTATTGCAGTGCAGCGGATTCAGACGCGGTTGCTACCACAACGATGGTGTTAGCCAGTGCGCCGTGCTCTTCCAGTTTACGTACCACGTTAGAAATGGTGGACGCTTTCTGGCCGATAGCGACATAGATACATTTGATACCGGAATCGCGCTGGTTGATGATGGCATCGATAGCCAGTGCGGTTTTACCTGTCTGACGGTCACCGATGATCAATTCACGCTGACCACGACCGATTGGGATCATGGAGTCAACGGCTTTATAACCGGTCTGTACCGGCTGATCTACGGACTGACGTTCGATAACGCCCGGAGCGATTGCTTCTACAGCAGAGAAGCCGTCGTGATCCAGCGGACCTTTACCGTCGATTGGTGCACCCAGAGTGTTAACCACACGGCCCAGCAGGCCACGGCCAACCGGAACTTCCAGGATACGGCCAGTACACTTAACTTTCATGCCTTCGGCAAGGTCAGCGTACGGACCCATAACAACCGCACCTACAGAGTCGCGCTCGAGGTTCAGTGCGATAGCGTAACGGTTACCCGGCAGGGAGATCATTTCACCCTGCATACAATCGGCCAGGCCGTGAATGCGGATAACACCGTCACTTACAGAAACAATAGTACCTTCGTTGTGAGCTTCACTCACAACATTGAACTGAGCAATGCGCTGCTTGATCAGTTCGCTGATTTCGGTGGAATTCAGTTGCATGCTCCAGTCCCCTTAAGACTGCAAGACGTCTGCAAGGCGCTCAAGACGACCGCGTACGCTGCCATCAATGACCATATCACCCGCTCGGATGATAACGCCTGCCATTACAGACTTATCGATTTTGCAATTCAGCTTAACTTTGCGTGACAGACGTTTTTCCATCGCAGCAGAAATTTTCGCGAGCTGTTGTTCACTCAGTGCGGCAGCGGAAATGACGTCTACCTCAGCGGTAGCCTCACTCACGGCACGAAGGTGAATAAACTGCTCCAGAACATCCGGGAGCGCGTTAAGACGACCATTTTCAGCCATTACCCGAATCAGGTTCTGACCGTTTTCGTCCAGTTGCTCACCACAAACTGCGATAAACGACTCGGCGAGCGTTTCTGGCGCAAGCGCGCCAGAGAGAAGCTCTGCCATTTGTTCGTTTTTGGTTACCTCGGCGGCAAACGCCAGCATGTCCTGCCAGCGTTCTACACTTTGGTGTTCGACGGCAAAGTCAAAAGCTGCTTTGGCGTAGGGGCGAGCTACCGTAATAAATTCAGACATCAGCCCCTCCCTCCTTACAGTTCAGCGACAAGTTTATCCACGATGTCGCTGTTAGCAGCTTCATCCACGGAACGTTCGATGATCTTCTCGGCGCCAGCAACAGCCAGGATAGCAACTTGCTTACGCAGCTCTTCACGGGCACGTTTACGCTCGGCTTCAATTTCTGCCTGCGCCTGGGCCACGATTTTAGTACGTTCCTGTTCTGCCTCAGCTTTCGCTTCGTCCAGAATCTGCGAGCGGCGTTTGTTCGCCTGCTCGATGATTACCTGGGCTTCCGCTTTCGCTTTTTTCAGCTGGTCGGTCGCGCTGGCCTTTGCAAGGTCAAGGTCCTTATGTGCTCGTTCTGCGGAAGCAAGGCCGTCAGCAATTTCTTTTTGACGTTTTTCGATGGCTGCCATTAATGGCGGCCATACGTACTTCATGCAGAACAGAACGAACAGGACAAACGCGATGGCCTGGCCGAGGATTGTTGCGTTAAGATTCACAGCACAATGCCTCTATTTAGTTAACGTTCTGATATTGCTCTTTAAATAAAAGCAACGCTTACTACGCGACAGCGAACATCACGTACAGACCCAGACCTACAGCGATCATCGGGATAGCATCCACCAGACCCATAACGATAAAGAACTGAGTACGCAGCAGAGGAATCAGATCAGGTTGACGCGCTGCGCCTTCCAGGAATTTACCCCCGAGGATGCCGATACCGATCGCAGCACCGATTGCCGCCAGACCCATCATCACAGCGGCAGCCATGTACAGCAGATCCATATTCAGGTTTTCCATGACAGTCTCCAGTTTGTTTCAGTTAAAACGTAGTAGTGTTGGTAAATTAATGTTCTTCAGACGCCATCGACAGATAGACGATCGTCAGAACCATGAAGATGAAGGCTTGCAGCGTAATGATCAGGATGTGGAAAATGGCCCACGGCACATTCAGGATCCACTGTGACCACCACGGCAACAGACCAGCAATCAGAATGAAAATCAGCTCACCGGCATACATGTTACCGAACAGTCGCAAACCAAGTGAAACTGGTTTGGACAGCAGGCTTACCCCTTCAAGGATTAAGTTGACAGGAATGAACGCCCAGTGATTGAACGGCTGCAGCGTCAACTCTTTCGTGAAGCCGCCGATGCCTTTCATTTTGATGCTGTAGAACAGAATCAGGATAAATACGCCCAATGCCATAGACAGCGTTACGTTCACGTCCGCAGACGGAACCACACGCAGTGCAGGCAGACCCAGTACATGTTCAGCAATGTACGGCAGCAGGTCGATAGGCAGTAAATCCATCAGGTTCATCAGGAATACCCAGACGAAGATCGTCAGGGCCAGCGGAGCAATCAGCTTGCTTTTGCCATGGTACATGTCTTTCACGCTACCATTAACAAAGCCGATCACCAGCTCAATCGCGGTCTGAAACTTACCTGGCACACCGCTGGTCGCCTTTTTGGCTACGCTACGGAATAAAACCAGGAACAACAGACCCAGCACCACCGAGAAGAACATGGAGTCAATATTGATTGTCCAGAAGGTGGCTGGGGGGTTTTGTGGATCCACCAGCGAGAATGTACGCAGGTCCAGCTGAAGGTTATTCAGGTGGTGTCCTATGTAATCCTGCGGCGTCATATTTTCTGAAGCCATGATGCCTTTTACCCTTTGTTGTTAATTACAGCCGGTGCCAGTATCTGAACCACCAGCACCAAAACCCACGTAACGATCAGCGGCAAGAATACCGCCTTTAAAACCGCCAACGCCACCACCAGTAACACCAACATCGCCAGAACTTTGAAAGCTTCGCCAAATGCGAATGTCCAGGCCACCCGGCCTTTCGCTGGTGTATGCGCCTGGTGACGCCAGGCAAATATCATAAACAAAACGTTAGGCAGAAAGACTGCCAGGCCCCCGCTTATTGCAGAGACGCCCCAGAAGGGGTCTTTGAGGCTGAACAGCAATCCACTTGCTATCACCACCAGTAACTGAACGAGCAGAAGCTTCCGAGCAACGTTTCGACTCACGAGCGACACAGACATCACGTTTTTCACTCCTGCTCCCTTCGAGGTATGCCGCGTGTCGTATAAAACTTTCTTTAAGGCTTAGAGTCAAGCATCAAAAAGCGGTCAAATTATACGGTGCGCCCCCGTGATTTCAAACAATAAGTAGCCAAAAGGTGAATAAATGTTTAAATATTTTTCCAGTGCATACAATTGCGACTTTTCTGCTAACCCTGTTCGATCATGAAAAACTGTAAATAACGCGTAAACACTGGTGATAAAGCGTGCTTCAGATCACATATTGCGCATGTTCGCGCACAGCATATTTATTTACTTGGCAAATGATGCCTTTGCAAGTTTATGATATTTCAGTCTAAAAACAGATACTGTTTTAATAAATGACATTTACACAACAAAAACCACCCATTGACATTTTTAATAATGTTTTAACAGCCAATGATGGTTCTTAGCGCCGATTTTTAGCAGACTGATATTTTCACTAATGACTTATTTTCTGCTTACCAAAAAAAGCCACGTTATCTTGTTGATGCAAAAGAGTGAACGTGGCGTTAAATGTAACCAGTTATATCAGTAGAAAACCTGGTTGTTGTTAACAGTCTAACCGGTCAATTTTTTATGATTTTTTTGATAAAAATTAAATTTTATTTGCTTTAATCACCACCAGATGACGTTCGCCATCCAGGGCTGGAACCTGAAGTTTAACCACTGATTCGACCTGATATTCTTCGGGCAACAAAGCGATTTCATCTTCCGGCATTTGCCCTTTCAGCGCGTAGAAACGGCCTTGCTCACCAGGAAGATGGTGGCACCAGCTCACCATATCGTTCAGAGAGGCAAAAGCGCGGCTAATTACGCCATCAAATGGCGGCTCTGAAGGAAACTCTTCTACCCTGCTCTGTACTGGTTCAATATTCTCCAGTTTAAGCTCATGTTGCACCTGACGAAGGAAACGCACGCGTTTACCAAGGCTATCCAACAGAGTGAAATGGGCTTCAGGACGCACGATAGAGAGTGGAATGCCTGGCAGTCCTGGTCCGGTGCCGACATCGATAAACCGTTCACCTTGCAGATACGGTGCCACCACAATGCTATCGAGAATATGGCGTACCAGCATCTCATTAGGATCGCGGACCGAAGTCAGGTTGTACGCTTTGTTCCATTTATGCAGCATATTCACGTAGGCAATAAGCTGGTTTTTCTGGTGATCGGTAAGCGAAATACCTGCGTCTTTCAGCAGTAAGGAGAGTTTGTTGAGCACGGTGATTACCTGTTCTTGATGCGTTGCCTGGTAAGCGGGTGCTTACCAGGCATTTTTAATGCGTTATGCGCTACGACGCAGCATACCCTGTTTTTTCAGCCACACCAGCAGAATGGAGATGGCCGCAGGCGTGACGCCAGAAATACGCGAAGCCTGGCCGATAGAGGCTGGTTTGTGATCGTTAAGTTTGGCGATCACTTCGTTAGAAAGACCGGATACCTGGCGGTAATCCAGTGTCGCGGGTAGCAGGGTGTTCTCGTTACGCAGCTGCTTTTCGATCTCATCTTGCTGGCGCGCGATATAACCTTCGTATTTAACCTGAATCTCAACCTGTTCCGCCGCCTGTTCGTCTGTCAATGCAGGGGCAAACGGCGTCAGCGTGGTTAATTTTTCATAAGTCATTTCCGGACGACGCAGCAGATCTTCACCACTGGCTTCACGGGAAAGCGGCGCAGTCAGGTGAGCATTCACTTCGGCTGCAGCTTCCGCCGACGGGGTTACCCAGGTCGATTTCAGACGCTGACGCTCACGCTCGATATTCTCAAGTTTCTCGTTAAAGCGCGCCCAACGTTCGTCATCCACTAGGCCCAGTTCACGACCGATTTCAGTCAAACGCAGATCCGCATTATCTTCGCGTAGCATCAGACGATATTCTGCGCGCGAAGTAAACATACGATACGGTTCTTTGGTTCCTAAAGTGCACAGGTCATCAACTAGTACGCCGAGATACGCCTGAGAACGTGCCGGAGCCCAACCTTCTTTGTCAGCAGACAGACGGGCAGCGTTAAGACCGGCCAGCAAACCTTGCGCAGCGGCTTCTTCGTAACCGGTAGTGCCGTTAATCTGACCAGCAAAGAACAGCCCCTGGATAAACTTGCTCTCCAGCGTCGGTTTCAGGTCGCGAGGATCGAAGAAGTCATACTCAATGGCATAACCCGGACGCACGATCTTCGCGTTTTCCATCCCCTGCATAGAGCGGACGATTTGCATCTGCACATCGAACGGCAGGCTGGTGGAGATACCGTTCGGATAAATTTCATTAGAGGTCAGTCCTTCCGGTTCAAGGAAGATCTGATGCTGATTTCTGTCGGCGAAGCGCATGACTTTGTCTTCGATCGACGGGCAGTAGCGTGGGCCGACACCTTCGATCACCCCTGCATACATTGGGCTACGATCGAGGTTACTGCGGATCACATCATGGGTTTTCTCGTTGGTATGAGTGATATAACACGGCACCTGCTGGGGATGCTGGGACGCATTGCCCATAAACGAGAATACCGGCATTGGGTTATCGCCATGCTGTTGCGCCAGCACACTAAAGTCGATAGTTCGAGCATCAATACGCGGTGGTGTCCCGGTTTTCAGACGACCAACGCGCAGCGGCAGTTCACGCAAACGGCGAGAAAGCGGAATGGACGGCGGATCACCAGCACGGCCACCGCTGTAATTATCCAGACCGATATGAATTTTACCGTCGAGGAACGTCCCAACGGTGAGCACGACGGCTTTGGCACGGAACTTCAGTCCCATTTGGGTAACAGCACCGACCACGCGATCGTTTTCGACAATAAGATCTTCAACCGCCTGCTGGAAGATCATCAGGTTCGGTTGGTTCTCCAGCGCCGTACGTACCGCCTGACGGTAGAGCACACGATCCGCCTGAGCTCGGGTAGCGCGAACCGCCGGTCCTTTGCTTGCGTTTAGTATCCTAAACTGGATACCCGCTTGATCGATCGCTTTCGCCATCAGACCGCCGAGTGCATCCACTTCTTTTACCAGATGTCCCTTCCCAATACCGCCGATCGCCGGGTTGCAGCTCATCTGCCCCAGAGTGTCGATATTGTGTGTCAAAAGCAGAGTCTGTTGACCCATACGCGCCGCGGCCATCGCGGCCTCGGTGCCTGCATGACCCCCGCCAATGATGATGACGTCAAAAGGATCCGGATAAAACATGGTGATTGCCTCGCATAACGCGGTATGAAAATGGATTGAAGCCCGGGCCGTGGATTCTACTCAACTTTGTCGGCTTGAGAAAGACCTGGGATCCTGGGTATTAAAAAGAAGATCTATTTATTTAGAGATCTGTTCTATTGTGATCTCTTATTAGGATCGCACTGCCCTGTGGATAACAAGGATCCGGCTTTTAAGATCAACAACCTGGAAAGGATCATTAACTGTGAATGATCGGTGATCCTGGACCGTATAAGCTGGGATCAGAATGAGGGGTTATACACAACTCAAAAACTGAACAACGGTTGTTCTTTGGATAACTACCGGTTGATCCAAGCTTCCTGACAGAGTTATCCACAGTAGATCGCACGATCTGTATACTTATTTGAGTAAATTAATCCACGATCCCAGCCATTCTTCTGCCGGATCTTCCGGAATGTCGTGATCAAGAATGTTGATCTTCAGTGTTTCGCCTGTCTGTTTTGCACCGGAATTTTTGAGTTCTGCCTCGAGTTTATCGATAGCCCCACAAAAGGTGTCATATTCACGACTGCCAATACCGATTGCGCCAAAGCGGACCGCAGAAAGATCGGGCTTCTGTTCCTGCAATGCTTCATAGAAAGGAGAAAGGTTGTCCGGAATATCTCCGGCACCGTGGGTGGAGCTGATAATCAGCCAGATCCCCGAGGCAGATAAATCTTCCAACAGCGGACCGTGCAGCGTTTCGGTGGTAAAACCCGCCTCTTCCAGCTTTTCAGCCAGGTGTTCTGCTACATATTCGGCACCGCCGAGGGTGCTGCCGCTGATAAGAGTGATATCTGCCATAAACCGCCACCTTTATTAAGAGTGGCGTATTGTACGCTGTGAACGCGTTGGGATCTACCTGTGGAAAAGTATGGGATTAAAAAAGCCGATTATGGCTTGATGGTACGCATGATCGGGTTTTGCAGGACGATCAATGTCTCGGTGGACTGAATTTCATCAATTGTTTGGATCTTGTTGATAAGTACATGCTGGAGAGCGTCGATCGAACGGCACATCACTTTTATAAAGATGCTGTAGTGGCCGGTTGTGTAATAGGCTTCAGTGACTTCATCAAGGCTTTCCAGCTTTGCCAGCGCGGAAGGGTAGTCTTTGGCGCTCTTTAATATAATGCCGATAAAGCAGCCTACGTCATAACCGAGCTGCTTCGGGCTGACATCAATACGCGCCCCGGTAATGATCCCCGCCTGCTTCATTTTCTCTACTCGAACGTGAATCGTCCCCGGACTGACGCCAAATTGTTTCGCCAGTTCGGCGTAAGCGGTGCGCGCATTGCCCATTAATGCTTCCAGGATGCCACGGTCCAGATTGTCGATCAGATAATTTTCCATAGGATTTTCTTATGCAGATTGATGATTCATTCTATTTTAGCCTTCTTTTTTAATGAATCAAAAGTGTGTTAGGCTTTTTATTGAATGATTATTGCATGTGTGTCGGTTTTTGTTGCTTAATCATAAGCAACAGGACGCAGGAGTATAAAAAATGAAAACCGCTTACATTGCCAAACAACGCCAAATTAGCTTCGTGAAATCTCACTTTTCTCGCCAACTGGAAGAACGTCTGGGGCTGATCGAAGTCCAGGCGCCGATTCTTAGCCGTGTGGGGGATGGCACGCAGGATAACTTGTCGGGCTGTGAAAAAGCGGTGCAGGTAAAAGTGAAAGCTCTGCCTGATGCCCAGTTCGAAGTGGTTCATTCACTGGCGAAGTGGAAACGTCAGACCTTAGGGCAACACGACTTCAGCGCGGGCGAAGGACTGTACACGCACATGAAAGCCCTTCGCCCCGATGAAGACCGTCTTTCTCCGTTGCACTCGGTCTATGTTGACCAGTGGGACTGGGAACGCGTAATGGGCGACGGTGAGCGTCAATTCTCGACTCTGAAAAGCACGGTAGAGGCGATCTGGGCGGGAATTAAAGCAACCGAAGCTGCGGTTAGCGAAGAGTTTGGCCTGGCACCGTTCCTGCCGGATCAGATCCACTTCGTACACAGCCAGGAGTTACTGTCTCGTTATCCGGATCTCGATGCCAAAGGGCGTGAGCGGGCGATAGCGAAAGATCTTGGCGCGGTATTCCTTGTCGGGATTGGCGGCAAGCTGAGCGATGGTCATCGCCACGACGTGCGCGCACCGGATTATGATGACTGGAGCACCCCGTCAGAGCTGGGTCATGCGGGTCTGAACGGCGATATTCTGGTGTGGAACCCTGTACTGGAAGATGCGTTTGAGCTTTCTTCCATGGGGATCCGCGTGGATGCCGACACGTTGAAGCATCAGTTGGCGCTGACCGGTGATGAAGATCGTCTGGAGCTGGAGTGGCATCAGGCGCTGCTGCGCGGTGAAATGCCGCAGACCATCGGCGGCGGTATCGGCCAGTCTCGTTTGACCATGCTGCTGCTGCAACTGCCGCATATCGGCCAGGTTCAGTGTGGTGTATGGCCAGCTGCTGTTCGCGAGAACGTCCCTTCTCTGCTGTAATAATTTATCGCCGCCAGCGTCTGAGCAGGCGGCTTCGCATCCCGGTATCAAAGCGCCAGATATGATCGAAAATGCGCATGATGCCGGGTTTGCCGTGTGCCGACATCGCCACGGCATGAAAGCGATGCTGATGTACCCGCTGCAGCTCTTTCACTTTACTCGTCACGTCGTCAGGCAACCGCTGAGCGATAAAATCAGAAATCACCACCGCGTCGGCATCAAACCATTCCCTGCTTTGCAAGCGTTCCATAATGGCGCGAAAACAACTGGCAAGATCGGTGCCGCCACGAAACTGCTGGCTTAAAAAACGGATTGCTTGTTCGATGCCTTGTGGGCCTGAAAGCTCATAACGGACGATCTCGGTGGAAAATAGCATAATATAGCAGCGCCGGTTTTCAGCGAGAGCAATGCGCATCAAGGCCAGGCAGAACGCTTTCGCACACTGTTCATTAAAGCCGCCCATTGAGCCGGAAGTATCCACACAGACAATAAACGGCCCGCGCGGCTGTTCATCGTAATCTTTATGTACCACCGGACGTTCGATCACTTTTTCACGCCACGACTCACCGTGCAGGCGATAGGTGAGCAACTGTTTTTCCACCAGCCGACGGTAAAACTCATACTCCAGTTCCGTTATCCCTAGTGTCGCCAGTTCTGGCGGCAGGAGACGTAAAATATCATCGCTTTGTTGCAGACCATCAACCTGCTCAGGAACAGTTGCCGGTTCGCGCACCATGGTGCGGAAGGCTTCCATCTGCGCATCGTTACGCGGTATTGATTTGGCTTCCCGGGAACGCCCCAGCTGTTCTGCCAGGCGTTTCAGTTCCGGCTGTTCGTTAAGAAATTCACCGTATTTCACAATCAACTGATAGTCGCCACGTTTAAGCTGACCGGCGCTCATATCCCACAGACGACCAGCTGCGGTATTGTTATCTGCGAGAATCGGTTCAAGTTGTCCGCTCAGCGTCATGCGTTCCTGAACTTCACTTAACAGTTGTTCGCGTTCTTCTTCTAATAGCTGTTGATTTAACGTCGTTGCTTGCACGATCAGACTTAAACGCCAACGCTGGAGGAAAAGCGTATGTAACGCTGAAGTGATCGTGCTGTTAGCATCAACCAACTGTCGGGCTTGTTCTGCCCATGGGGAATTCAGACGATGCAGTAAGTCCAGGATCTGTGGTAGCTGCACAATAAACTGCGGCGTGGAGAGGAGCTGGCTTTGCTGATAGCACATCACCTCTTCGGTGAGTTCCGGCGGGACTCGGGCATCTTTCAGCCGACTGCGCAGCGCCTCACGCCAGCGGGGAACATCATCAGTGATTGCCGCCTTCAGTCGTGGGAATTTTTCAAAGAAGACTGCCAGCTGCGGTGAGGCCAGCAGCGCGATGATCATCTCTTCGATCAATCCCTCTTCGCTGACGGCCAGCATCACATTAAGCGTATCCAGCGTTAGCATTGTTGTGCCTGGCGAATCTGTGCGCCGACATCCTGTAGGCTGGCTTCAATGCGACCTAACCAGTCGCCAGGGATAAACAGACATTTTTGCTGTTCGCTGAATAAAGCGTGTTGCTTGCGCCAGTCACTTTCAAGCTCTTCCAGTTGTTGTTTTATTTCACCTGGCAGACCTTCAGCCGATGAACCGGGAAGTGCCAGCGTACTGCCTTGTAAACTTACATCGCGTACAACAAGATGTTGGGCGCTATCCACTTCCAGATTCAATTTCTGGGCAAAGCCGATACCGTTCAGTTTGCCGCGAATTTCACCACCTTTACTCAGCCACTGTTCCAGCGCGTTACGCTCAAAGGAGATATGAACCACTTCCATATCATGCAATTTTAACGGTTTTTGCAGCAGCAGAGTCAGAGTGGAAGCAGTAACGTTAACAGGAAGTTGATACTGCTGACGACGGCTGAAAATGCCGCCCAGACGAATTACCGTTAAGGCTGTTTTATCGCTTTGTTGCTGCTGGAGTTGCAGGTGACGTTGCACAATCGCGCCAAGGCGAGTCAACATCCCTTGCTGTTGCCAGGCGTGACCGGTCATCAATACATCAATTTGTTGTTGTATCAAATTCAGGCTTTGCGCGTCATACCACAGGCAATCTTTCAGCAAAATGAGATCTACCGGGGCAACAGCACTGCGACCGCTAAAAAAGGCGCTGGCCTGCAATAAGCGGATCGCTTTTTTCCAGCGACGATCCGAGACATAAGGCGCATCCGGTAATTTATCCAGTTGCTGGCGCAGCATAAAAATCAGCTCAAATACATGATCGGGCAGCGTAATTTCACCAATCTCTTTCTGCCAGCGTTCATATTCTTCATCTGTGACCTGCAAGGCATCAGGAACCGGATTGTCGTTTTCATCCTGTTGACTGGTCAGCATGGAGCGGAAATTCGCTTTATCCTGCACTTTATCTAACCACAGACGAATCAGCATGCGGTCATATAACGCTTCCAGACTGCTGTCTGCTTCCGGCAGCTCGTTGGAGGCCGCCACCAGCAGACGCATCGGGATTTTTTCTACGTGTGCACCGTTGCGGAACTGGCGCTCGTTAATGGCGGTGAGCAAGGTATTAAGAATTGCCGGGCCCGCTTTCCAGATCTCATCCAGAAAGACAATTTCTGCTTCCGGCAGGTAACCGCTGGTTAAACGTTCATAGCGCCCTTCATCTTTTAGCGCCTGAATAGAAAGGGGACCAAAAACTTCTTCCGGCGTGGAGAAGCGGGTCATCAGATATTCAAACGCGCGGGCATTCTGAAAGGCGAATTTTAAGCGCCGGGCGATCAAACTTTTGGCAATACCTGGCGGGCCAAGGAGGAACACACTTTCACCACTTAATGCCGCTAATAAACACAAGCGGATGGCGTGGCTACGTTCATAAAGCCCCTTTTCCAACGAACTGCTCAGGCGGGAAATTCTTTCCGCTAATAAATGAGGGTGAGCCATAATGAAGTGGCGTCCTTTCGTCAAAAGTTCTGCGTAAATTGCGAGTATAGACGTTTCTTGCTGGTGGCTAAAATAGTCTCAAAGGGGGGGTATTTTTCTTTGAGCCAGGTTAATGTGGCCGCATTTAGGAGTACGATTTTGCCGTTAATCGTGCATACTGTGCGCTTTTTTGTGGGCCAAGGGACTAAGCACACATTTCATATTTCAACGAAAGACTAGTCTATGAGCACTGATAATAAGCAATCATTGCCCGCGATTACCCTCGCGGCGATTGGAGTTGTCTACGGCGATATTGGTACCAGCCCGTTATATACACTTCGTGAATGTTTGTCCGGCCAGTTTGGTTTTGGCGTTGAACGCGATGCCGTGTTTGGCTTTTTATCGCTGATCTTCTGGCTGCTAATCTTTGTGGTTTCCATTAAATATCTCACCTTCGTGATGCGGGCAGATAACGCCGGTGAGGGGGGGATCCTGACGTTGATGTCGCTTGCCGGGCGTAATACGTCGGCGCGAACCACATCAATGCTGGTGATTATGGGGCTAATCGGCGGCAGCTTTTTCTATGGTGAAGTCGTCATAACACCCGCTATTTCGGTGATGTCAGCCATTGAAGGTCTGGAAATCGTCGCCCCGCAGCTGGATACCTGGATAGTTCCCCTCTCAATTATCGTTCTCACTTTATTATTTATGATTCAAAAACATGGCACGGCTATGGTCGGTAAGCTGTTTGCGCCGATCATGCTGACCTGGTTTTTGATTCTGGCAGGACTGGGGTTACGTAGCATTATTGCTAACCCGGAAGTGCTGCATGCGCTGAATCCAATGTGGGCGGTGCATTTCTTCCTTGAATACAAAACGGTTTCTTTTATTGCATTAGGGGCAGTGGTGTTGTCGATTACGGGGGTCGAGGCGCTGTATGCTGATATGGGGCACTTTGGTAAGTTCCCTATTCGCCTGGCGTGGTTCACCGTCGTATTACCTTCCTTGACCCTTAATTACTTCGGTCAGGGAGCGCTGTTGTTAAAGAACCCGGAAGCGATTAAGAACCCGTTCTTCCTGTTGGCACCGGACTGGGCGCTGATCCCGCTGCTGATCATCGCCGCACTGGCGACGGTAATTGCCTCGCAGGCGGTTATCTCTGGCGTCTTCTCATTGACGCGTCAGGCGGTACGTCTGGGATATTTGTCGCCGATGCGCATTATTCACACCTCCGAAATGGAGTCAGGGCAAATCTATATTCCGTTTGTGAACTGGATGCTCTATGTCGCGGTCGTGATTGTGATTGTCAGCTTTGAGCACTCCAGCAACCTGGCGGCGGCGTACGGGATTGCGGTGACCGGAACCATGGTGCTGACGTCTATTCTCTCGACTACCGTGGCACGTCAGAACTGGCACTGGAATAAGTATTTTGTTGCGCTGATCCTGATTGCTTTCCTTTGTGTCGATATTCCATTGTTCACCGCTAACCTCGATAAACTGCTCTCCGGCGGCTGGTTGCCATTGAGCCTCGGTACTGTGATGTTTATCGTGATGACCACCTGGAAGAGCGAGCGTTTCCGCTTGCTGCGGCGGATGCATGAACATGGTAACTCTCTGGAAGCGATGATTGCTTCGCTGGAGAAATCACCGCCTGTTCGCGTGCCCGGGACCGCGGTGTATATGTCGCGTGCAATCAACGTCATTCCCTTTGCGCTGATGCATAACCTTAAACATAACAAGGTATTGCATGAGCGGGTGATTCTGTTAACTCTGCGTACCGAAGACGCGCCATATGTCCATAATGTCCGTCGGGTACAGATTGAACAACTGTCGCCCACTTTCTGGCGCGTGGTGGCAAGTTATGGTTGGCGAGAAACGCCAAACGTGGAAGAAGTTTTCCACCGCTGCGGTCTGGAAGGATTAAGTTGCCGGATGATGGAAACCTCCTTCTTTATGTCGCATGAGTCGTTGATCCTCGGCAAACGCCCGTGGTATTTGCGTCTGCGCGGCAAGCTGTACTTGCTGCTGCAACGTAATGCGCTGCGTGCACCAGATCAATTTGAAATTCCGCCAAACAGGGTTATCGAACTGGGTACTCAGGTCGAAATCTAACGCCAGACGCCTCCTTTCTCCATAAGGGGGCGTTTTTGTTTTCATGGTTAATCACCATGTAAAACGTTTCGAGGTTGATCACATTTCCGTAACGTCACGATGGTTTTCCCAACTCAGTCAGGATTAAACTGCGGGTCAGCGAAACGTTTCGCTGATGGAGAAAAAAATGAAAAAAGGCACCGTTCTTAATTCTGATATTTCATCGGTGATCTCCCGTCTGGGACATACCGATACGCTGGTGGTGTGTGATGCTGGTTTACCCATCCCCAAAAGTACAACGCGTATCGATATGGCATTAACCCAGGGTGTACCTTCTTTTATGCAGGTGCTGGGCGTCGTCACAAATGAAATGCAGGTCGAGGCTGCCATTATCGCGGAAGAGATCAAACAACATAATCCGCAACTCCACGAAACGTTGCTCACTCACCTTGAGCAGCTGCAAAAACACCAGGGAAATACCATTGAAATTCGTTACACCACGCATGAACAATTCAAACAACAAACCGCAGAAAGTCAGGCGGTAATTCGCAGCGGAGAATGTTCTCCGTATGCGAATATCATTCTCTGTGCTGGCGTGACGTTCTGAGGCCGTCATGGAAGCATTACTTCAGCTTAAAGGCATCGATAAAGCCTTCCCGGGCGTAAAAGCCCTCTCGGGCGCAGCGTTAAATGTCTATCCGGGCCGCGTGATGGCGCTGGTGGGCGAAAACGGCGCGGGTAAATCCACCATGATGAAAGTGCTTACTGGTATCTATGCTCGCGATGCCGGCACGCTTTTATGGCTGGGGAAAGAAACGACATTTACCGGGCCGAAATCTTCCCAGGAAGCCGGGATTGGGATTATCCATCAGGAACTGAACCTGATCCCGCAGTTGACCATTGCCGAAAACATTTTCCTCGGTCGTGAGTTTGTTAATCGCTTTGGCAAAATTGACTGGAAAACCATGTATGCCGAAGCGGATAAATTGCTGGCTAAACTTAACCTGCGCTTTAAAAGCGACAAGCTGGTGGGCGATCTTTCCATCGGTGACCAGCAAATGGTTGAAATCGCCAAAGTGCTGAGCTTTGAGTCGAAAGTCATCATTATGGATGAACCGACCGATGCGCTGACCGATACCGAAACCGAATCCCTGTTCCGCGTCATACGCGAGCTGAAATCGCAAGGCCGCGGTATTGTCTATATCTCCCACCGCATGAAAGAAATCTTCGAGATTTGCGATGACGTTACCGTTTTTCGTGACGGGCAATTTATTGCTGAGCGCGAAGTGGCATCACTGACCGAAGATTCGCTGATTGAGATGATGGTGGGCCGCAAGCTAGAAGATCAATATCCACACCTGGACAAAGCGCCGGGAGATATCCGCCTGAAAGTCGATAATCTCTGCGGACCTGGCGTTAACGATGTCTCTTTTACTTTACGCAAAGGCGAAATTCTTGGCGTCTCTGGTTTGATGGGCGCAGGTCGTACCGAACTGATGAAAGTGCTCTACGGCGCACTACCGCGCACCAGCGGTTACGTCACCCTGGATGGGCATGAAGTCGTTACCCGTTCACCGCAGGATGGCCTGGCAAGCGGCATTGTGTATATCTCCGAAGACCGTAAACGTGACGGTTTAGTGTTGGGCATGTCAGTAAAAGAGAACATGTCGCTGACAGCGCTGCGCTACTTCAGCCGCGCTGGCGGCAGTTTGAAGCATGCCGATGAACAGCAGGCTGTGAGTGATTTCATTCGTCTGTTTAATGTGAAAACACCGTCGATGGAACAGGCAATTGGTCTGCTTTCCGGTGGCAATCAGCAAAAAGTGGCGATTGCCCGCGGTCTGATGACACGCCCCAAAGTGTTGATCCTTGATGAACCTACCCGTGGCGTAGATGTCGGCGCGAAAAAAGAGATCTATCAACTGATTAACCAGTTCAAAGCCGATGGCTTGAGCATCATTCTGGTGTCATCGGAGATGCCAGAAGTATTAGGCATGAGCGATCGCATCATCGTCATGCATGAAGGGCATCTCAGCGGGGAATTTACTCGTGAGCAGGCCACCCAGGAAGTGTTAATGGCTGCCGCTGTGGGCAAGCTTAATCGCGTGAATCAGGAGTAAAAAAATGACAACCCAGACTGTCTCTGGTCGCCGTTATTTCACGAAAGCGTGGCTGATGGAGCAGAAATCGCTTATCGCTCTGCTGGTGCTGATCGCGATTGTCTCGACGTTAAGCCCGAACTTTTTCACCATCAATAACTTATTCAATATTCTCCAGCAAACCTCGGTGAACGCCATTATGGCGGTCGGGATGACGCTGGTGATCCTGACGTCGGGCATCGACTTGTCTGTAGGTTCTCTGTTGGCGCTAACCGGCGCAGTTGCTGCATCTATCGTCGGCATTGAAGTCAATGCGCTGGTGGCTGTCGCTGCCGCTCTCGCGTTAGGTGCCGCAATTGGTGCGGTAACCGGGGTGATTGTAGCGAAAGGTCGCGTTCAGGCGTTTATCGCTACGCTGGTTATGATGCTTTTACTGCGCGGCGTGACCATGGTTTATACCAACGGTAGCCCAGTGAATACCGGCTTTACTGAGAACGCCGATCTGTTTGGCTGGTTTGGTATTGGTCGTCCGCTGGGCGTACCGACGCCAGTCTGGATCATGGGGATTGTCTTCCTCGCGGCCTGGTACATGCTGCATCACACGCGTCTGGGGCGTTACATCTACGCGCTGGGCGGCAACGAAGCGGCAACGCGTCTTTCTGGTATCAACGTCAATAAAATCAAAATCATCGTCTATTCTCTTTGTGGTCTGCTGGCATCGCTGGCCGGGATCATTGAAGTGGCGCGTCTCTCCTCCGCACAACCCACGGCGGGGACTGGCTATGAGCTGGATGCTATTGCTGCGGTGGTTCTGGGCGGTACGAGTCTGGCGGGCGGAAAAGGTCGCATTGTTGGGACGTTGATCGGCGCATTAATTCTTGGCTTCCTTAATAATGGATTGAATTTGTTAGGTGTTTCCTCCTATTACCAGATGATCGTCAAAGCGGTGGTGATTTTGCTGGCGGTGCTGGTAGACAACAAAAAGCAGTAATAACGACTACAGGACATCTTGAATATGAACATGAAAAAACTGGCTACCCTGGTTTCCGCTGTTGCGCTAAGCGCCACCGTCAGTGCGAATGCGATGGCAAAAGACACCATCGCGCTGGTGGTCTCCACGCTTAACAACCCGTTCTTTGTATCGCTGAAAGATGGCGCGCAGAAAGAGGCGGATAAGCTTGGCTATAACCTGGTGGTGCTGGACTCCCAGAACAACCCGGCGAAAGAGCTGGCGAACGTGCAGGACTTAACCGTTCGCGGCACCAAAATTCTGCTGATTAACCCGACCGACTCCGACGCAGTAGGTAATGCTGTGAAGATGGCTAACCAGGCGAACATCCCGGTTATCACTCTTGACCGCCAGGCAACGAAAGGTGAAGTGGTGAGCCACATTGCTTCTGATAACGTACTGGGTGGCAAAATCGCCGGTGATTACATCGCGAAGAAAGCGGGTGAAGGTGCCAAAGTTATCGAGCTGCAAGGCATTGCTGGTACATCCGCAGCCCGTGAACGTGGCGAAGGCTTCCAGCAGGCCGTTGCTGCTCACAAGTTTAATGTTCTTGCCAGCCAGCCAGCAGATTTTGATCGCACTAAAGGTTTGAACGTAATGCAGAACCTGTTGACCGCTCATCCGGATGTTCAGGCTGTATTCGCGCAGAATGATGAAATGGCGCTGGGCGCGCTGCGCGCACTGCAAACTGCCGGTAAATCGGATGTGATGGTCGTCGGATTTGACGGTACACCGGATGGCGAAAAAGCGGTGAATGATGGCAAACTAGCAGCGACTATCGCTCAGCTACCCGATCAGATTGGCGCGAAAGGCGTCGAAACCGCAGATAAAGTGCTGAAAGGCGAGAAAGTTCAGGCTAAGTATCCGGTTGATCTGAAACTGGTTGTTAAGCAGTAGTTTTAATCAGGTTGTATGACCTGATGGTGACATAAATACGTCATCGACAGATGAACGTGTAATATAAAGAAAAGCAGGGCACGCGCCACCCTAACACGGTGGCGCATTTTATGGACATCCCGAATATGCAAAACGCAGGCAGCCTCGTTGTTCTTGGCAGCATTAATGCTGACCACATTCTTAATCTTCAATCTTTTCCTACTCCAGGCGAAACCGTAACCGGTAACCACTATCAGGTTGCATTTGGCGGCAAAGGCGCGAATCAGGCTGTGGCTGCTGGGCGTAGCGGTGCGAATATCGCGTTTATTGCCTGTACGGGTGATGACAGCATTGGTGAGAGCGTTCGCCAGCAGCTCGCCACTGATAACATTGATATTACTCCGGTCAGCGTGATCAAAGGCGAATCAACAGGTGTGGCGCTGATTTTTGTTAATGGCGAAGGTGAGAATGTCATCGGTATTCATGCCGGCGCTAATGCTGCCCTTTCCCCGGCGCTGGTGGAAGCGCAACGTGAGCGTATTGCCAACGCGTCAGCATTATTAATGCAGCTGGAATCACCACTCGAAAGTGTGATGGCAGCGGCGAAAATCGCCCATCAAAATAAGACTATCGTTGCGCTTAACCCGGCTCCGGCTCGCGAACTTCCTGACGAACTGCTGGCGCTGGTGGACATTATTACGCCAAACGAAACGGAAGCAGAAAAGCTCACCGGTATTCGTGTTGAAAATGATGAAGATGCAGCGAAGGCGGCGCAGGTACTGCATGAAAAAGGTATCCGTACTGTACTGATTACTTTAGGAAGTCGTGGTGTATGGGCTAGCGTGAATGGTGAAGGTCAGCGCGTTCCTGGATTCCGGGTGCAGGCTGTCGATACCATTGCTGCCGGAGATACCTTTAACGGCGCGTTAATCACGGCGTTGCTGGAAGAAAAACCATTGCCAGAGGCGATTCGGTTTGCCCATGCTGCCGCTGCGATTGCCGTAACACGTAAAGGCGCACAACCTTCCGTACCGTGGCGTGAAGAGATCGACGCATTTTTAGACAGGCAGAGGTGACGCTTGGCTACAATGAAAGATGTTGCCCGCCTGGCGGGCGTTTCTACCTCAACAGTTTCTCACGTTATCAATAAAGATCGCTTCGTCAGTGAAGCGATTTCCGCCAAAGTTGAAGCGGCGATTAAAGAACTCAATTACGCGCCATCAGCCCTGGCGCGTAGCCTCAAACTCAATCAAACACATACCATTGGCATGTTGATCACTGCCAGTACCAATCCTTTCTATTCAGAACTGGTGCGTGGCGTTGAACGCAGCTGCTTCGAACGCGGTTATAGTCTCGTCCTTTGCAATACCGAAGGCGATGAACAGCGGATGAATCGCAATCTGGAAACGCTGATGCAAAAACGCGTTGATGGCTTGCTGTTACTGTGCACCGAAACGCATCAACCTTCGCGTGAAATCATGCAACGTTATCCGACAGTGCCTACTGTGATGATGGACTGGGCTCCGTTCGATGGCGACAGCGATCTTATTCAGGATAACTCGTTGCTGGGCGGAGACTTAGCAACGCAATATCTGATCGATAAAGGTCATACCCGTATCGCCTGTATTACCGGTCCGCTGGATAAAACTCCGGCGCGCCTGCGGTTGGAAGGTTATCGGGCGGCGATGAAACGTGCGGGTCTCAGCATTCCTGATGGCTATGAAGTCACTGGTGATTTTGAATTTAACGGCGGGTTTGACGCCATGCGCCAACTGTTATCACATCCGCTGCGTCCTCAGGCCGTCTTTACCGGAAATGACGCTATGGCTGTTGGCGTTTACCAGGCGTTATATCAGGCAGAGTTACAGGTTCCGCAGGATATCGCGGTGATTGGCTATGACGATATCGAACTGGCAAGCTTTATGACGCCACCATTAACCACTATCCACCAACCGAAAGATGAACTGGGGGAGCTGGCGATTGATGTACTCATCCATCGGATAACCCAGCCGACCCTTCAGCAACAACGATTACAACTTACTCCGATTCTGATGGAACGCGGTTCGGCTTAGATTTACGCTGTCTTTTGATCAAATTATTACCATCGGTTGTTTTCAGAAGCATGAACATTGCTGCTGAAGCAACAGTAATAATGCCCATCGTGATAAACGTATAGTGGAATTGTTCGACAGTCGTTGTGCCTTCCATCCCTTCATAAACGCGAAGGACGGCCGCACTTACAGCAACGCCTAAACTAATCGACAGTTGCTGCGTGACCGCCAGAACACTGTTACCGCTGCTGGCGTTGTCATCGGTCAGATCGGCAAGTGTGATGGTATTCATCGCGGTAAATTGCGTCGACATAGCCATCCCTAATATAAACAACGGCAAGATCAGCATCCATATCGCCATTGCCGGTGATTGCAAAGAGAACTGAGCGATCATTAGCCCAATAATCACCGTGATCCCCACTAACGTATGGCGATAGCCCAGACGACGTAAGACTTGGGTAACCATCGATTTTGCAATAATGGAACCTAACGCTGTCGGTGCCATCATACAGCCGGCAATAAACGCCTGATAACCAAATCCTACCTGTAACATCAATGGCATAAGGAACGGTACACAACCGGTCCCCAGACGGGTTGCAATATTGCCTACGATACCGATCGAGAAAGTGCGGGTTTTAAATAAATCTAATGAAATTAATGGGTTTGGCGTGTGTCGCGCATGGAGAATATAGAGAAGCAGTAACCCGATGCTGGTGACAATTACCGTCAAGGCAATCCAGCTGGCGACAATCCTTTCCCCGAATAGCTCTATTCCGCTTGAGAAGAGAACAAGGCTGAGGCCAAACAGCAAAAAGCCAGTGATATCGAATCTGCGTCGTGCGGTGGTGAAATTGGGCATATGTTTGCGCGCGTAAAGAAGGCCCGCAATACCTATGGGGATATTGATTAAAAATATCCAGTGCCAGGTTGCCCAGGTGACCAGCACGCCGCCAAGAACGGGGCCTAAAATTGGCCCCACCAGACCCGGCATGGCGACAAAATTCAATACTGGAAGAAGTTCATTACGAGGATAAGCGCGCAGTAAGGCCAGCCGAGCAACAGGCATCATCATTGCGCCGCCTATCCCCTGAATAACCCGGAAGACAACCAGCTGTGGTAGCGAATTAGAAAGTGCGCAGGCCAGAGAACCCAATGTGAACAGACTCACGGCAAGGGTAAAAATGCGACGCGTACCGAAGCGATCGGCTAGCCATCCGCTTACCGGAATAAGCATCGCCACCGTCAGCGTATAACTGATGATGGCTGATTGCATCGCGAGAGGAGAACGATTAAGGCTATGAGCGATTGCGGGTAAGGCGGTATTCAGAATAGTGGCATCAAGTGCCTGCATGAAGAAGGCCATCGCCGCGATCCACGGCAAACCCGCCATACTGCGCTTCTTTTTATCGCTCATTCAATGTCCTGTTATCGGGTTGTCACTTATCAGGTGAGCGTAGCAGCGCCTGACAAGCTTTAAATGCCGCGTCGCCATCGCTTTGGACAATCGCATCGACAATCGCCTGGTGCAGATCCAGCTTTATCACTGTGTCGCTGGTAATTGACGTGAAGTAAGTGTGATAAACCGAATGGAATAGCGAGGCGAATGAGGTCAAAAACGGATTGGCGCTCATTTCATAGATATGCTCATGCCAGGCCATATCGACTTCGATCCAGCGTTCACGGCGAAAGTTCTCTTTTAATGCCGCCATTTCGGCCATTAACGTATTGAGATGCGCCTTCTGTTCCGCGGTGCCAACCGTTGCAGCCAGTAGGCAAGCTTGCGGCTCCAGACAGATACGCATAACCAGAAAGTGATCGATGACCTGATGAAAGTTCTCTTCTGTCATCCACCAGGTAAGCAATTCCTGATCAAGAAAATTCCAGTTTGATTGTGGCATGACCCGGGTACCAATTCGCGGTCGCGGTAAAACCATCCCTTTTGCCGTTAACGTTTTGACCGCTTCGCGTACCGCTGTACGACTCACTCCAAATTGCTCGCCCAGCTCAATCTCACCAGGCAAAATGGTGCCGGGTTCATATTCACCTTTTAAGATGCGTTGCGCCAGCTTCTCAGCCAGAACATACGAAAGGTTTTTCTGTGCAGCTAACTGTTGTGCGCTTAAAGGCATTACTAATCTTCCTTTTTCTTTTTATTCCTCCTTAGTATGCCACCAGGAAGTGTGATTACGGTTGCAAAAACGGCAAATTGCTTGTTTTATGGCACATTAACGGGGCTTTTGCTGAAAAAATGCGCGGTCAGAAAATTATTTTAAATTTCCTCTTGTCAGGCCGGAATAACTCCCTATAATGCGCCACCACTGACACGGAACAACGGCAAACACGCCGCCGGGTCAGCGGGGTTCTCCTGAGAATTCCGACAGAGAAAGCAAAAATAAATGCTTGACTCTGTAGCGGGAAAGCGTATTATGCACACCCCGCGCCGCTGAGAAAAAGCGAAGCGGCACTGCTCTTTAACAATTTATCAGACAATCTGTGTGGGCACTCGAAGATACGGATTCTTAACGTCGCAAGACGAAAAATGAATACCAAGTCTCAAGAGTGAACACGTAATTCATTACGAAGTTTAATTCTTTGAGCATCAAACTTTTAAATTGAAGAGTTTGATCATGGCTCAGATTGAACGCTGGCGGCAGGCCTAACACATGCAAGTCGAACGGTAACAGGAAGCAGCTTGCTGCTTTGCTGACGAGTGGCGGACGGGTGAGTAATGTCTGGGAAACTGCCTGATGGAGGGGGATAACTACTGGAAACGGTAGCTAATACCGCATAACGTCGCAAGACCAAAGAGGGGGACCTTCGGGCCTCTTG